>NZ_JAYLLH010000009.1:0-157800 GCF_035818635.1 Mesobacterium hydrothermale | reverse complement strand
CGTCCCGTCGTGCGCCTCAGCGCCGCCGGTGAAGGGGCTTTTACGGTTACCCAACAAAACCCGCAACCCCTTTTTTTGACCAAATGCGAATTTTTTGCGAAGAAGTTCAAAGTTTGTTTGTTTTCAGTGAGTTGGTCTGAAAAATTTGTTCGTGTACCGCGGTTTTTCGGGGTTCTCGAAGGGCTTTGGAACGACTCACCAAAGCGCTTCCACAAGATGTAGGGGCAAATCACCAGACTCGCCCCTACAGGATGATTTCTCCGGTCGTTCGACCCCTCAGGCGAGGCGCAGTTTCCGCATCGGCGGCAGGCGCAAGGCCAGCAGAATCGCAACCAGTGTCAGGTAGACGACCGGCTCGATCTGGAATCCCTTTACCAGCATGGTGAAGTGTACGGCCCCCAGAAGCGCGACTGCATAGGTCAGCTTGTGAAGCTTGGCCCAAAGCGGACCCAGCTTTCGCACCGCAAAGTTATTCGAACTTAGCGCCAGCGGAATCATCAGCGCGAATGCGACCATACCGATGGTGATGTAGGGGCGTTTCAGAATGTCGGCCCAGACTTGCGCCAGGATTTGCACATCCAGCACCAGCCAAACGAGGAGGTGCAGCACGACATAGACAAATGCCATCACTCCGATCGCCCGGCGGAACCGTAGCAGGTTCAGCCGCAGGATCCGCCGCAGCGGTGTGATCGCCAGAACCAGCACCATCAGTTGCAGCGCCGTCAGTCCCAACTGGTGTTCCAGCGCCTTGACCGGGTCGATACCCAGCCCACCAGTGAAAAGCTGCACCAGCAACCATGCAAAGGGCAGCGTCAGCAAGCCATAGACCACAGGCACCGGCAGTTTGCGGACCGAACCATTGAAAGCTTCGACAAAGCCCATCAGAAGTTCGCCTTCAGGTCCATGCCTTCATAAAGCGAAGCCACCTCGGACTCGTAGCCGTTGAACATCAGCGTCGGCTGGCGCTTGGCAAAAAAGCCATCCCCGATGCGCCGTTCCGTGGCCTGAGACCAGCGCGGATGATCGACGTTTGGATTTACGTTGGAATAGAATCCGTACTCGCGATGGTTGGCCTTTTTCCAAGTTGTCGGCGGCTGGGTATGGGTCAGGGTAATCCGGACAACCGACTTGATCGACTTGAACCCATATTTCCACGGCACCACCAGCCGGATCGGTGCCCCGTTCTGATTTGCGATCGGGCGGTCATAGACGCCAGTTGCCATGATCGTCAGCGGATGCATCGCCTCGTCCAGGCGCAGACCTTCGACATAAGGCCATTCGATCACCGGAAAACGTGTCCCGGGCATTTCCTCCGGGCGATAGACGGTTTCGAAAGCGACGTATTTCGCACCGTCCTGAACCCCGGCCATGGTCAGCAAATCTGCCAGTTCAAACCCGTTCCAGGGCACGACCATTGACCACGCCTCGACACAGCGGAAGCGATAGATCCGCTCCTCCAACGTCATCTGCGACAGGACATCGGAAAGGGCATAGTCGCCCGGATTGTCGACCATTCCGTCGATGGTGATCGTCCATGGGTCGGTGGTCAGCATATGGGCGTATTTTGCCGGATCATCCTTGCCTGTGCCAAACTCATAGTAGTTGCAATACCCGGTGATCTGTTCCCAGCTGTTGGGCTCCAGATCCTCACCTGCGGCAAAGGCCCCGCGCGGCAATGCCGCGGCGATTGTGCCGGCCGCCACACCGGTCAGCAGCTTGCGCCGGTTGAAAAACAGCCCTTCCGGTGTGGTATCGTTTCGCGTCAGATCATTTTTCCAGCGGTGCGCCATCGGTTCCTCCGTTTGCCCCTGCCGGGAAAGTTAGGCGTCGGCACGCGTTTCGCCAAACCACAAAGACTCACGTTGAAGTGGCGGCATTGAAATATTTGCCGCCCGATCGCGTCAGCGACTAGGCTGACTCTGTTCGCAGCGACAGGAGCACGCCATGTCTGACCGTTACCTTTTGACGGCAGAAGAAATTGCCGAAATGCCCGGTCTGGAAAAGACCCACTTCCTGAACCCCAACGCCACCCGGATCAACAAGTCACTGGGCGACATGACCGGGCTGACCGGGCTGGGGTTTCATATCATCGAGGTGGAACCAGGCCGCGAAACCACCGAATACCACAAGCACCACCACGAGGATGAATGCATCTATGTGCTGTCGGGTCATGCCACGGCGGTGATCGGGGAAAAGGCGCATGCGATCAAGCCCGGCGATTTCATTGGCTACCGAAAAGGTGGGCTGGCACACACGATCAAGAACACCGGAGACAAGGTGCTTCGCTGTATCGTCGTCGGCCAACGGTTGCCACATGACGTGGGCGACTATCCGAACCGTGCCAAACGAATCTATCGCAACGTCGGGATGGACTGGAACCTGGTCGATCACGACGCGATTGCCACCCCCGACGCCGGGCGCAAGGTGTGAACAGAAAACCCCGGCGCGGACAGGACACGCCGGGGTCTCCGAAGGGGCCGTTCAGGGCAGCAAGGGTTAGTTGACCTTGGTGCCGTCAACCAGCGCGCCCTGGGCGGCGCTGGAGGACGCAATCTCGATCCGGCGGGGCTTCAGCGCTTCGGGGATTTCTCGCTTCAGGTCGATATGCAGCATCCCGTCGACATGGCTTGCGCCTTCGACACGGACATGGTCGGCAAGGTGGAACCGGCGCTCAAATGCACGTGTGGCAATCCCACGATGCAGGAACGTCCGGCTTTCGTCTTCGTCGGCCTTTCGTGCAGACACGACCAGCGCGTTTTCCTTGACCTCGACAGCAAGGTCAGAGCCCGAGAATCCGGCGACCGCAATCGAGATACGATAGCTGTCGTCATCGGTCTTTTCGATGTTGTAGGGCGGATAGGATTGGTTGCCGTGATCTGCGGACAGCACGCGGTCCATCATGTCGGCGATCTGATCGAAACCAACTGTGGCACGATACAGCGGGGCAAAGTCAAAGCGTTGCATGGGTCATCCTCCTATGAGCGATACCGATATGAAAGGCGCCTTCCCTTCGGGACAGGCGCAAGAGAGTTATCCAAGCCCATGATGGCGCCCGGATACCGGTTAGCTGGGGATGTTTTCAGGGGATTTCAAGGGGCCGTCAGGGGCGCACGAACCGTGCGCCTGAACTGCCGTTGCGCTGGCCCGCGGTGATCCGTTTGGCCCCGGCGCTGACCGTCGGTGCCTGCCCGCCGCCATAGCGCAGGTCCTGTTTCAGCTGGGCCACCACATCGGGCAGAACCATGCCGAACGACACCACGTTGTCGGTGCCGAAATCCGAACCGGCGGACACCAGCGACAAGATACGGAAGCGCGAACCGTACCGGACAAAGACCGGCGCCCCAGAAGACCCATAGGTCACGTCGCAGTCAAACGACATGATGCCTTCTTGATAGCGCGCTGTAACCTTGCAGGACCGTTGCTGCGACAGGACCTCCATCCGGCCAAGGCCATAGGACAACACGCTGACCACTTCGCCCTGCTGGGGGTCTTCGTGAATCCGGAACGGGTCGGCCTCGGACGACGAAATCGGACTCGACAGCCGGACCAGAGCCACGTCAGTAACCACGTCCTTCACCATGATCTGCCCTGTCCGTGACGGGGTATAGCCACGGGCGACGACAATTTTTTCTCCGCGGCGATCAACGATGGACTTTCCCTTTGCATAGCCCGCGCGGAACACGATCTGTTCCGGCGCGATCTGCCGGGCGTTCTTGTCGAACAAGCAATGCGCCGCTGTCAGCACCAGGTCACTGGAAATCAACACGCCTGTGCAATGCCCGCCCGGTAGATCCAGCCGACCCACCGCTTCCCAGCCAAGAATGTCTCCGCGCCAGTCCAGCGCGTTCAGCGGGTCGTTGGCCAGAACGGCGGATGGCGCTGCAATCGGCAGCGCCAGCGCAAGAAATACGATCAGCCGCGTGATCATGGCTTGATAAACTTCGCGCCGGTCCCGTCCCGGGCCGACTGACTCGATGTATCCGCGATGTTCCGGAACGGGCTCGCTTCGGCGATCATTGCGCGCAATTGGGTCAGCGGGTCCAGCAACTGGGTGCCCAGGGACACCTGCTGACCCTCGACCTTGGCCTTACCCGACACAATGGACACGATCCGCGGCGCGCCACTGGCAAAGCTGAACACCGGCGACCCGGAACTGCCAAAGTCGACCTCGCAGGACATCACCAGAACGCCCTGTTCGCGCGCGAGGATATTGCAGGTTTCTTGCAATGACGGCGCCTCTGACCGGTCGTGCGTATAGGACACCACGCCAATATCCGCGCCGTTGTCCGGCTGGGTGTCGGTTTCAAACGGAACGATGGTGGTGTTGCGGATCGGGTGTTGCAGTTCGAGCAACGCAATGTCGTTGCGCACACGATCCGGCCCCGGCTTGGCGGAGTATTCATAGGCGGGCAAGTGCACCGCGTTGCGGACATAGCGATAAGCCGCAGCCCGCCCGTTGCGCCAGCCGGCCAGGAACTGGATATCCTTGATCGGCACCCGCTCCTTGGTTTTGGGATCATACAGGCAATGCGCGGCGGTCAGCACCAGCTTGGGGGCAATCAGCGCACCGGTGCAAAACGCCTCGCCCGCGATTTCCAGACGGCCGACAGCCTCCCATGACCGGCCTTCCTCGATCGATTCCATCGAGAACAGCCCAAACCCCTGTGCAGAGACCATCGACGACCAAAGGGCCATCAGCGCCACGATCCATGCTGCTTTCATTACCTGCTCCCCGAATTTGACGTCCGGGGACCGGCTTAGCTTTGTGTTTGGGCAAAATTTAGGCGCAACAAGGGTCGTCGCGCGCCCAAATCCTTAACCGTCAGTCAACGCCCGGGGCTTCGGTCCCCCCGTCGCCCAATCCAGCAGTTCGACCGTATGCACCACCGGCACGCCGGTACCGGACCCGATCTGCATCATGCACCCGATGTTCCCAGCGGCGATGATATCGGGGGTCTTTGCCTCCAGCGTCTTGATCTTGCGTGCCTTCAACTGCTTGGAAATCTCGGGCTGCAACAGGTTGTAGGTCCCGGCGGAACCGCAGCACAGGTGGCTGTCGGCAGGTTCGACCACCTTGAACCCGGCCTTTTTCAACAGATCCTTCGGATGTGTCTTGATCTTTTGCCCATGCTGCAACGAACAGGCCGCATGATACGCCACGGTGATACCCTTGTCTTCGCCCTTGGGCACGTCCAGCTTGACCAGCAGTTCCGAAATATCCATCGCCAGCCCCGACACCCGCGCCGCGTCCGCCGCCAGCGGATCGTTGCGGAACATGTGGCCATAGTCCTTGACCGTCGTGCCGCAGCCGCTGGTATTGATGACGATCGCATCCAGACCGTCACCGTCCATCTCGGCCACCCAAGCGCGGATATTGGCGGCGGCGCTGGCATGCGCCTGGTCCGACTTGCCCATGTGATGGGTCAGCGCCCCGCAGCAGCCTGCCCCCTTGGCCACCACCACCTCGCAGCCCAGCCGGGTCAGCAGACGGATGGTGGCGTCGTTGATATCCGTGTTCAGCGCCTTTTGCGCGCAACCGGTCATCAATGCCACGCGCTTCTTCTTCGGCTCAACCGGGGCAAAACTTTGCGGATCGTCGTTGCGGCTGACCGGCGGAATGGTCTTGGGCGCCATTTCCAGCATCGCACGCAGACGCGCATCCGGCATCAGAAAGGCAAACGGCCGGCCGATCTTGGCCCCCAGCAACGCCAGTCGGAACCGCGTCGGATAGGGGATGATCTGCGCCAGCACCCAGCGCAACAGCCGGTCTGACAAGGGGCGCTTGTAATTGTTTTCCACGTATTCCCGCGCATGGTCGATCAGGTGCATGTAGTGCACCCCCGACGGACAGGTCGTCATGCAGGCCAAGCAGCTCAGGCAGCGGTCGATGTGCTTGACCGTCTTTTCATCAGGCGTGCGCTGGTTTTCCAGCATGTCCTTGATCAGGTAGATGCGCCCGCGCGGGCTGTCCAGTTCATCCCCCAGCACCTGGTAGGTGGGGCATGTCGCGGTACAGAACCCGCAATGCACGCAGGTGCGCAAGATCTCGTTCGCACGCTGGATCCCCGGCTCTTTCAGTTGCTGTTCGGTAAAATTCGTCTGCATGTCAGGTCGCCATCATTCGGGCCGTGGCCAAACCGAACCACGGAAGTGTCGTTGCAAGAAGCCCGGCCAGAAACAGTCGGCGCTTTCCGCGATGTGTGGTGAACCGGGATCGGAATGACAGTGCCACCATTGACACCGCCAGAACCCAGGACAACCAGATGAAGAACAGCGCCACCAACGGGCCCGGCGTCGCTGAACCCGTCAGGCTGTGGCGCATTTGGGAAAGCGCGATCCCCGCCGTCGCGATCACCAAACCCGCAAGGATCAGCACCGCCCAAAGCCCCCCTTTCAGCCGCATCAAGACGGAATAAAGCGCGGGCCCGCCGACAAAGGTCGATGCATACCCTATGAGCAGCTCTGCCGTCATCCGGCCATCAGCCCCGGGTTCAGAACCCCCTTTGGATCAAACCTCTGGCGCAGCCCCGCCTCGATCGCCGCGATCGGCGCCGGTTGCGGTTGGAACACGGGCACGCGGGCACGCAGGTCCGCAGACCCCCGGATTAGGGTCGCATGGCCGCCAAGGCGCGCCACCTCTTGCCGGATGCGCGCGGCCCCGGCGTCGCCTGCCTCGGGTATCAACAGCCAGATCAGCCCGCCACCCCAGTCATACATCGCCTTGAATCCCAGCCCCTGAGCGCGCAACGCGGCGGTCAGCGCAGGCGCGTCGCCCGGCTTGACCGAAACTTTCCAGACCGCGCCCTCGTGCCCTGCAAAGGGCGTAACATCTCGCACCTCTTGCCATAGCCTGGCGCTGTCTTCACCGGTGACCGCGTCGAACCCGGCCAGCACCCCGCCCTGCAGCGCCTTCACGCGATAGCTGACAGATGCCTCCATCCCCTCGATCCGCACCTGCGTACGCGCACTGTCGCCGTCCAGCCCGGCCTCAAGATGCGACGCGCCGGTGATGTCGAACGGCGTGCCCAGCGCCGCGCACAGCGCCGCGACGCCCGCCGCCGGTTCCTTGCCACGGAAGACCAGCGTCGCCTCGGTCTCGGGTTCGGCCAGAACCTTGAACGCCACCTCGGTCAGCACGCCCAGCGTGCCCCAGCTGCCGGCCATCAGCTTGACCAGGTCATAACCGGTGACGTTCTTCATCACCCGGCCGCCGTTTTTCAGAATCGTACCGTTTCCGTCCACGAACCGTACGCCCAGCATCACGTCCCGGCAGGCCCCAGTCTGGATCCGTCGCGGGCCGGATACGTTGCCCGCCACCATGCCTCCGACGGTCGGTGTCCCGCTTGTCCCCAGAAGCGCGCGGTGATCCATCGGCTCGAACGGCAGGCGCTGCCCTTCCGCGGCCAGAACCTGTTCCAGTTCCGCCACCGGCGTGCCGGCCTGCACCACGACGGTCAGCGCGCCCGGTTCGTACAGCGTAACCCCCGAAAGCCCCCCGGTTTCCAGAACGCTGCCGTCAAGCTCCGCACCGATCGGTCGTGTCCCACCGCCCCGGACCCGCAAGGGCCCGTTGGCGGCCTTGATCAACTCGGCCAGATCGGCCTCCGACTCAGGTCTCATGCTTTCATCTTTCCAATAAATACTCCGGGGGGAATCGCGGTTCGCCGCGATGGGGGGCAGCGCCCCCCTATTCCGCCGCCATCCGGACGTTGCGCCTCGATTCCGACGATCCAAGCGGGAACACCTTGGCCGGGTTCAACAGCCAGCTGGGGTCGAACACATCCTTCACCGCCATCTGGATTTCCAGGTCCTCGGCCGCGTATTGATCCGTCATCAGGTCGCGCTTCTCGATCCCGACGCCGTGTTCGCCGGTCAGGCATCCCCCCACTTCGACGCACAGCCGCAGGATATCGGCGCCGAACGCCTCGCACAGTTCCAGATCGCCCGGCTTGTTGGCATCAAACAGGATCAGCGGATGCATATTGCCATCCCCCGCGTGGAACACATTGGCCACGCCCAGCCCGTATTGCTTCGACATCTCGCCGATCCGGCGCAGAACATAGGGCAATTCGTTCACCGGGATCGTGCCGTCCAGGCACATGTAATCGTTGATCTGCCCCATCGCGCCAAAGGCGGATTTCCGGCCGAGCCAGATGCGCCCGGCCTCATCGGCATCCTTTGCCTCGCGCAGTTCCACCGGGTTGTGGCGGCGGGCAATCTCCAGAATACGTTCCAGCTGCGCTGCGATCTCGGTCACGCTGCCCTCGACTTCGACAATCAGCAACGCCTCGCACATCGGGTAGCCGGCCTTGGCAAACGCCTCGGTTGCTTCGATGCAGGGTCGGTCCATGAACTCGATGGCCACTGGCAGGATTCCCGCCTTGATGATGTCGGACACGCAGGCGCCTGCCACTTCGTTTTCATCAAACCCCATCAGCACAGGCCGCGCGCCTTCGGGCTTGCGCAGGATGCGCAGCGTGGCCTCGGTGACCACGCCCAACTGGCCTTCGGATCCGCAGATCACGCCCAGCAGGTCATAGCCGCCCGAATCCAGATGCGCGCCGCCCAGTTCGACGATGGTGCCGTCCATCTGCACAAGGGTGACACCCATCAGGTTGTTGGTCGTCACACCGTATTTCAGGCAATGCGCCCCGCCGGAATTCATCGCGATATTGCCGGCAATCGCGCAGGCCAGCTGTGACGACGGGTCAGGCGCGTAAAAGAAATCTTCTTCCTCGACCGCACCGGTGACCGACAGGTTGGTGCGCCCGGTCTGAACCCGGATGAACCGGTTTTCGTAATCGGTCTCGATCACGTCGTTCATTCGCGCCACGCCAAGGATGACCGAATCCGCTGTCGGAAGCGCACCGCCGGCCAGCGATGTGCCGGATCCGCGCGGCACCACGGGCACGCCTTCCTCGTGGCAGATGCGCAGCACGTCGGAGACTTCCTGTGTACTCGCAGGCAACACCGCGGCCAGTGGCGGGCAGCGATACGCAGTCAGCGCGTCGCATTCATAGGCGCGCGTTTCCATCTCGTCCTCGATCACCGCGTCGGCGGGCAGAACGGTGCGCAGGCGCGCCACGATCTGGGCCTTGCGGGACAGGATTGAAGGGTCGGGCTCCGGCATCTGCATGGGTATTCCTCCTGAATTGGTAAAATTATATAACCAAAATTCGCTGTTTGACCAGAGTTTTTCGCGTGCGACGTCTGCTCAGTCTTGCATGTTTTCGCGCAAAAGGATCAGTTGCCGCCATGGATTGGGTCAAGATCATACATATTCTCTGCGTGATGGGGTGGATGACCTCTATCTTCGCAGTTCCCCGCGCGATCATTTACTGGAAGCGTGATTATGCCCTTAAGGGTGAATTCGGGCCGCTGGGTGACCTGACCTATCGTCTTTACCGGTTTTCCGCGGGTCTTGCCGTGATCGCGGTCATCACCGGTCTCTGGTTGGCGTGGGATTGGGGTTTCCCGGTCTGGGTGCTTGTGAAAATCGCAGCCGTCACGCTGCTGGCCGCGCATTACGTCTGGACCGGCGTCCTTGTCGCACGCGCGAAACAAGGCATGTTTCGCGAATCCGACCTTTACCTGCGCATCTTCAACGAGATCAGCGTCTTCGGTGCGATCTTCATTCTCTGGCTTGTCGTCGTAAAGCCGTTCTGAACGATGACCTGGGTTGAGCGGTTCAGCTTTTTCTCGACCCCCGACATCGTTGCGCTGACCGTTTTGGCGATTGTCTGGCTGGGGTCGTCGCGCATCATCGAACACCCGCCCAAATCGCGCCCGTCGGTGTCCATGTTGATGGCCGATTATCGCCGGACCTGGATGACAGCGTTCGTGCAACGCGATCCCCGCATATTCGATGCGCAGATCGTTGCCAGCCTGCGGCAGGGGACGGCGTTCTTTGCCTCGGCCAGCATGATCGCGATTGGCGGCGGGTTCGCCTTGATCGGGAACGCCGACCTGCTGCGCGGCGTGACCGAAGACCTGACCCATGATTCCGATCCTGCGATCCTGCTGGAACTGAAACTGGTCCTGCTGCTGATCTTTGCCACCAACGCCTTTCTGAAATTCGTCTGGTCGCACAGGCTGTTCGGCTATTGCTCTGTCCTGATGGCCGCCGTGCCGAATGAAGTCAGCGATCTGGCCTATGCCCGTGCCGCCAAGGCCGGGGAAATCAATGTCTTTGCCGCGCGGGGATATAACCGTGGGCTGCGGTCGGTCTATTTCGGGATCGCGGCGTCGGCGTGGTTACTGGGGGCCGTGCCGTTGATGGCCGCAACCGTGTTCACCGTTCTGGTCATCCTGCGCCGTGAATTCGCGTCAAACAGCCGCCAGGTGCTGTTGGAAACGACGGATCGCTAGCTCCGCCCTTCGCGCAACCAGGCGCCCACGATCATCGCCGATGCCAGAAGCAGCACCAACCACGCCGGCAACAGCGGAGTCTTGGTCACATCCAGCGTTTCGAACGCATCGCGCGGCGTGATCCCCAGCCAGCCTCGACCCGCCGCAGGCCGGCCATCGCGCACCTCGCGGATGCTTGGCAGACCGTCCTGAAGCGCAACGACACCGCCCCGCTTGCTGTCGATCAACGGTTGCAGCGCGTCACCCGTGGCGATGGTTTCCTCAAATTCCTTAGGGGATGCGGGGCCAAGTCCGACAACCGCGCTTTGATCGCCTTCGGCCAAGCGATACAGCCCGATTTCCGGGCCTTCGTAGACCGCTTCGAACCGGCCCGGGGCAACCTCTTCCAGTTGCACCTGGTCTTCGGTCCCGTCCGGACGGGTGACGGTCACCTGCCCGACGGAATCGCCCAGCGTGCGGCGGATGATGCGCATGGTCTGCCCGGTGGGTTCGGCCCAAAGCGCCTCTTCCTCCAGCTCGGGTTCCTTCATCATCCAATGCGCCAAACGGCGCAACAGTTCCAGCTGCGGCCCCCCGCCTTCGAACCCGCGCGACCACAGCCAGGCGTGGTCCGATGCCATCATCGCAACACGCCCTTCGCCAACGCGATCAAGGATCAGCAGCGGCTTGTCATCGACCCCGGTCATGACAACTTCGCCTTCCAGCGGGTCAACCTCTATCTGGCGCATCCAGCGTCCCCAGGTTTCCTGCCCCAGCAGGTCTGCCGTGACCGGATGGCGATGGCCTAGATCGGTCACCTTGGGGCGGAACGCCTCTTCGATCACGCGGGCAGTGGGTTCGGCGGGCAGGATCGCGGACAAGGGCGACCGATAGATGCTGTCGGCGCTGGCGAAATCCGGCCCCGCCGCAATCAGCACAGCGCCACCTTGTTCGACATAGTTGCGCACGTTGTCCAGATAGATCGCCGGAAGGATGCCGCGCCGCTTGTAGCGGTCAAAGATGATCAGGTCAAAATCCTCGATCTTTTCAAGGAACAGTTCGCGCGTCGGAAAGGCGATCAGCGACAGTTCGGTCACCGGCACGCCGTCTTGCTTTTCGGGCGGACGAAGGATGGTGAAATGCACCAGATCGACCGACGAATCCGATTTCAGCAGGTTGCGCCAGGTCCGACCGCCGGCGTGCGGTTCACCGCTGACCAGAAGAACGCGCAACCGGTCGCGCACGCCGTTGATCTGGACTAGCGCGGTGTTGTTGCGGTCTGTCAGTTCGCCCGCGGCTTCGGGCAGGGTGAATTGAATGACATTCAGCCCGCCATGCGGCAGCGTGACCGGAATCTCTATATCTTCCCCGATCGGCACATCAAACGATTGCGGCGTGTCCCCGTCGATCGAGATCCGCATCTCGCTCAGAGTGTCGCCGGGTGCGGCACCGTCATCCTCGACCCGAAGGATCAGGGTCACCGGTTCACCCAGAATGGCAAAGGCCGGGGCGCTTTTGACGATCAGCCGGCGGTCCCAGTCACCCTGCCGCCCGGTGTGCAGCAGGTGCAGCGGCGCCGGCAGGTCGGGCGCCTGCAACATATCGTGTACACGCCCGTCCGACACCATGAAGATACCTGCCACCCGCGCGCGCGGCTCTTCCGCCAGCGCAGCATTCAGCGCCGCCATCGCCAATGTGCCGGTGTTGTCCTCTCCATCCCCGATGTCGACGCGGCGCAGTTCGGTGTTGGGGCGCGCAACGATCCGCGCGGCCAGCGCCTGAGCAGCATCTTCGGTATCGGTGGCTCGGTCGGCCAGCGTCTGGCTGGCGGACTGGTCCACCAGCATCAGCACGATATCCGACAGCGGCGCGCGGTCCTCGGTCTGGAACGACGGTTGCGCCAGCGCACCCACCAGCACCACAGCCGCCAGCGCGCGCAGCAGCCATCCGGGCAGCCCGCGCCACAGCGCCAGCAAAACGCCCAACGCGGCGATCACGGCCAGGACAGCAAGCAAGGGCCAGGGCAGAAGCGGGTCGAAAACGATAGAGCTTGTCATTGGCCCAACCTGTCCAGCAACGCAGGCACATGCACCTGGTCGGATTTGTAGTTGCCGGTCAGCACGTACATCACAAGGTTCACACCGAACCGAAACGCGATTTCGCGCTGGCGTTCACCGGTAAAGCCGCGCCCCATCGGATAGATCGGGTTGCCACCGTCGTCGAGCGCCCAGGCAGTGGCCCAGTCGTTTCCGCCAATCACCACCGGGGTCACGTTGTCGTTCAGGTTGCGAAACGGCATCCCTTCGACCAGTTCGGCATCCGGCGGCGCAGCTTCGACCCAGACATCGCGGCTGGCATAGCGGCCCGGAAAATCCTGCAGCAGGTAAAAGGTGCGAGTCAGGACGTGATCGCCCGGCACCGGTTCCAGCGGCGGAATATCCAGCGGCGCGGCCAGTTGTTGCAGCTTCCGACCATTGGGGCTGGCGCCGCCAAAGCGCGCAATGTCAGAGTCACGCGTATCGAACAGGATCATCCCGCCCGACCGCAGATAGGTGTTCAGTCGAGCATAGGCTTCGGCCGAGGGTTGCGGCTGGCTGGCGGTGACCGGCCAATACAGCATCGGGTAAAACGCCAGTTCGTCGGTTTCCAGATTCACGCCCACCGGCTCTTCGGGTTCAACCGAGGTGCGGAAGAACAACGCCTCTGACAGGCCCCGCATCCCGGCGTGGGCGCGGTCATCCAGTGCGGCATCACCGGTCAGGACATGAGCCAAACGCAATTCCTCTGTCGCCGCGACGGGGTCGATTTCGGCCCGCGCGTGCTGTGGGGTGACCAGAGTCAGCGCAACCAGCACGCTTGCCGCCGTCGCCCGCGCCCCGCGCAAACGGCCCGACAGCGCAAGCGAGGCAAGAATATCGACCAACAGCAACAGGATCGCTGTTGTCAGAAAATATCCGGCAAGTGGGCGCTCCTGCGGGCGCTGCAAGCCTTCGACCGGGATCCGCGCAGGCCAGTTTGTCGGCGCCAACAGAGTTTCAGGCGTCACCACGTTGCGCGCCATGCTGCGATCCTCGCTGTCATACAGGCCCGGGCGCAGGTCCGGCCCCAACGGATCGGACAGCAGCGCCAAACCATCGACCCCCGGCAGGCGGTCGGCATCGCGCACGCGGCCAAACCCGTCCAGAACCATCCGCGGCTGCCAGACGGTTTCGGCAAGATCGGCTTCGGTGAAATGGGTCGGGGCAGTCGATACGGCCAGCCGTTCCAGCATCTGGACGAACAGGCCCGACAGCGGCAGCGTAGACCATTCGGCATTGGCGGTTACGTGAAACAGGACCACCTGCCCCTGCCCGATCCGCTTGCGTGTGACCAGCGGGGTGCCATCGGTCAGCTGCGCGATCACCCGTTCGGCCAGCGTCGGATCCGGCTGCGCCATGACCTGCGCGCTGACGCGCACGTCGTCGGGCACCGGCAATCCGAAGAACGGGCTTTCCGCAGGGAAGGTGGCCAGCGACTTCGGCTCACCCCAGCTCATCGCGCCGCCAACCGTACGGCCGCCGGCCCGCAACCGTACGGGCATCAGGGCGTCTTCGGTTTCGCGGCTGACATCGCTGGACGCCAGTCGTGGCCCGGCAAACCGCAACAGCATCCCACCCTGATCCACCCAATCCAGCAGGTCTGCGGTTTCACCGCCCGAGAGCGTGGCCACATCGGCCAGAACGATTACATCGGGATTGGCGGGAAGCACGTCGGCCAAACCGCCGGACAACAAGTCGGTCGTCGGCTGCAAAGCTTTGGCCAGGTAATGCAGCGGCGACAACAGCTCCAGCCCTTCGCGATCGTCGCGACTGGCGATCAGCGCAACCTCGCGCCGGCGCAGGCTGTCGTCGGGCAGGGTCACGGCCCCGGCGCTGCGCTGGCCGTCGATTTCAAATCGCGTGATGCGGGCACGAAGTTCGGCAGGCAGCGACAATTCCAGTTCGGCCTCTGTCGCGCTGTTTTCAAAGATCACCGGGGTACGCACCAGTATCGCGGGATTGCCTGCCGGATCAGTGCCGTGGCCAGCAACCGAAACCTCGGTTTCCGGACCGGGTCGCAGGCGGCGCAGGGTCAGTTGTACGTTTCCGTCGACAAACCGTGCGGGGGTCAGGGCAAACACATTGCGTGGGCTTTCGAACACCGTCACCGCGCCGCGATCTTCCAGCGTGGCCAACAAGGTGGATCGCGTTTCACGGTCGATCCCGTCAGAGAACCAGTAGGTGTCGAAATCCATGTCGGGCAGGCTGTCGGCGAACCGCGCCGCCATATCGCCCGTGGGCGTCCACGGGTCAGGTTGCAAACCGGGCAAGCGGGTGGCCCAGGTCTCGGCCGATTGGAACAGCGGTTCCTGCGGGTCGGTGAGCCGGGCAATGGCCACGGGTCGCGCGGATTGCGCGGCCTCGGACAACAGCCCCTCGACCGCGCCGATCCGTGTTTGCCAGTCGGTTGCGCTGGCCCAACTGCCATCCATGAGGATCAGCAGCGGGCCGGAGCCGGCTGGTTCGCCATCCGCTTTCGGGTTCAGGATCGGGCCCGACAGGCCAATGATGACGGCCGCCACCGCCAGCATCCGCAACAGCAACAGCCACCACGGCGTGCGGTCGCTGACCTGATCTTCGTCCTTCAGCCCCAGCAGCAGGACCACACCGGGAAAGATCCGGCGGATCGGCGCAGGCGGCACGGCGCGCAGAATGATCCAGAGGATCGGCAACGCCAGAAGCGACAGCAGCAGCCAGGGGGTGGTGAATCCAAGTGCGCCGAACAGGGTCATCCGTGGCCTCCGTCCATGGCGCGGTAAATCCACAAAAGCGCGGATTGCGCGCTGTCGCCGGTGTGGTGACAGGTGTATTGCCAGCCGGTCAGGCGGCAAAGCTGCGACAGCCGATCCTTGCGTTCAGCCAGACGCGCCAGGTATTTTTCGCGCAACTCGCCCGCCTTGAGCGTTTCATGCGCCATGGTCTTGCCCACGCTTTCGAAAATCGTGCGGCCTTCGAAGGGAAAATTTTCCTCGGCCGGATCAAGCACCTGCAACAGCACACCGCGCACACCGCGATCGGCAGCCTTGGTCAAAGCCGCTTCGACCGGCGTCAGGTCGCCCATGAAATCCGACACGAACATCGCGCGCGAGTGCGGCAGCATGCCCCGCGATTCGGGTTCGCTGTAATCTTCGGGCTGGTCGCTGGAAAACGCTTCGGCCAGGCGCATCACCTGCACGTTTCCACTGCGGGGCGGCAGGCTGGCGCCGGTCAGGCCAACCCGTTCACCGGCCCGCAACAGCAAGATCGCTGTGGCCAGAGTCAGAAGCCGCGCGCGGTCGGCCTTGGTCACGCCCTTCTTGTCAGACGCAAAGCGCATTGACGCGCCCTGATCCAGCCAGAGCATGACGCTTTGCGCGATCTGCCATTCGCGTTCGCGCACGAATTGCGCATCGCCGCGCGCGGACCTGCGCCAGTCGATCATGCGATAGCTGTCGCCCGCCCGCAGCGGCCGGTACTGCCAGAAATCGTCCCCCATCCCGGACCGGCGGCGGCCGTGTTCACCCAGCAGGACCGTACCCGCAAGGTGTTCGGCCCGCGCCAAAAGCGCCGGAAGGCGGCTGGCCTCTTCCTCGGACCGCTGGCGCAGGTGGGCGACGGTGGTCAAGCGGCAGCCTCGGAATGCAGCAGGGTTTCGGTAACGCTGTCGATGATTGCACCAAGGTCTTCACCACGCGCACGAGCCGAGAAGGACAAGGCCATCCGGTGGACCAGTACAGGCTTGGCCATGTCCAGCACATCCTCGGGTGCAGGGGCCAGGCGGCCCTGCAACAACGCCCGCGCCCGTACGGTCAGCATCAAGGCCTGCGCGGCGCGGGGGCCGGGGCCCCAGGCCACAGTTTCACGCACCCGTTCGGATGACGACGGATCGCCGGGACGGAAGGCGCGGACGAGATCGAGGATCATTTCAACCACCGAATCCCCCACCGGCATCCGGCGCAGCAACTGCTGCGCAGCAATCAGCGCTTCGGGGGTAAAGACCTGGTGCGCCTCTTCCTCGGCCACACCGGTGGTGGCCAGCAGGATATCGCGTTCGGTCTGGCGATCCGGATAGCTGACGTCGATCTGGACAAGGAAACGGTCAAGCTGCGCTTCTGGAAGGGGATAGGTGCCTTCTTGCTCGATCGGGTTTTGCGTGGCCAGAACGTGAAACGGCGCAGTCAGGGCGCGGGTTTCCCCGGCAACGGTCACGACCTTTTCCTGCATCGCCTGCAACAGCGCCGATTGCGTGCGCGGGCTGGCGCGGTTGATTTCGTCGGCCATCAGAAGCTGGCAGAAGATCGGGCCAGGAATGAACTTGAACGCGCGGCTGCCATCGGCACCGGTTTCCAGAACCTCGGAGCCAAGGATATCTGCGGGCATCAGGTCTGGCGTGAACTGGACGCGATTGCCATCAAGGCCCATCACGGTGGACAGGGTTTCGACCAGCCGAGTCTTGCCCAGGCCCGGCAGACCGATCAGCAGGCCATGACCGCCGCAAAGAAGCGCCGACAAGGTCAGGTCGACCACCCGTTCCTGCCCGATGAACCGTTTCGTGATCGCGGCCTTCGCTTCGGCCAGCTTGGCCTCCAACGCCTCGATTTCCGCGACCAGATCGGTGGCATCCGCCATGACAGCACTCCCTTTGCGCCTTATGTATTTGCTAAGAGTGTATCGCGCGCGAAAGAAATGGCAAAACCTATGAGCACACAAAAAGGTGTAACCCCCTCCGCCGAAGGGCTTGCTGCCTCTGCAAGGGCAGCAGGCAAGAAAGGCCCCCCGCCAGTTCACCTGTGGAACCCGCCGTTCTGCGGCGATCTGGATATGCGCATCGCGCGGGACGGAACGTGGTTCTACCTGGGTACGCCGATCGGACGCTATGAACTGGTCAAGCTGTTCTCGTCGATCCTGCGCAAGGATGGGGACGATTACTTCCTTGTGACCCCAGTTGAAAAGGTGGGCATCACCGTCGATGACGCGCCCTTTGTTGCCACCGATTTCGACGTGACGGGCGAAGGGCAGGACCAGGTCTTGACCTTTCATACCCATGTCGAGGACGTGGCGGTCGCCGGACCCGATCATCCGATCCGGGTGGTCCGCGATCCCGAAACCGACGAGCCATCGCCCTATATCCTGATCCGCCGCAACCTCGAGGCGCTGATCGACCGAAAAAGTTTCTACCGGCTGGTCGAACTGGGCACGCATCAGGACGGGTGGTTCGGGGTCTGGTCGTCGGGGCAGTTCTTCCCGATCATCCCTTCACAAGATCTGGAGGTATGATTGCTGGCAGGTTCCGACCCTTGACCTTCCAGTTACTGGAAGTGTTATCTGGACCGGATAGACCGGAGGTCATCATGGAACAGGTATTGAAATTCGATGTCGAACGCCTGAGCTGCGCAGGCTGCGCCGGGCGGGCCCAGCGCGCTTTGCAGGGTGTGGAGGGCGTCGAGGATGCCAGCGTCAACATCGCGACCAAGGCCGCGACCGTCACCGGCGCGGTGTCTGCGGGTGCATTGCAGGCGGCGTTGACCAAGGCGGGCTATCCCGGGCGCGAGACCAGATCGCGTTTGTCGATCACCGGCATGACCTGTGCATCCTGTTCGGCGCGGGTCGAAACCGCGTTGCAAAAGGTGCCGGGGGTTTTGTCCGCCACCGTCAACCTGGCCAACCAGAGCGCCGAGATTCGTCACCTGCACGGGTCCGTTGATCCGGCGACCCTGGCTAGAACGGTGTCGAACACGGGCTATCCTGCCGAACCCGTCACCACAGGAGCAGAGGCCGATGACCGCAGCGCCAAAGAGCACGATGCCCTGCGCCGCGACCTGATCATCGCCGGTACGTTGACATTCCCTGTATTCGTCGCGGAAATGGGGGGGCATCTGTTTCCACCGTTGCATCACTGGCTGTTGGGAACACTCGGGCAAGGAACCTTCTGGTTTTTCCAGTTTGTTCTGATCACGGCCGTTCTGGCATGGCCCGGCCTGCGGTTCTATCGCATCGGCCTGCCGCTTCTGGCCAAGGGGGCGCCGGACATGAACAGCCTTGTTGCGCTGGGCACGCTTGCGGCCTGGAGCTATTCCACCGTCGCGCTGTTTGCGCCTGCGTTGCTGCCAGACGGAGCGCGCGCGGTCTATTTCGAAGCGGCGGGGGTGATCGTGACGTTGATCCTGCTGGGCCGCTGGCTGGAATCGCGGGCCAAGGGTCAAACCGGCGCGGCGATTCGTGCGCTGATCGGGCTGCGCCCGGATACCGCGCGCGTCGAACGGGATGGCACGGTGGTGGAAATCCCGGTGGAAGACGTGGTGCCCGGCGACCTGTTGCACCTGCGCCCAGGCGAACGCGTGGCCGTTGATGGCACGGTGCAGTCCGGCGGATCGTGGATCGACGAAAGCATGATCACCGGCGAACCGATTCCGGTACAGAAATCCGAAGGCGCGTCAGTTGTGGCCGGCACGATAAACGGTCAGGGTGCACTGACCTATCGCGCAACCAGCGTGGGTGCCGACACGTTGTTGGCCCGTATCGTCGCGATGGTCGAGGACGCACAAGGCGCCCGGCTTCCGGTGCAGGCGCTTGCCGACAAGGTGGTGCTTTGGTTCGTGCCCGCGGTGCTGTTGGTGGCGGCGATCACCTTTGCCTTCTGGTTCGACCTTGGGCCGCAGCCGTCGCTTGGGCTTGCGCTTGTGGCGGGCGTGTCAGTGCTGATCATCGCCTGCCCCTGCGCCATGGGTCTGGCCACGCCGACCTCGATCATGGTGGGCACAGGGCGTGCGGCGCAGATGGGTGTACTGTTTCGCAAGGGTGATGCGTTGCAGCGGTTGCAGGACGTGCGCGTCGTGGCATTTGACAAGACCGGTACGTTGACCGAAGGCAAGCCGGTGCTGACTGGACGGGCCGCTGCTGCCGGCTTTGATGCCGACAAGGTGCTGCACCTTGCGGCAAGCGCCGAAGCCGGGTCAGAACACCCAATTGCCCGCGCGATGGAGGCGGCCTGCCCCGACCCGCTGCTGCCAGCCGAGAATGTGCAGGCGATTGCCGGGTTCGGGCTGTCAGCAACGGTTGACGGCAAAGCGCTGCTGATCGGCGCGCCGCGCCTGATGGAGCGGGAAGGCATCGCGATGGATCCGCTGACCGATGCGTTGACCACGTTCGAAACCAGGGGTGAAACGCCGATCCTTGTGGCGGTGGACGGTCAGTTGGCCGCCGTGTTTTCCGTCTCGGACCCGCTGAAATCCACTGCGCGAAACGCCATCGCCGCGCTGCATGACGCCGGGCTGGCCGTCGCGCTGATCACCGGAGACACCGAAGCGACCGCAAGCGCCATTGCCCGGCAAGCCGGGATTGACCACGTGGTCGCGGGAGTCCTGCCCGATGGCAAGGTCAAAGCGTTGGAAAACCTGCGCAAGGCGCATGGCGCGGTCGCCTTTGTCGGCGACGGCATCAATGATGCACCTGCGCTGGCAGCAGCGGAAGTCGGTATCGCGATGGGCACAGGCACCGATGTCGCAATTGAAACCGGTGACATCGTGCTGGTGTCGGGCGACCCGCAAGCGGTGGTGAACGCGCGCCATATCTCGGCCCGGACAATGCGGAACATCCGGCAGAACCTGTTCTGGGCATTCGGCTACAACATCGTGCTGATCCCCGTTGCAGCGGGAGTTTTCTATCCGCTCACGGGGCTGATGCTGTCGCCGATGCTGGCCGCCGGAGCGATGGCGTTGTCGTCGGTTTTCGTGGTCAGCAACGCGCTGCGCCTGCGCCGGATCGACCCGGTGACCGCCCCCGCCACGCACCACCACCGGGCAGCAACAGCGCAACCGGCAGAGTAATCAGGAGAGGCACAATGAACATCGGTCAAGTTGCGGAACGGTCGGGTCTGCCGGCCAAAACCATCCGATATTACGAAGACATCGGGCTGATCACACCGCAACGGCTGTCGAACGGGTACCGCAGCTTTCAGGAAAGCGACCTGCACAAGCTTGCGTTTCTGGGCCGGGCCAGGGCGCTGGGCTTTTCGATCGAAGATTGCCGGGCGCTGATGGCGCTGTACGAAGACAAGAAACGCGCCAGCGCGGATGTAAAACGGATCGCACAGGAAAACCTTGTGCGGATCGACGAAAAGATCGCGCAGCTGCAATCCATGCGCGACACGCTGGCCGGGTTGGTTTCGTGCTGCAAGGGTGACAACCGGCCAGATTGCCCGATCCTTCAAGATCTGGCCGAACAACTGGGCGCGCCTTGAGCCCCGCGCAAAAAAGAGGGGGCCCGTCGGCCCCCAAGGTCTGCTCGTTTGCAGTTCTGCCTGCTTACGAACCGAAACTTCCCGCTTGACCTGCGGCTGCTGCAAGGTACGGGGCGTTTTCGGATTCCGGAAATGGGGGGTGTTCGCTGCTCGACGCGAAGCGCTGACACGGTAAGGCCTGCACAGCTGCCTTGACACAATACATACAGATGTCCCCCGACGCGCCATACCCAACACATTCCGATGGCGTTTCGTCAACGTATAGGAGAAGCGAATCGAATCAGTCAACATCTGGTGATTCGCAAACCACGGTTTCTCGTCGAATCAGCCGTTTTCGCGCAAAACCTGCCCAGCCAGATAGAGCGAACCACAAATCAGGATGCGCGCGGCCGGCGATCTGGCCACGATCCCGGCAACGGCTTTGTCCAGCGACGGCGCGGTTTCGGCCGAAATCCCGACCCTGCGGGCGGCAGCTGCGGTTTCCGCAGCGGGCAGGGTGTTGATTTCGCCAGCGATGTCGACAGCGGTCAGGCTGTCGACCACGTCGGCCAGATGCACAAGATATCCGCCAACGTCCTTGGTGTTCAGCATGCCGCAAATCAGATGCGTCGGTCGTTCCGGCTGGCGCGCCAGATAGGCCGCAATTGCCTGACCTGCGTGGGGGTTGTGGCCGCCGTCCAGCCACATCTCGGCCTTCGGGGCGGCATCGACCAGCGGACCATGGCGAAGGCGCTGCATCCGGGCCGGCCAATAGGCGTTGGTCACCGCTGCTTCGCAGGCCTCTGCGTCGACCCCGATATGACGCAATGCAGCCAGCGCCGCACCGGCGTTCTGCACCTGATGCGCGCCGGGCAGGTTCGGCAAGGGCAGGTCCAACAGGCCGGTTTCGTCCTGATAGACCATGCGTCCGCGTTCTTCCCAGACATGCCAGTGCTGACCATGCACGATCAGCGGCGCCCCCAGCCGGGCAGCTTGCGCTTCGATCACCTCCAGCGCCTCATCCTGCTGCGGGCCGACAACGCAGGGCACGCCGCGCTTCACGATCCCGGCCTTCTCACCGGCAATTTCCGCCAGCGTTTCGCCAAGGTACTGTTGATGGTCGATGGACACCGGCGTGATGATCGTCAGCGCGGGCGTGTCAACCACATTGGTCGCATCCAGACGTCCGCCAAGGCCAACCTCCAGCAGGGTGTAATCCGCCGGGGTGCGGGCAAAAGCCAGCAGCGCGGCACAGGTTGTGATCTCGAAATAGGTGATGCTGCCCCCGCCGTTGGCGGCATAGCATTCGTCCAGGAACGCGGTCAGCGCAGGTTCGGAAATCAGCTCTCCGGCAAGGCGGATCCGTTCGTGGAACTTCACAAGGTGGGGCGAAGTGTAGGCATGCACGCGTTTTCCACCGGCTTCGAGCCCGGCCCGGATCATCGCCTGGGTGCTGCCCTTGCCGTTGGTGCCGGCAATGTGGATGACCGGCGGCAAGATCTGTTGCGGATTGCCCAGCGCGGCCAGAAGGCGCCAGACCCGGTCCAGCGTCAGATCAATGATCTTTGGGTGCAGCGCCATCATCCGTTGCAGGATGATGTCAGATGTCGGCGCGGTCATTCCGTGGCGTCTTGCGGCGTTGGCAATTCGGGCGACCCGGACGGCGCGGGCAATTCGCCTTTGATCGGCGGCGTCATTTTCATCATCATGCGGATAATGGTGGCCAGCTCTTCCTTCAGCTCGCGCCGGTCTGTCACGCGGTCCAGCATCCCGTGTTCCAGAAGGTATTCAGCGCGCTGAAACCCTTCGGGCAGCTTTTCGCGAATGGTCTGTTCAATCACGCGCGGACCGGCAAAACAGATCAACGCGCCGGGTTCGGCGATCTGGACATCCCCCAGCATGGCATAGGATGCGGTGACGCCTCCGGTCGTCGGATGGGTCAGCACAACGATGTACGGCAGATTTGCCTCTTTCAGCATCTGCACGGCAACGGTGGTGCGCGGCATCTGCATCAGGCTCAGGATACCTTCCTGCATCCGCGCGCCACCAGCGGCGGAAAACAACACGAGCGGACGACGCAGGGCAACAGCACGTTCGGCGGCGGCGATGATCGCGTTGCCCACGTACATCCCCATCGATCCCCCCATAAAGGTGAAATCCTGGGCGGCCGCGACGATAGGCGTCCGCAGGATCTCGCCCTCGGCGACCAGCATTGCTTCTTTTTCGCCAGTGCCCTTCTGGGCTGCCTTCATACGGTCGGGATATTTCTTCTGGTCGCGGAATTGCAGAGGGTCGGCCACCGGTTCCGGCACCGCCACCTCGGTGAACACGCCGCCGTCGAACAGCGCGTGGAACCGTTCACGCGGGGTGATCCCCATATGGTGGCCGCAGCTTGTGCAGACGTTCAGGTTGTCCGACAGTTCCCGGTGAAACAGCATCGTGCCGCAGCCATCGCACTTCGACCACAGGTTTTCCGGCACCTCGCGGCGGGAAAAGATCGAGTTGATCCGGGGACGGACATAGTTGGTGATCCAGTTCATGCGGCGGTTCCAGCGGCTGCAATTTGGCGGTGACTTAAGCCGGTCGGGGCCGAATTGCAATGATATCGGTACCGGGGGCCTTTGCCTATGCTACAGGAAAACCGTCCCTGCGGCACTTCTGACCTGCCGTTGATCCTTGTGCAGTCAAGGGCGCTTTTGTATTCCGGGACAAATCTTCTGCCATTGGGAGGCGCGTCATGCTCAAGCGACCGTTCGACAAATCCAAACTGCCCAGCCGCCACGTTACCGAAGGTCCCGCGCGCGCGCCGCATCGTTCCTACTATTATGCCATGGGCATGACCGAGGAAGAAATCCATCAGCCGCTGGTCGGCGTGGCCACCTGCTGGAACGAGGCAGCGCCGTGTAACATCGCGCTGAACCGCCAGGCACAAGCGGTCAAGATGGGTGTGAAGCAGGCCTACGGCACCCCGCGTGAATTCACCACGATCACCGTGACCGACGGCATCGCGATGGGTCACGAAGGGATGCGCAGTTCCCTTGCGTCGCGCGAAGCGATTGCCGACACCGTGGAACTGACGATGCGCGGCCACTGCTATGACGCGATTGTCGGCCTTGCCGGTTGTGACAAGTCGCTGCCGGGCATGATGATGGCGATGGTGCGTTTGAACGTGCCATCGGTCTTCATCTACGGCGGGTCGATCCTGCCGGGCCGGTTGCATGGCAAGGACGTGACCGTTCAGGACGTGTTTGAAGCGGTTGGCCGTCACCAGGCCGGTGACTATTCCGATGAAGAGCTGGAAATCCTCGAACGCGTGGCCTGCCCGTCGGCCGGTGCCTGCGGCGGCCAGTTCACCGCCAACACCATGGCCTGCGTGTCCGAAGCCATTGGCCTTGCGTTGTTGAATTCGTCGGGCGCCCCCGCGCCTTATGAATCGCGTGACCAGTATGGCGAAGCCTCGGGCCGGGCCGTTATGGACCTGGTAGAGCGGAACATCCGTGCGCGCGATGTCGTCACCCGCAAGTCGTTGGAAAACGCGGCCCGCGTCGTGGCCTGCACCGGCGGGTCGACCAATGCCGGACTGCACCTGCCTGCCATCGCGCACGAAGCCGGGATTGACTTCTTCCTTGACGACGTTTGCGAAATCTTCCGCGATACGCCCTACTTCGTCGATCTGAAGCCGGGCGGCCAATATGTGGCCAAGGACCTGTACGAGGCAGGCGGCGTGCCTGTTGTGATGAAGGAACTGCGCAAAGCGGGCCTGATCCACGAAGACTGCATGACCGCCAGCGGCAAAACCATGGGCGAAGAACTGGACATGATCCAGGGCGAAGCCGACGGCAAGGTCATCTACCCGGTTGAAACCCCGATCACCGCCACCGGCGGCGTGGTGGGCCTGAAGGGGAACCTGGCCCCGCAAGGTGCCATTGTGAAGGTCGCGGGCATGGAAATGCAGCACCAGCGCTTTACCGGTCCGGCCCGCGTGTTCGAATGCGAAGAAGACGCGTTCGAAGCGGTCAAGAAGCGGGAATACGAAGAAGGCGAAGTCATCGTGATCCGCAATGAAGGCCCGGCAGGCGGCCCGGGTATGCGCGAAATGCTGGCCACCACCGCGGCCCTGTCCGGTCAGGGCATGGGCAAGAAAGTGGCGCTGATCACAGATGGCCGGTTCTCTGGCGCGACCCGCGGTTTCTGCGTCGGCCACGTTGGGCCCGAAGCGGCGCACGGCGGCCCGATCGCGCTGATCCAGAACGGTGACGTGATCACCATCGACGCCATCGAAGGCAAGATCGACGTGGCGCTGACCGATGATGAATTGGCCGCTCGCAAGGAAGCCTGGAAAGGCCCGCTCGAAACCATCTATGCCTCGGGCGCCCTGTGGAAATACGCGCAGCTGGTGGGCGAGACCTACAAGGGCGCGGTCACCCATCCGGGCGGCAAGGACGAAAAACACGTTTACGCCGACCTGTGAACCGATGATCCGGGGGGCAGCGGTAACAATTGCGGTCTTGGTTTTGACCGGTTGTACAACAGGGGTGCCGAATTCGGCCCCCGAAGCGCGTGACGCAACGCCTGCCAAACGCGGATTCTTCGCCGCGTTTCTGCCCACCGATACCGATAACGGGGCGCTGTTCAACAGCGCCCCGAAACCTTTGGCCACCGCCCGTGTCGCCAATGGCGATGTGGTGATCGCAGGCCCAAGTGGATATTGCGTCGATCCCGAAACGCTGGATGACCGTGGGCGACAGGGCTTTGCCGTGATTGCCAGCTGCCGCATCCTGAGCAATGGCGCGGTCGGTCCGGTGGTCACGCCCGTGGTTGTCACCGCATCGATCGGCCCTACCGGCAAAGAACCCGACCTGCCCAGCGCCGAAGCCCTTGCCGCCAGCCTGGAGGTTCCGCTTTTGCAGGCGCTGGATGCCGAAGGCGCTGTTCTGGCGCATCTGGGCGGTGGCGGCAGCGAAGTGATCGACAATGGCGACACCCGTCACTGGCGGGCTGCGATGCACGTCAACGATCACCTGGTCGGACTGGCGCTCTATGCCCCAAGCGGCAGCGCGCTGGCCGGGCCGGACGGCGCACGGTTCCTTGCGGATACGGTGGGCATGATCCGCGCAAACAGCCCAAAACAGGCCCCCGCCACCGGACCAATTTCAGGTGCCGCACCAGAATCGCCCGGGCAACAGGGGCTTTTACCTGGCCTTGGCGTCTTCGGGCGATTGTTCAGCGGCCGGTCTTCGCAATAAACTTTGGGCCGCAAGTACAGGGACACCATGGCAGGACGCGACAACAGCAGGATCGACCAGTTCATGGACCGCGCCGCCCTGCGCCGCTGGACGCGCCGCGCAATCCAGGCCGATCAGCTGTCACTTGAGGCGCTGCACGACACCCGAACCATCGCCCGGAAAGTGCGCCACCAGCTGAATGCGTTTCTGCACACCGCTGACGAACGGCTGGCCAAGCCCCGGATCGGCTCGACCTCGTTTCCGACGCCGCGCGGTACCGACTGGTCCTGGCGCCCGGGGCTGTGGCGCGCACCGATGCCGCTGCCGGGCGTGGCCGGTGTCGTCAGTGGTGCGCGGTTCGGGGAAGAGGTGGCGTTGTTTCACGATTGCCCCTTGTCGGAACTGACTTTGCGCCAGCGGCGCAACACGCGCGGCACCGATCTGGCCGCTTTTGGCCTGCAAATGGATGTTCTGCGCTTCGACGGAAGTTACCTGTCATTGGCCATCGATCTGCCCGCAGCGGCGCGGCAGGGGCTGACCCGCGAACACATCGTACAGATAGACCTGCTGGCAGAGGTCGAGCACCCGCTGGACATTTTTGCCCGGCTCAACCTTCATCAGGGGCCGAACGCCGAGCAACTTGTACAAGAAGTCGTCGGTGGTGTGGTCGAATTTGACCTATCCGGGTCCGGCATGTCTGACGCACCGGTGGAAAGCGCCTGGATCGACCTGATCTTTGACCGACCGACGATGAATCAGGTCGTCTTGCGTGACCTGACGGTCTCTCGCCGCCTGCGCGCACAGTTTTAGGGAACCGCCATGACACTTTTCACCCTGACCCCGACCCGCCTGCGTGAAGGTATCTGGGATGGCGAGATCGCTGGCACGGACAGCGATCTGCGGGTCAGCGTCAGTCATATGGGGCAACGTTTGGACGGCGTCGAACTGACCAAGACCGCGCCGGGCGCATGGGCGCTGCGCGTCCCGATCCCGGCGACGGCAATCAGCGACGGTGTACAGACATTCGTTGTCTGCGATGCGGACGGCATGACATTGGGCAGTTTTGCGATCGTCGCCGGCGACGTGCTGGCCCACGATTTGCGGGCTGAAATCGACCTGCTGCGCACCGAGCTGGACATGCTCAAACGCGCCTTCCGACAGCACTGCGCGGACAGCGCATAAGGCAATTTCAGACCCTATTTCGCCTTGAATGCATCTGAATACGTATAGCGCAGCACCTTTTTCTGGACCTTTCCCATGGTGTTGCGCGGCAAAGCATCAACAAGATGCCAGATGCGGGGCTGCTTGAACCGGGCAAGCTTTTCCCCGATCGCGGCCTGTAGCGCATCAACAGCAAGTTCCCCTTCGGCAACAACTACTGCCACCACACCTTCACCCATGTCCGGGTGTGGCACACCAATGACGGCGCTTTCCTTGACGCCGGGCTGAGCATCGATCAGCGACTCGACTTCTTTCGGATAGACGTTGAAACCGCCGGTGATGATCATATCCTTGGCGCGACCGACGATGGTGACATAGCCGTCGGCATCCACCATCCCCTGATCGCCGGTAATGAACCAGCCGTCCGGGCGCAACTCTTCCGCGGTTTTTTCCGGCATCTGCCAATAGCCCTGGAACACGTTCGGGCCACGCACCTCGATCACACCGATCTCGTCCGGCCCGACCTCTGCCCCGTTTGCCATGACACGCAGTTCGACTGCCGGCAACGGAAAGCCCACGGTCCCCGCGCGGCGTTCGCCTTCATAGGGGTTCGACGTGTTCATGTTGGTTTCGGTCATGCCATAACGTTCAAGGATCCGGTGGCCGGTCCTGGCCTCCCACTCGCGGTGCGTGCTGGCCAACAGCGGCGCAGAGCCCGAGATGAAGAGCCGCATGTTCGCCGCATGCTCTGGCGTCAGGCGCGGGTCAGCCAGAAGGCGGGTGTAGAACGTTGGCACCCCCATCAGCGCGGTGGCCCCTGGCATGGCATGCACGATCGCGTCGGCATCGAATTTCGGCAGGAAATGGATCGCCGCGCCAGCCAGAAGCGCAACGTTGGTCGCGACGAACAGGCCATGGGTGTGAAAGATCGGCAGCGCGTGGATCAACACGTCGTCAGATGTGAACCGCCAATAGTCACGCAGGGTTTCCGAATTCGACAACAGGTTCGCATGGCTCAACATCGCCCCCTTGGACCGGCCCGTGGTGCCAGAGGTATAAAGGATCGCCGCCAGGTCCTGCGGTCCGCGCGCGACTGGGGTCAACGGCCCCTGCCCCGCCCAGTCGAAATCGGTTGCGCCATTCGCATCCATCGTCAGCACCCGGGCACCGGCAGCATGCGGCGCCAGCGCATCCTTGCGCGCAGGATCGCAGACCAGAATCCGCGGCGTGGCATCCCCCAGGAAATATGCAACCTCATCCGCGGTATAGGCGGTGTTGAGCGGCAGAAAGACACCGCCCGCCATCACCGTGGCCAGGTAAAGCTGTAACGCCTCGACCGATTTTTCCACCTGCACCGCGACACGATCACCGGGAGCCAGGCCCAGCGCGACAAGGCGGCCAGCCATACGGGCGGCGCCATCGAACAGCGCGGCATAGCTGCGCTGCGCTCCTTTGTTAACAACGAAGTGCTTCTCCGGCGTTTCGCGCAGGCCCTGCGACAGGGCGTCGATCAGATGGTTTTGCGGCATGTCCGTCCCCCTTTGCCCCCCGGCATAGCGCGGGGCGCGGGGCGGCTTCAATCCTTACGGATTCTAAATCAATCGCCCGTAGTCCGGTGGATGACACGCAACACCAGTCACGGACAGAATGTCGATGCGCTTTTCCTTCTTTCGCCGGGTTGTTCCCGGATCGCTGCCCCCTGCCCTTTTGTTGCTGCTTCTGATCCTGGCCGCCGTGCCTGCATTGGCCCGCGATGTCGGCCAGGCCGCTATTTGCGACAGCGCCGCGATCCGCGCCGCGACAGAGGCAAACATCCCCCGCAAGGTCATGCTGGCCGTAACACGGCTGGAAACAGGGCAACGTATTGACGGTGAATTGCAGCCCTGGCCCTGGGCCGTGAACATGGAGGGCGAAGGTCGGTATTTCGACAGTGAAGATGCGCTGCGCAAGTTCGTTTTCGGCAAGTTCAAGGAAGGCCGCCGCAATTTCGACGTCGGGTGTTTCCAGATCAACTATCGCTGGCACGGGGACCAGTTCGCGTCACTTGACGAAATGGTCGATCCCGAAGCCAATGCCCGCTATGCCGCCCGGTTCTTGCAGGACTTGTATGAAGAAACCGGTGACTGGACGGCAGCGGTTGGCGCTTATCATTCGCGCACCCCCGCCAATGCCGAACGCTATACCCGGAAATACCAAACGATCCGGCAAGGCCTGCAGGATATGGGCAAACCGCCGACCCTGCAGATCAGCCGAAACGACTTCGCCCTGCTGCGGCGGGGCGCGACGGCCGGGGCCGGATCTCTGGTGCCGATCGACGCGGCCCGCCCTGCGTTAGTGGATTGATCCATGCCAGAGGTCGGATTGGCGCGGCGCAACCTGCGCCTGAACGGATCGCTGTTGATGGCGCTGGCGCTGATGGCGGTGATCGTGATGATGATCCTGCCGGTACCCTCCTGGGTGCTGGATGTCGGGCTGGCCGCGTCATTTGCTTTGGCAATCCTGATCTTCACCATCTCGCTTTTTGCAGAAAAGCCGTTGGATTTCTCGGCCTTCCCGACGGTTCTGCTTGCGTCACTGATGCTGCGGCTGTCGCTGAACGTATCCTCCACCAAGCTGATCATCGGTCAGGGGCACACCGGCACCGACGCCGCCGGCAATGTGATCGAAGGATTCGCCAGTTTTGTCATGGCCGGGTCCGTGTTCCTTGGGCTTGTGGTGTTCGGCGTTCTGATGATCGTGAACTTCACCGTCATCACCAAGGGCGCCACCCGCATGGCCGAAGTTGGCGCGCGCTTCGCGTTGGACGGGATGCCGGGCAAGCAGCTGGCCATCGACAGTGATCTGAGTTCCGGTGCGATCACCCATGAAGAGGCCAAGCACAGGCGAGAGACCGAACAACAGGAAACCACATTCTATGGCTCACTCGACGGGGCATCGAAATTCGTTCGGGGCGATGCGGTGGCGGGGCTGCTGATCACGCTGCTGAACCTGTTGATGGGGCTGGGCATGGGGGTTTTTGCCCACGGCATGCCCGTGGGTGCGGCGTTCGAAACCTATGCCATCCTGACGGTGGGTGACGGGCTGGTCAGCCAGATTCCGTCGGTGATCATTTCCTTCGCCTCAGCCTTGCTGTTGTCGCGCGGCGGTACTAAGGGCGCAATGGATATGGCGGTTGTGGCCCAATTGGGAAAGAATCCGCAGGCACTTTCGACCGTCGCTGTCCTGATGGCGCTATTCGCGCTGGTGCCCGGCCTACCCTTCATTCCGTTCATGGCCGGGGCGCTGATACTGGGCGGCGCGGCGGAACTTATCCGGCGCAAACCTGTGCCCGGCGAAGACATCGCACCGCCCGGCGATGCGGTGGCCCCGGCGCGGCAGACCATGGGCGACACGTTGGACCTGGACGATATCCATGTGCAATTCGCCACTGATCTGGTGGGCATGGTTCTGGATCCTTCGACCGGGCTGGAAACCCGGATCACCAATATGCGCAACCACGTGGCAGAGAATTTCGGCTTCATCATGCCGGAAATCCGCCTGACCGATGATGCCGGATCGGATCCCGGCACTTATGTCATCCGCATTCAGGGGGTCGAGGCCGGGCGTGGCGTGCTGCACCCTGATATGGTTCTGGCGCTGCTGCAAGGCCAGACAGACTCCCTGCCCTCTGGCACCGATGTCAAAGAGCCAGTCTACGGTGCACCGGCGCGCTGGATCAAATCCCGCGATCAGGAAAGGGCCGGCATGATGGGTGCGACCATCGTCTCCCCGACAGAGGTTCTGGCCACCCACCTGCTGGAAATCACCAAGGGCAATTTCCAACGTCTTCTGACGCTCAAGGCACTGCGCCGCATCCTGGATGAAATGGTCGCCCTGACCAATTCCGACCGCGCCGCTGCCAATCGCCGGCTGTTGGATGAACTGATCCCCGACCGCGTGCCGGTGGAATCCCTGCACGCGGTTTTGCGATTGCTGCTGGCAGAACGGGTGTCGATCCGCAACATGCCCGTAATCCTTGAAACACTGGCCGAGGCGCGCAGCATGTCGGCCCAGCCCGAAGCCCTGTGCGAACTGGTTCGCCAGCGGCTTGGCCCGCAGATCATTGCCGGGTTGAAACGCGTCGATGGAACGATACCCCTGATCCAGCTGGCCGCCGATTGGGAAGATGTGTTCATCAGCCACCAGATCGAAGGTGATCGTGGCGGGTATGACGTGGCTCTGCCCCCCGACCAGTTTGAAAAACTGACCAAGGGCATCGCCGAACAGATCGACGCCGCCGCCAATCGCGGTATCGCCGCCGCCATCGTCACCACGGCCCGCAGGCGACGATTCCTGTCGACGTTGGTACAGGTCAAGGGTCTGTCCGCCCCCGTCCTGTCATTCGAGGAAATCGGGTTCGAAGCCAATCCATCGCTTGTCGGCATGGTCCCGGCATGACGCTTCTGGACTTCGTCCTGGAACAAGCAAGCGCGCTGGGCTGGTCCTTTGTGCTGGTGTTCCTGCGGGTTGGTGCGGCGGTCAGCGTGATGCCGGGATTTGGCGAACGCAGTATCCCGATGCGCTACAAGCTGATGTTGGCAGCGGCACTGACCGTTGCGGTCGGAGCGTCGAACCCGGCGCTGCCGCCAATACAATCCGGTGTTGCCGGGCTGGCCTGGCCGATTGTCAGCGAAACGGCTGTGGGGCTGCTGCTGGGCCTGATGCTGCGTCTGTTCATCCTTGCGATGCAGACCGCCGGCTCCATTGCTGCGCAAAGCACGTCTTTGGCGCAAATCGCCGGCGGCGCCTTTCCAGAACCCCTGCCCGCCATCGGGCACATCCTGTCGCTGGCTGCACTGACTTTGCTGATGATCACCGGGTTTCACGTCAAGACAGTGCTGTTTCTGACGCTCAGTTATGACCTGTTCCCGGCGGGTTCTATGCCCGATCCGCAGATCGTCGGACAATGGGGTACAGCGCTGGTCGGACGCGCCTTCGCACTGGCGTTTCAACTGGCCGCGCCGTTCCTGCTGTTGTCGTTGGCCTATAACCTTGTGCTGGGGGCAATCAACCGCGCGATGCCGCAGCTGATGGTTGCCTTTGTGGGCGCACCCGTAATCACGTGGGGCTCGCTGGCAGTGCTGTTGCTGGTGGCCCCGATGCTGTTGTCGGTCTGGGCCGGACAGGTTGATGCCTTCCTTGCCAACCCGGTTGCGGGGGCGCGATGAGCAGCGAAAGCGACGACAGCGACAAGTCTCATGAGCCGACACCGAAAAAGCTTCAGGATGCGCGCAAGAAAGGTGAAATCATCCGTTCTGCCGATGTGTCTGTCGCGGCAAGTTACGCCGGGCTTTGGCTGGGCCTGCTGGCCTTTGGGGCGCTTTGGGTGCAATCCTTGGGTGGTGTACTAACGGTGTTCCTGTCCCGCGCCGACGATCTGGCCAATCGGTTCGTGCAGGATCCGGCCAGCCAATCCATTGGTTCTATCCTGCAGGACACGGTACCGGGGCTGTTCGGTTGGGCCGCGCTGCCTGCCACGTTGGTGCTGGCGTCGCTTGCGGCCCAACGCGGATTTGCCTTTGCACCATCGAAACTCGCCTTCAAAGCACAGCGGTTATCACCGCTGTCGAACGCCAAGAACAAATTCGGGCGGCGCGGGTTGTTCGAGTTCGTCAAAAGCTTTGCCAAACTGCTGCTCTATTCGCTGTGCCTTGCGGTGTTTCTGCGTGCCAATCTGGACCGGCTGACCGGCAGCCTGCTGCTGGAACCGCGGCAGGTCGTGATGGTGATGGGCCAGGTCATGCTGGAACTTTTGGCCGTCATCACGGGAATTGCCACGGCGTTGGCGGTGCTGGACTACATGTGGCAGCGTGCCGATTTTCTGCGCCGGAACCGCATGTCGCACAAGGAACTGCGTGATGAACAAAAAGAGGCCGAGGGCGACCCGACGATGAAGGCCCAGCGCCGGGCCAAGGCACAGGCCATCGCCTCTAACCGGATGATGGCAGACGTGCCCGGCGCCGAGGTGGTGATCGTGAACCCGACGCATTTTGCCGTGGCGCTGCGCTGGGATCGGACACCTGGCTCTGCCCCCGTTTGCGTGGCCAAGGGTGTTGATGAAATGGCGCTGAAAATTCGTGAAATCGCAACAGACGCTGGCGTCCCGATCCATTCCGATCCGCCAACAGCACGTGCGATTTATGCAACGGTCGAGATCGGTGAACAGATCGCGCCGGATCACTACGGCCCCGTCGCGCTGGCCATCCGCTTTGCCGAGGAACTGCGCCAGCGCGCGCGGCGCGGTTGGTGATGATGCAAGACCTGCGTGCCTTGGTCCAGATCACAGCGTTGCAACGCCGAAGTGATGAACAACGCCTGGCAGCGGTGCGGGCGGAAATTGACGGTCACCAGCAGCAGATCGCTGAAATCGATGCGCTCGGTCGGCAGGCGTTTTCCCCTGATCCATCTGCCTTCGCCCGGCAAAGCTTGGGCGCGGACGTGGCGTGGCGCGATCACCTGTCGCGGCAGCGGGTGCGCCTTGTGGGCGCCTTGGCAAGCTTGCGGGCGCAGGAACTGGCGGTGCAGGATCAGTTGCGCAACAGTTTTGGCCGCGATCAGGCGATGCACAATCTGTTGCAACAGGAACAGGATCGCCTGCGTCGTCACGATCAAACGAAACGTGCCAAAGCACTGGAGGATCTGGTGTTGATGTCCGTCACCCGAAATAGCCCGACATGAAAAAGGCGCGCCGGGGTGTCCGGGCGCGCCTTGAAAACCGTTTGCGTCCTGCCGGACGCCGGTCGGATTATTCCGCCGGCTTCAGGCTGGCCAGGTAGGCATAAACGTCTTCGCCACCCTTCTTCAGCTTGTACGACATCTTGGAACGCGCGCCGCTGTCGCCCAGGTAATCGGCCAGAAACGCCTTGGGGTCCTGAACGTAGTTGGCAAAATGCTCTGCGTCCCAAACCAGGCCTTTTTCACCAGCAGCAACGATCGAGTCGCCATACTTGAAGCCTTCGTAGGTGCCTGCGGCGCGGCCCGCGACGCCATAAAGGTTCGGGCCGGTCTTGCCGCCCTTGACGATCGTGGTGCCGTCATCGGCAACGATCATGTGGCAGGATTTGCACTTCTTGAATTCTTTCTCGCCTTTCGCTGCGTCGCCTTCTGCAAAGGCCACGGTCGAGAGGGAAGCGGCTGCAAATGCCGTCGCGATCATCAGTTTCATGCGTTTACTCCAGAGAGGTGAGTTCATGGGTGGGACCTTAGCCGAACCAGATAGGAGCGAACAACACGGATTCATCCGGTTTGCCTGCGACGAATGGCTATAGTTCAGGACATTTTCGCCCAAACTGCGGGGATTTGTCCCATGAAATCACGGGAACTTGACGTTTGTGCCGATCCTTCGCATGGAGCACCCGCGCAACACGCAAGCCAGGAGCCCACAGATGTCTGACCAAATTCCCGCATGGATCGACGGAGTTCTGACCCCGGTGGACAAACTGCGCGCGCATCATGACGGCATTCGGCACAAAGCGGTGTCGGTCTTTGTGCTGCGCGGGGACGCGGTGCTGATCCAGCGCCGCGCGCTGTCGAAATACCATACGCCGGGACTGTGGGCGAACACCTGCTGTACCCACCCGCACTGGGACGAAGCCGCCACAGACTGCGCAAGGCGCCGGTTGCAGGAAGAGTTGGGCATCACCGGGCTTGACCTACAGTTCCGCGACCAAGTCGAATATCGTGCGGATGTCGGTGGTGGCATGATCGAACATGAACTAGTGGATATCTTCGCGGCACATGCGGACAACACGCTAACCGTTGTCCCCAATCCGGACGAGGTACTCGAGGTCGACTGGATCAGCCTGGACGCGTTGCACCGGCAGATTGCCAATGATCCTGACCGGTTCACCCCTTGGCTGCGGATCTACCTGGACCAGCACTCGGCACGTATTTTCTTGCCCGATACCGCGGGCTGACATCGTTTCCGCTTGCCAGCCGGGCGGCCACGCGACACCACTTTGCGGATGAGCCTGGTATCGTTTCTGCGCGAAAATGCCCGATGGCTGGCGGCCGGTGCGCTGCTCAGCTTCTTATCCAGCTTTGGCCAGACGTTTTTCATCTCGATCTTCGCAGGAGAAATCCGTGCAGAGTTCGGCCTGAGCCATGGTCAATGGGGCGGGATCTATACGCTGGGCACGTCGGTTTCGGCGGCGGTCATGGTCTGGGCCGGGGGCCTGACCGACCGGTATCGCAGTGTCAGCCTGGGCACCATAGTCCTTTTGGCATTGGCGTTGGCGTGCCTGTTCATGGCGTCAAACCCGGCGGTCTGGTTGCTGCCCGCGGTCATCTTTGCCCTGCGGTTCACCGGGCAGGGCATGGTCAGCCATATCGCTGTGGTGTCGATGTCGCGCTGGTTCATCGCCACACGGGGGCGGGCATTGTCGGTGGCTGGACTTGGGTTTGCCGGCGCAGAGGCGCTCTTGCCACTGATCTTCGTGACCTTGATGATCTTTGTTCCGTGGCGTGGGCTTTGGATTATGTCCGCAGGGATCGTCCTTTTGGGGATCGTCGCGTTGCGCATCCTTTTGCGCGAAGAACGCACCCCCCAATCCCATGCAGAGTCGTCGGTTTCGCTGGGAATGCAAGCGCGGCACTGGACACGGGGCGAAACCCTGCGGCACTGGCTGTTCTGGTTCATGGTGCCGGCGTTGCTTGGACCGGCAGCGTTCAACACCGCATTCTTCTTTCACCAGGTGCATTTCGCCACCCTCAAGGGATGGTCACACCTAGAATTGGTGGCGCTTTTCCCTTTGTATACCGTGTTGGCGGTGGCTGCGATGGTCGGCTCTGGCTGGATGTTGGACAAGTTCGGTACGCCGCGCGTGATCCCGTGGTTCCAACTTCCGATCGTGGTCGCCTTTGTTCTGTTTTCACAGGCCACGACCCTGCCTATTGCTGCAATTGGAATGGTGTTTCTTGCGGTGACGACAGGTGCAAACACCACGCTGCCCAACGCGTTCTGGGCAGAGTTCTATGGCACGCGGCACCTGGGCGCGATCAAGGCAATGGCAGCCGCGGTCATGGTGCTGGGTTCGGCGCTTGGGCCGGGGATAACGGGCGTCTTGATCGACAAGGGGATCGGACTGGAAACGCAGTATCTGGGCGTTGCCGTCTATTTCCTCTTTGCGACCGCGATGATGGTGATCGGCGTAGGCTGGGCGCGGCATTTGCTGACCGTTTAACGCCGCTTGCGCAAGTAGACGTAGTAGGCGCCGCCACCGCCGTGCCTGAGATGTGCCTCGGACACTTGCAAGACCATTGTTCCTAGCGGTGCCATCTTCAGCCATTGCGGCACTTGCTGTTTCAGTACGCCACGGCGCAGAGGCATCGGATCGTAGGGGTCGTGGCGCTGGCCCTTGCCGGTGATGACCAGAACCAGCCGAAGACCCCGAGCCTGAGAGGTCATGATGAACCGCACCAATTCCGGGTGTGCCTGATCCAGGGTCATCCCGTGCAGATCGATCCGCGCCTCCGGTACCAGCTTGCCACGCTTCATCCGGCCAAAGGCCTTGCTGTCCATATGCACCGGTGCCTGCGCCAGCCGGTCTGAAACGGACATCGGCGGCAGGTGGCTTTCGTTGCGGCTGGGGTGTTTTTCCCCAATCGTGAAACGGGGCAGGGGGGCGACAGGCGTTTCGCCCGGTTCCGGCTGCGGTTTTCGCGGGGTCGAGCGTGGCGACAGGTCAAGTTCCCGTCCGGCGCGGCGCTCGATGGATCGTGCCACCGTTTGCCAAAGCTCCAGCTCTTCCGGTTTGACGCGCCGCCGGGTCATTGGATGTTTTCGGGCAACAGGGCGTAAGCGCGTTGAATCGGCATCAGAACGACCATCCGACCGCCATCCTTGATCCGGCCCGCTTCACGCCCGGCCTGATCGCCGGTGCCCATGAAAATGTCGGCGCGCTGCGCCCCCTTGATGGCCGAACCGGTGTCTTGCGCGATCATCAGCCGATGCATCGGGTCGCGGCCAGCCTTTTCTATCCAGACCGGCGCGCCCAGTGGCGTAAATGCCGGATCGACGGCAATCGACCGTTTCGTGGTAATCGACCGGTTCATCGCACCCAGCGGTCCAAGCTCCGAAGGCACCTGGTTCACTTCACGAAAGAAGACATAGGACGGGTTGTGATACAGCAATTCCAGCCCTGCGGCTGGATTGCGGCGGACCCAGTTCTTGATCACCTGCGCCGACACCTGATGCGCCTTGAACACTCCGCGCCGGACCAGTTCCTGCCCGATCGACCGGTAAGGGTGTCCGTTCGCCCCGGCATATCCGACACGGATGTAGCTGCCGTCGGGAAGGTGGACCCGGCCAGAGCCCTGGACCTGAAGAAAGAACAGTTCGACCGGGTCATCGACCCAGGCAATTTCCAGCCCTCGGCCTTGCAGTGCAGTCCCTGACATGATTTCGCGCCGGGTCAGCCAGGTTCCGCGCCGCGCTTCTGGCGGCATTCGGTAAAGTGGATAGCGGTACCGGGCGTCCGGACGCCGCGCCCCGTCCAGTTCCGGTTCGAAATAGCCTGTAAACAACGGGTCCGCCCCGTCGGTGATCCGGACGGGGCGAAAGAAAAGTTCAAAAAACGTCTTGCCGGATTTGGCATCCCGCGCGGCGTTGCAGATCGCGCGCCAGTCGGGATCATCCATGTCGCCGCAGGTGTTGAGGAACACTTTCAGCGCGGCGTCATGGTCGTCATCGTCCCACCCGTCAAGCGCGTCGAAAGACAGGATTTCGTAGGCCGGTTGTGTCTCTGCCATGGCGTCCGGCCCGGTGAGTAAAAGGATTGCCAGCGCTGCTGTTGCGACGCGTCCGATCATTCGCCGGTTGCGACAAGCTGCCAGTTGGGGTCGTCGCTGCCCATGTGCCGGCCATAGGTCCAGATGTCTTTCTGGCGTTTTACCTGGGTCGGGCTGCCTTCGACAATCTCGCCCGAACGGTCCCGCACCACGGCCGTCATTTCGCCGACATAGCGCACGGTGATTTCTGCCGCGCCTGTGGCTTCGTCAAAGGTGGCGTTCACCAGTTCCAGTTCCCGCACGCCGACAAACTGGGATTCAATGGTAAGGCCCTGCGCTTCGCGGGCTTCGACCACCTCGGCAAAACTTTCATAGACGTCTTCGTCTAGGAACGGCTTGATCGCCGCCAGATCCCCCTTGTCGAAGGCCATCAGGATCATCTCGTACGCGCCACGCGCGCCGGACAGGAACTCTGACACACCAAAAGACGGCTCGACCCGTTTCATCCGGGCCAGCGCGTCCGCGCTTGGGCTGTCAGAGGGCACATGGTCAACGATATCGCGATCCGGCCCGCCTTCGATCACCTCAAAGTCGCGGCGTGTCTCTGGCTGCTCCAGCGGACGAGGCACCGGCGGCTTTTCGAAACCGTCCCGGGTTCCAAGCACACTTTTCAGGCGCAAAATCAGAAAAATGGCGATTCCGGCCAGAACCAGAAGTTGCAGAATGGGCGACGGCATGGATGTCCTCTTTGCGGGCACACTTGGAATTAAGCAGTTCGCATCCTTATGTAGGTGAGGGGGTGCTGCGAGTCCACCTTAGCGCCCCGGGAAAAGGAGCATGATGATGTGGTTGTTTCTGGCCTTCCTGGCCGTTCCCCTGATCGAGATCGCACTGTTCATCCAGGTTGGCGGCATGATCGGGCTTTGGCCGACGCTGGGCATCGTGATCCTGACCGCGATCATCGGCACGTCGTTGATGCGCAGTCAGGGGGCAATGGCGATGAACAACTTGCGCGGATCGTTTTCGCGACTGGACGATCCGACAGAGCCTCTGGCGCATGGTGCGATGATCCTGCTGGCCGGTGCCTTGCTGCTGACACCGGGGTTTTTTACCGACGCGGTGGGTTTTGCCCTGCTGACACCGCCGTTCCGTGCAATGGTTCTGGCCTGGGCGCGCAAGCGGGTGAATGTGCAAACCTTTCAGATGGGACCGCAAGCCGACCCGTTCGCGCAACGGCCACGCACACCGACATCAGACGCAAATCGCGGTGCTGACGTGATCGATGGTGAATTTACCGAGGTCGAGCCGCCCAGACGTCCAACGCACACGCCGTCTGGCTGGACAAAGCATTGAGACCCGCTGTCTGACCTGCTAAGCGATGTGCCAATTAATTTAACCTGGAGTGATCTCAAATGGCCGAAACTGAAAACGGCGCTGCCGCCGCGCAGCCCCCGCAGGTCAAGATGAACGTGCTTGCGCAATTCGTGCGCGACATGTCGTTCGAAAACATCCTGGCACAAAAAGGCGCCTCTGGCGAAGTTCAGCCTGACGTCACCGTGCAGGTGAACCTGGATGCCAAGAAGCGCACCGCCGATCATCAGTTCGAGGTTGTGCTGAAACTGCGCGTCGACTCCAAATCCAAAGACGCGGGCGAACAGCTGTTCCTGTTGGAGCTGGACTATGCCGGTGTGTTCCACATCGAAAATGTTCCGGACGAACAGATGCATCCGTTCCTGCTGATCGAATGCCCGCGGATGCTGTTCCCGTTTGTGCGCCGGATCGTGTCGGACGTGACCCGCGACGGCGGCTTCCCGCCGCTCAACCTGGAAAATATCGACTTCCTGGCACTGTACCGCAATGAGCTGGCCCGTCGCACCGCGGCCGCCGCACAGGAAAACGAACAGACAGCCGACGCCTGATCGGCTACGGCTTGCGCCAAAGCGCAGCGTCCCCGAGCTTTTCGACAAAGGCGGCGTGAGCCGCCTTTTCGTTGTCCGAAATCCGCGGGGGCAGGGGTTTTGGCCGACGGCCGGGCCTCCAGTCGACATCGCCGCTGGCAGCGCCACTTCCCGCATTGGTCGTGGACAGGCCGAAGTCTGGTTGCTTGCCGCCGATCAGTTCAAGATACACCTCGGCCAGAATTTCGCTGTCCAGAAGCGCGCCGTGCAATGTCCGGGCAGAGTTGTCGATGCCAAACCGCCGGCACAAGGCGTCCAGCGACGCAGGAGAACCGGGAAATTTCTGCCGGGCAATCGCCAGCGTATCGACCGCACGTTCCCATGCGATCTGCGGGCGTTTGACCCAACGCAATTCGGCATTCAGGAATTTCACATCGAATGCGGCGTTGTGGATCACCAGGTTTGCACCCTCGATGAATTCCAGGAACGCGTCGGCAATTTCAGCGAAGACCGGTTTGTCCGACAGGAACTGTTCGCTCAGGCCGTGCACCTCGAATGCGGATTGCGGCATGTCGCGCTGAGGGTTGATGTACTGATGATAGGTCCGACCGGTGGGCACATGATTGTGCAACTCGACCGCGCCGATTTCAACGATCCGGTCCCCCTGTTCAGGGTCGAAACCGGTGGTTTCCGTATCCAGTACGATTTCACGCATCGGCCTGTACCTTCCTGATCCTGCCCAGAATGTCCCGCACCTGCGCACGGGCATGGTCCACCGTATCGGTTTCGATGACATAGTCTGCACGCGCGCATTTTTCCGAAATCGGCATCTGTTTGGCCAGAATAGTCTCGAATTGCGCCTCTGTCATGGTGCCCCGCTCCAGAACCCGCGCACGCTGGGTTTCAGCATCGACATAGACGCAGGCAACCGCATCGAATTCGGTTTCCGCACCAGTTTCGAACAGCAGCGGGATGTCAAAAACCAGCACGTCCGCAGCGGCTGTTCCGGCGAATTCAGAACGGTCCTGTCGGACCAGCGGGTGCACGATCTGTTCCAGCGTTTTCAACACCGACACATCGGCAGAGATCATCCGCTTCAGCGCCTCACGTGAAACGCCGCCCTGTTCGATCGCGTCTGGCAGCGCGGCAGCAATGGGGGCGACGGCCAATCCGCCCGGCGCGTACAACCGGTGCACCGCGGCATCAGCATCCCAGACGGTGCAACCTTCCTCGGCAAAGAATTGCGCCGTGGTCGATTTTCCCATTCCGATGGACCCAGTCAGGCCAAGCCGAAAGCTCATCCCAGAACGGCCCGACGCAGCGCATCATCGACGACGGGGCGTTTTCCGAACCAGCGTTCAAACCCAGGTACGGCCTGGTGCAACAGCATGCCAAATCCATCGACCGTGCGGCATCCCTTTTCCTTGGCCGTGCGCAGGAAATGGGTCTCTAGCGGGGCGTAGACAAGATCATTCACTACGGTGCCCGGACGCAATCCATCCAGCGGCACACGCATTTCGGGCTTGCCCACCATTCCCAGCGAGGTGGTGTTCACCACCATTGCCGCATCTTCCAGGACGTTGCCGGCCTGAAGCCAATCGACAACCTCGATCCGCTGTCCCAGATCATCGCGCAAGCGATCGGCGCGCGCTCGGGTACGGTTGGTCAGAATTACTTTCGGCGCACCCGCGTCCAGCAAGGTCGCCACAATCGCCCGCGATGCACCGCCTGCGCCCAGAACCACCGCTGGCCCAGCCTTTGCATCCCAGTCCGGCACGTTCTGGCGAATATTCTCGATGAAACCATACCCGTCGGTGTTGTCGGCATGGATCCTGCCATCACGCCGAAAGATCAACGTATTCGCAGCCCCGATAATCGTGGCGCGGTCAGTGATCAGATCAGCGATTTCCATCACCCGTTCCTTGTAAGGAATCGTGACGTTCAACCCGACGAACCCAAGCTGGGGCAACAAGCGCAAAGTCTCTTCGAGCTTGTCAGAGGGAACTTCCATCGGGATGTAATGCCCGGGCAAACCCATCGTCCGCAGCCAGTGCCCGTGCAGGCGCGGCGACTTGGAATGCGCGATCGGGGATCCGATCACCCCGGCCAATGGTACGTTCTCTTCGCTCATCCGTCGATTTCCCCAATCAAAGCAAGGTGGGACAGCAGTTCCAGAAGCGGCAGACCCAGAACATTGAAATAGTCGCCTTCGATCCTGTGGAACAGGCGCACGCCTTCCTCTTCGAGTTTGTAGCAACCGACGGCGTGACGCACACTGTTCCAGTTCCGGTCAAGATACGCGTCAAGATACGCGTCGGAAAAGTCCCGCATGTAAAGCCGAACCTGCCCGACGTGACGCCAGAGCGGTTTGCCATCCCGACAGATCACCGCCGCCGACAGCAACATGTGGCGCGACCCGCGCAAGCGTTGCAACTGGTCGCGCGCCTGTTCAAGGGTATCAGCCTTGGTAAACAACGTACCTTGATGGTCCAGCACCTGGTCACAACCCAGTACCAGCGCGCCGGGTGTCTTGTCGCTCACCTTCAGCGCCTTCATTTCGGCCAGGGTGTCGGCAATGTCACGGGGTGGGGCAGATTCGGCCAGAAGCGATTCGCGCACCATGTCTTCGTCGATCCGGGCCGGAAAAATCTGCGGGTCGAGCCCTGCATTTCGCAACAGTTGGGCACGAATTTCGGACCCGGATGCTAGAACAAGAGGGGAGCCCATGTGGATAACTGCCTGAAAAACCCTGTGCGTGATCGCTTGCAAGGTTTTGGGGAAAACAACGCGCCATTGCAAGGCGCGGGAAAACGCACCGAGTTTCGGGCCGCATCACGGCAGTTCTGAACCTGGGGACGGGAAAACTGAGCCTTTGGGAAGATCATGCCAACCAACAAGTTGTGCTTGGGCTTGTTCAAAGGCTTCGGATAGATGCCTAATACGTTGTTAAATATAAGAAATTTTTGAAGTTTTTAGCACTAAACCACTGTTTTTCCGGAAATTTGTCCACAGCATGCATGGCTTGGGAAAACTTCCGGGTAACCCTGTAATCCACAGCTTTGGGGCTTCCCTAAAATCAACTATCTACTTTTCTATTTTCTTTATTTTAAGGATTTCCGGGTTCCAGGTCTGGAAAGGGCGACCTTCCGGAAAGATTGACTTCGACAGGACGAGGGGTTAGTGAACCGCTGCTGGCCCGTCCGGGTCAAGGCATCTCACTATTCTGAATGACGATGACGCCCCGACTGTGCGGGCGGATGAGGCTGTTTCCCATGACTGAAGAACGCTTGCACCTTGCCGACCTGAAAGCCAAGAGCCCGAAGGATCTTTTGGCGATGGCGGAAGAGTTGGAGATCGAGAACGCCTCGACCATGCGGAAAGGCGAAATGATGTTCCAGATCCTGCGCGAACGCGCAGATGAAGGCTGGGACATTTTCGGCGATGGCGTGCTGGAGGTGCTGCAAGACGGTTTCGGGTTCTTGCGGTCGCCCGAGGCGAACTATCTGCCGGGCCCTGACGATATCTATGTCTCACCCGACATGATCCGCAAATTCTCGCTTCGGACCGGGGATACCATCGAGGGCGCGATCAAGGCGCCGGAAGAAAATGAACGATATTTCGCGTTGATGGATGTCACGCTGATCAACTTTGAGGTGCCGGAAAAGGCCCGCCACAAGATCGCGTTTGACAACCTGACGCCGCTCTATCCGAACGAGCGGTTGAAGATGGAAATCGAAGATCCGACGGTGAAGGACCGGTCGGCCCGGATCATCGACCTTGTTGCACCGATCGGGAAAGGCCAGCGGTCTTTGATCGTGGCGCCGCCTCGGACCGGTAAAACGGTTTTGTTGCAGAATATCGCGCATTCGATCGAGCAGAACCACCCGGAGTGTTACCTGATCGTTCTTCTGATCGATGAACGTCCGGAAGAAGTGACCGACATGCAGCGATCCGTGAAAGGCGAGGTGATTTCGTCAACCTTTGACGAACCGGCCACGCGGCACGTCGCGGTTTCGGAAATGGTGATCGAAAAGGCCAAGAGATTGGTCGAACATAAGCGAGATGTTGTTATTCTTCTCGACTCTATCACAAGGCTTGGTAGGGCGTTCAACACGGTTGTGCCGTCGTCAGGTAAAGTTCTGACCGGGGGTGTGGACGCGAATGCGCTGCAACGGCCGAAGCGGTTCTTTGGCGCCGCGCGGAATATCGAGGAAGGCGGATCGCTGACCATTATCGCCACGGCACTGATCGATACCGGCAGCCGGATGGACGAGGTGATCTTTGAAGAATTCAAGGGTACCGGGAACAGCGAAATTGTTCTGGACCGGAAAGTGGCCGATAAGCGGGTGTTCCCGTCGATTGATATCCTTAAATCGGGGACCCGGAAAGAAGACCTGCTGGTCGACAAGGGCGATCTTCAGAAGACTTTCGTTCTGCGGCGTATTCTGAATCCGATGGGGACAACGGATGCCATCGAATTCCTGTTGTCGAAGCTGAAACAGACCAAGACCAACAGCGAATTCTTCGACTCGATGAACACCTGATACCCTCGACGGAGGGAAACGCATCATGGACACGATCTTTGCTCTTGCCACGGCGCAAGGGAAGGCAGGCGTTGCTGTTGTTCGCATTTCGGGCCCGGATGCCCTGAAGGCGGCATCGCAATTTTGTACCTTGCCGGACCCGCGTCGGGCCGGATTGCGGCGCTTGGTAGATCGCGACGGGGCCGTTCTGGACGAAGCTTTGGTGCTCGTGTTTGAAGAAGGGGCGAGCTTTACGGGGGAAACCGTTGTTGAATTTCAGCTTCATGGCAGCCTTGCGGTGGTGCAGGCTGTTTTACGCCAGCTAGGCTCGGTTTCCGGAGTGCGGATGGCTGAGCCTGGGGAGTTCACGCGACGCGCCTTGGAAAACGGACGGCTCGACCTGACGCAGGTCGAAGGGTTGGGTGATCTGATTGATGCTGAAACCGAAGCGCAACGGCGGCAGGCGAACAGGGTTCTTTCGGGCGAACTTGGCCGAAAGACTGACGCCTGGCGAGAGGATTTGATCCAGGCGGCGGCATTGCTGGAACTGACGATCGATTTTGCGGATGAAGACGTTCCTATGGATGTGACTCCGCAGGTGACAGAGCTTTTGAACCGTGTGATCGTGTCAATCCAGCAAGAGATTTCGGGGTATTCTGCTGCTGAGCGTGTGCGGAGCGGTTTCGAGGTTGCGATTGTCGGGGCGCCAAACGTGGGAAAATCGACCCTCCTCAACGCGCTCGCCGGTCGAGAGGCTGCAATCACGTCTGACATCGCAGGAACGACGCGGGACGTTATCGAAGTGCGGATGGATCTGAGCGGGCTTGCCGTGACGCTTTTGGACACAGCTGGCCTGCGTGAAACCGATGACATGATCGAAGGCCTCGGGGTCTCGCTGGCAAAGAAGCGTGCCGATCGCGCGGACTTGCGTATCTTCGTGGTTCTTCCTGGTGAAGAACCGTTGCTGTCAGTGCAGGAAGGCGACCTGGTTGTTGTTGGAAAGGGCGATCTTTGGCCCGAGTACGACTCAGCAGTGTCTGGAAAATCTGGCTTGGGATTGGATCGGTTGCTTGCCCGTGTTGGCGATGAACTGAAGCATCGTTCCTCGACTGCGGGCGTCGTCACGCGAGAACGCCACTTTTCTGCGCTGACGGATGCGATTGTTTATCTTTCCGCAGCTGTTGAAGCTGTCGCTTACGGGTCCGTTCGGTATGATATAGCCGCAGAGGAAATAAGAAGCGCGATTCGACGCCTCGAAGGGCTTGTCGGGCGCGTTGATGTAGAGGATTTGTTGTCAGATATCTTTTCCCGTTTTTGCCTGGGGAAGTAAGGAGTGTTTCACGTGAAACATCTGGACTTTGACGTGATCGTTGTGGGAGGGGGTCATGCCGGATGCGAAGCGGCGTACGCATCAGCCCGTATGAAAGCACGCACCTTGCTGATCACGCTGAAGAAAGATTCGATCGGGGTGATGTCTTGCAATCCGGCTATTGGTGGCCTTGGGAAAGGGCATCTCGTTCGAGAAATCGACGCCATGGATGGTATCATGGGCCGGATTGCAGACCGCGCGGGAATTCAATTCCGGTTGCTGAATCGCAGAAAGGGCCCTGCGGTTCAGGGCCCGCGTGCACAATCGGACCGCAAGATTTACCGTGACTCGATGCAGGCTGTTTTGTCAAAAACCGAACATCTGACGATCCTTGAAGCTGAGGTTGTTGATTTCATTCAAAAAGGAAACAACGTTTGTGGCGTGCGCCTGAAGGATGGATCACAGATCAAGGCTGCGGGAACCGTTCTCACAGCGGGCACCTTCCTGAAGGGTGTGATTCATATCGGGGATCAAAGCTATCCCGGCGGACGTATCGGCGATGACCCATCGGATCAGCTGGGCGATCGGATGCGGGATTTTGGGTTAGAAACCGGTCGGTTGAAGACCGGGACACCACCAAGGCTGGATGGACGTACGATCAATTGGGACAGGCTGGAAAAACAACCCGGCGACCCGGAACCGGTGATGTTTTCGTTTCTCCACGAGAAGCCATTTGTCCGTCAGATTTCCTGCGGCATCACGCATACCAATTCCGAAACGCATGATATTATTCGAGAAAACCTCGATCGGTCTGCGATGTACGGTGGTCATATCGACGGTGTGGGGCCGCGCTATTGCCCATCTATCGAGGATAAGGTTGTCAGGTTTGCAGAAAAGGAAAGCCATCAGGTTTTTCTGGAGCCGGAGGGGCTTGAAGACCACACGGTGTATCCAAATGGCATTTCAACATCCTTGCCGCGCGACGTTCAGGAGAGCTACGTGCATTCGATCGTTGGTTTGGAACAGGCGAAAATCCTGCAACCGGGCTATGCGATCGAATACGATTATTTTGATCCGCGAGGCTTGAAATCAACGTTGGCGCTCAAGTCCTGCAATGGCTTGTACCTTGCGGGCCAGATCAACGGCACGACTGGCTATGAAGAGGCGGCCGCGCAAGGGCTTGTTGCAGGTCTGAACGCGGCCGCGGCCGCGCTGGAGCGAGATTCTATCACCTTTTCCCGGATCGAGAGCTACATAGGGGTGATGATCGACGATTTGACCACCCGCGGCGTTTCAGAGCCATATCGCATGTTCACCTCCCGCGCCGAGTTTCGCCTATCCCTGCGCGCGGACAATGCTGATCAGCGATTGACCCCAAAAGCGATTGCCCTCGGTTGTGTTTCTCAAAAACGGCAAGACTCTTATCTGCAAAAGAAAAATAGCCTTTCGTCTGCAAAGGCAGTACTTTCGAATACTCTTCTGACGCCGCAACAGGTTCAGAAGCTTGGCTTGTCAGTGAAGCTCGATGGCCAAAAAAGAAGCCTGTTCCAACTCCTCTCCTTCCCTGATTTTACGCTTGATATGGCCCGACCGTTCCTGGCTGATCAGCCAGAGCTTGAACCTGCGATTCAGGAACAGATCGCTCGGGACGCGCTTTATGCGAACTACCTAGATCGCCAAAGCCGTGATCTGGAAGCGCTCAAAAAAGATCAGGAGCGCACTTTTCCAGAAGACTTTGATTTCACGCAGATCGAGGGGCTATCGAATGAGTTGAAAGCGAAGCTTGACAAGTTCCGCCCCGAAACGTTGGCGCAGGCGGGTAAGATTGAAGGTGTAACGCCGGCCGCGCTTGTGTTGTTGCTCGCCAAGCTGCGCAAGCATCAGAAGCTTTCCGCATGACGCTTGATGGACTCGGTATGGAAATCCTGGCGTCGGCGGAAGCCGATAAATTAGAGCGTTTTCAGAGCATTGCGTTGAAGTGGAACGAGAAGATCAACCTTGTTTCACCAGTATCCGCCGCAGAGTTTTGGGAACGGCATATTGTTGACTCCGTACAAGTGTTTCACGTGAAACAAGACTGGACGGGGCACTACGTTGATCTTGGGAGTGGTGGCGGCCTTCCTGGACTTGTTTGCAGCATTCTGAAGCGAAGCCGACAAATGGATGGCCCCATCACGCTCGTGGAATCCGATACACGCAAAGCGACCTTCCTGCGTACAGTCAATCGAGAGCTCGAACTAGAGGTCGTTGTTGTCGCTAGACGCATCGAAGTCATTGAAAAGCTGAACGCTGACATCCTCACCGCGCGCGCACTGGCGCCCCTGCCGACACTTCTGGGTTTCGCGCAACAGCACCTATCTGACACCGGCGCCGCGCTATTTCCGAAAGGCGCGAGTTGGCAAGAAGAGGTGACCGACGCGCAGACGCTCTGGTCATTCGACCTCAAGACGCATCAAAGCCATACCAACCCCGACTCTCGCATCCTTGAAATCGAAGGGATCTCTCGTGTCTGACTTTCGTTTGAACGGTCCGAAAATCCTCGCCGTCGCCAACCAGAAGGGTGGGGTCGGCAAGACAACGACAACCATCAACCTCGGAGCCGCATTGGCGGAAATTGGGCAAAAAGTCCTGATCGTCGATCTGGACCCGCAAGGAAATGCCTCGACCGGGCTCGGAATCGAGGCAGAGGATCGTGATCTGACCACCTATGAACTGTTGCTGGACGACTTGCCCCTGGATGATCTGATCTGCGAAACCGAAACTCCGGGTCTCGACATCATTCCGGCGACTGTCGATCTGTCATCGGCAGATATCGATTTGATTGCCAACGAAAAACGCATCTATCTTCTGCATGATGCGCTGCGACAGATCGGGATGGATGCGTTCGGTTATGACTTTGTTCTGATCGACTGTCCGCCGTCACTCAACCTCCTTACGGTGAACGCACTGGTTGCCAGCCATGCTGTGCTTGTCCCGTTGCAAAGCGAATTCTTCGCGTTGGAGGGCTTGTCGCAGCTTATGCTGACAATCCGGGAAGTTCGCCAGACCGCCAACCCGAACCTCCGGATCGAAGGTGTTGTTCTGACGATGTACGATGCGCGCAACAACCTGTCGCAACAGGTTGAAAATGATGCCCGCGGAACGCTGGGGGATCTGGTGTTCAAGACAGTGATTCCCAGAAACGTTCGTGTCAGCGAAGCGCCGTCGTTTTCGGTGCCGGTTCTGAACTACGACAGCACCTCAAAAGGCGCGCTCGCGTACCGGCAGCTTGCGCGTGAAATCCTGTCGAAAACCTCTAAGAAAGCCGCGTGAAAGGGCAGAGCATGAGCGAGAAAAAGGAAACCCGGCGTGGTTTGGGGCGTGGTCTGTCTGCCTTGATGGCGGATGTTGATCTGACGGCGCCGGCCGCCTCCAGCGCAGGCCAGTCGCGCAATGCAGACCGGCTTGTTCCCATCGAACAGATCCAACCCAACCCGGATCAGCCGCGTCGCGCGTTTACACAGGATCAGCTTCAGGAGCTGTCAGAGTCCATCCGCACCAAAGGCGTATTGCAGCCCCTGATCGTCAGGCCAAAACCTGGCACGGACAATCAGTATGAAATCGTGGCCGGGGAACGCCGCTGGCGCGCGGCTCAGTTGGCGCAACTGCACGAACTGCCGGTGATCGTGCGCGATTATTCCGATACGGAAATGCTCGAAGTTGCGATCATAGAAAACATCCAGCGTGCTGATCTGACCGCGATCGAAGAGGCGGCGGGCTATCGCCAATTGATGGACCGCTTCGGCCATACCCAGGAAAAACTGGCAGAGGCGTTGGGGAAAAGCCGAAGCCACATTGCCAATCTCTTGCGGCTCCTGAATCTGCCCGAAGGCGTACAGAACATGGTGACAAGCGGAACGTTGTCTGCCGGCCATGCCCGTGCGTTGATCACCGCCGAGGATCCGATGACCTTGGCAAAAGAAGTCGTGGGCAAAGGTTTGTCCGTGCGCGATACCGAAAAGCTCGCTAAGGCCGCGCTTGGACGACCAGACAGCCCCCGCTCTTCGCCGCGCCGTGTGGCCGCTGAAAAAGACGCGGACACCCGCGCGCTCGAAGGTGATCTTTCAGCAGCGTTGGGCATGAAGGTCACGATCAATCACGCATCGGCAGGCGAGGGGGGCGAAGTCACCTTGCGCTATCACTCACTCGATCAGCTTGATGAGATTTGTGCGCGATTGTCGGGCGGTCACTGATCCGGCAGCAGCCGTTCGATTACTGCATTCAACACCAAACGTCCTGCAGGGGTGGCCATCAACCGCCCCTGCAGCTCCGTCACCATCCCCAGGTCGCGCAGCTCTTGCAGGGCGTCATCTTTCAGTGGCGCCTCAGCCAAAGCGGTGTACCGCGCCACATCTATGCCTTCATCGATACGAAGCCCCATCATAAGGTACTCACCCGCCATATCTTGTGGATGAACGACTGATCTGACGCTTTCACCATTTCCAGCCTCGGCCGCTGCCAGCCAGCGATCCGGCATCAGAAAGGTCTCGGTGGCATATTTCTGTGCCCCCAAGGTCATCCTTCCATGCGCACCGGGGCCAATCCCGGCATAATCACCATAGCGCCAGTAAATCAGGTTATGTCGCGATTCCGCGCCCGGGCGCGCGTGGTTGGACACTTCGTAGGCGGGCATGTCATGCGCGGCGCATATCTCTTGCGTGGCTTCGTACATATCCGCTGCTGTGTCATCCTCGGGCAGCCCGCGGAGTTTTCCGGCGTTGTAGCGATCCGCGAACGCGGTCCCGGCTTCGATGGTCAGCTGGTACAGCGACAGATGATCGACCGCCATCGAAAGCGCTTCGGTCAGTTCGGCCTGCCAGTCGGCCAGGCTCTGATCCTGACGGGCATAGATCAAGTCGAAACTCACCCGATCGAACACCGACCGCGCCACATCAAAGGCCCGCCGTGCGTCATCCACCGAATGAATCCGGCCCAGCCGCTTCAGATCGCGGTCGTTCAACGCCTGAACGCCCATCGAAACCCGGTTCACACCCGCATCGGCATAGCCCCGGAACCGGCCCGCTTCAACCGAAGACGGATTGGCTTCGAGCGTGATCTCGATGTCATTTGCAGGCACCCAGCGGTCCCGCACGCGGTCAAGGATCGCGGCAACCGTGTCTGGCGACATCAGGCTGGGGGTGCCGCCGCCAAAAAACACGCTATTCAGAATGCGGCCTTGGGTCTGTGCGGCGACACGGTCGATTTCAGACAGATAGGCGCGGCTCCAACGATCCTGGTCTATCGAGCGCGCCACATGGCTGTTGAAATCGCAATAGGGACATTTTGCTTCACAGAACGGCCAGTGCAGGTACAGGCCAAAGCCGCCGTTCCGCCAGTCTTCACTCAAAACAACCCGCCACGAATTTACGGAAGGCGTCCGCGCGGTGACTGATCTTGTTCTTTTCCCAGCGGTCCATTTCCCCAAAGGTGATGTCATACCCCCGTGGTTGGAAAATGGGGTCGTAGCCATGCCCCTGGTCGCCCCGCATAGGCCAGACGACCTGGCCTTCCATCACGCCGGGAAACACCTCGTCATGGCCATCGGGCCAGGCCAGCACCAAGGTGCAACAGAACCGGGCGGTCCAGGGCTGGGCGATCCCGCTTTCGACCAGCTTGGCGTGGGTGTTCGTCATGGCCATGACAAAATCCCGACCTGTCTCTGTTTCAGCCCAATCAGCGGTATAGACGCCCGGAGCGCCGCCAAGCGCGTCAATCTCGATTCCGCTATCGTCGGACAGGGCGGGCAGGCCGGTGGCCTGGGCCGCGGCGTGCGCCTTGATCCGAGCATTTTCGACAAACGTCGTGCCGTCTTCGACCGGTTCGGGCAGCCCGGTTTCTGCGGCACCCACCACAGAAACCCCGAAGGGTTCCAGCAGCTGGGCGATTTCTTCCAGCTTCCCCTTGTTGTGGGTCGCCACAAGCAGCCTGTCGCCGGAAAACTTGCGGGTCATGTTGTGGCCTGCAACTGCATATCGAACAGGTCCTTGGTGCCCTGGTTGGCAAGGTCCATCAGGTCGGTCATTTGCTGACGAGAGAATGTGGCCCCCTCGGCTGACATCTGAACCTCGATCAATTGACCGTCGCCACGCAGGATGAAATTGCCATCGACGCCTGCCTCGCTATCTTCGGGATAATCCAGATCCAGCACTGCCTGACCGGCATAAATCCCACAGCTGACCGCAGCGACCGGGGCGATCAGCGGATCAGAGATTACGTCCCCGGCCTTCATCAGCTTGTTGACCGCAAGCCGCAACGCCACCCAACCGCCGGTGATCGACGCGCAGCGGGTACCGCCATCGGCCTGGATCACGTCACAGTCCACGGTGATCTGCCGTTCACCCAGCGCAACGCGGTCGACGCCGGCACGCAGGGACCGGCCGATCAGGCGCTGGATTTCGACAGTGCGGCCACCTTGCTTGCCGGTCGCCGCTTCGCGCCGCATCCGGCTGGTGGTGGACCGGGGCAGCATTCCGTACTCTGCGGTCACCCAGCCAAGCCCCGAACCCTTGATGAAGGGCGGAACGCGGTCCTCGATCGTGGCGGTGCACAGGACATGGGTATCGCCCATGCGGATCATGCAAGAGCCTTCGGCATGTTTGGTCACACCGGTTTCGATTGAAACCGCGCGCATTTCGCTTAAATTCCGTCCCGATGGTCGCATGATCCATTCCCTTTTCTTTCGGCAAGGCCGGGATATAGCCGGGGGTTGGGTCTGCGCAACCCCGATTGAGTTTCCGTGGACTACCGAAGGGGGCAGAACGGATACAGGTGCCGGCAATGAATCAAAGTACGCGACTGTTGGAAGAGCTGAACGACCGATCCCGCGAAGTGTTTCGCAAGGTTGTCGAAGCCTATTTGACCAACGGCGAACCCGTGGGTTCGCGTACGCTGACTCGCAGCCTGACGGAAAAAGTGTCCGCTGCGACGATCCGCAACGTGATGCAGGATCTCGAATTCCTCGGCCTTCTCGACAGCCCGCACGTCAGCGCAGGCCGGATCCCGACGCAGCTTGGCCTGCGGATGTTCGTCGACGGTTTGCTGGAAGTCGGCGACCTGGCCCAGGATGACCGTCTGAAGCTGGACCAGACCATCGGCAACACCACCGATGACGTGGGCGGTCTTCTCGACCGGTTGGGCACTGCATTGTCTGGTGTGACGCAAAGCGCGTCGCTTGTCCTCAGCCCCAAGCGAGAGGCGCCGATCCGTCATATCGAGTTCGTCAATCTCGCGCCCGACCGCGGTCTGGTGGTGCTGGTCTTTGCCGATGGTCGCGTTGAAAACCGCCTGTTCACCCCACCGCCGGGTCACACCCCCAGCGCCATGCGCGAAGCGTCGAATTTCCTCAACGCCCTGATCGAAGGCCGCACGCTGTCCGAACTCAGGACGGTCATCAAGCAGGAAATCGCCCGCCGCCGCCGTGAACTGGATGTGCTGGCGCAGCAAATGGTGGAAAACGGCCTGGCAACTTGGGATGGCGAAACCAGCCACCCCGACCGCCTGATCGTCCGCGGCCGGTCCAACCTCCTGGAAGGCAGCGCCGAAGAGGCAGAGCTTGACCGCATCCGCGAACTTTTCGACGATCTCGAACGCAAGCAGGACATCGCCGAGTTTCTTGAACTGGCCGAAGACGGCGAGGGCGTGCGCATTTTTATCGGCTCCGAGAACAAACTTTTCTCACTTTCGGGTTCCTCTTTGGTTGTGTCTCCATATATGAACGCGGATCGAAAGATTATCGGTGCGGTCGGCGTGATCGGCCCGACCCGGCTGAACTATGGGCGTATCGTGCCCATCGTGGATTACACCGCGCAGCTGGTCGGCAAAATGATCTCGGACCGAAGCTAGAGGTGAAAGATGGCAGAGCCGAAAGAAGACCCGTTCCTGGACGATATCGAAGATGCCGAGGCAGACGACGTGTCGCTCGAAGAATTCGATGACACCGCGATCGAGCTGGACGAGCTGCGCGCAGAGCGGGACGACTACAAGGACAAATTCATGCGCGCATTGGCGGATGCGGAAAACGCCCGCAAGCGCGCCGACAAGGACCGCCGCGAGGCCGAAAACTATGGCGGGTCGAAACTGGCCCGCGACCTGTTGCCAGTCTATGACAACATGAAGCGCGCGATTGCCGCCGCGCAAGACAGCGAAGACAAGGCAACCGACGCGCTGATGGAAGGCGTCGAACTGACCATGCGCGAATTGCTGAACGTCTTCCGCAAGCACGGGATCGAGCCGATTTCGCCACAGGTCGGCGACCGCTTCGATCCCAAGATGCACCAGGCCATGTTCGAAGCGCCGGTGCCCGGCACAAAGGCTGGCGACATCATCGACATCGCCGCCGAAGGCTTCATGCTGCACGATCGTCTTCTGCGCCCGGCGCAGGTCGGCGTGTCGTCGATGCCGGCAAGCTGAACAAACCCGAAATCAAAACGGAAAAGGGCGGCCATTCCAGCCGCCCTTTGTCTTTCATCTTTCCGTAAAATACTCCGGGGGTGAATTGGCCAACGGCCAAGAGGGGGCTGGCCCCCTCTGCGCGGCGGGTCACACCGACAGGCAGACGTATTTCATCTCCAGGTAATCTTCGATGCCGTGGTGGCTGCCTTCGCGGCCCAGGCCCGATTGCTTGACCCCGCCAAACGGCGCTACCTCGGTCGAGATGATCCCGGTATTCACGCCGACGATCCCGTATTCCAATGCTTCGGCAACCTTGTAGACCCGGCTCAGATCCTTGGCATAGAAATAGCTTGCCAGACCGAAAATCGTGTCATTGGCCATCTCGATCACGTCATCCTCCGTGTCGAACCTGAACAGTGGCGCCAGGGGACCAAAAGTCTCTTCGGTCGCCACGGCCATGTCTTGCGTGACACCGGTCACGATGGTGGGGTGCAGGTAGTTTCCGGGACCCTGAACCGGATCGCCACCGCCCATGATCACCTTGGCGCCCTTTGACACCGCATCGGCCACATGCTCCTGGACCTTGGTGATTGCGTCGGTGTTGATCAGCGGGCCAAGGTCGGTGCCTTCTTCCAGCCCGTCCCCCACCTTCATCTGGCCAACGCGCTGCGCGAGTTTCTCCGCGAAGGCGTCATAGACGCCGGCCTGCACGTAAATGCGGTTTGCACAGACGCAGGTCTGACCGTTGTTGCGCAGCTTGCACAGGATCGCGCCTTCGACCGCGGCATCCAGATCGGCATCGTCGAACACGATGAAGGGCGCGTTGCCGCCCAGTTCCATCGAACATTTCATCACCTGGTCTGCCGCCTGACGCAGCAGGATACGGCCCACTTCGGTAGACCCGGTGAAGGTCAGCTTGCGAACCTTGGGATTCTCACAGAACTCCTTGCCGATCTCGGATGACCGGGACGAGGTCACGACGTTGAACACACCTGCGGGAATCCCCGCACGTTCCGCCAGCACCGCCAGTACCGTGGCCGAAAGCGGCGTTTCCGCGGCGGGGCGGGCAACGAAGGCACAGCCCGCTGCCAGTGCCGGGCCAGCCTTGCGGGTGATCATCGCGTTGGGGAAGTTCCACGGGGTGATCGACGCGGCGACGCCGATCGGCTGCTTCATCACCTGAATGCGCTTGTCCCGCTGGTGCCCGGGAATCAGCTCGCCATAGATCCGCTTGGCCTCTTCGCCAAAGAACTCGACAAACGACGCGCCATAGGCGATCTCGCCCTTGGCTTCGGCCAGGGGTTTGCCCTGCTCGGCGGTCAGGATAACGCCCAGGTCATGCTGGTTTTCCATCATCAGGTCGAACCAGCGGCGCAGCACCGCCGCGCGCTCTTTACCGGTCCATCGGGCCCAGTCCTTTTGCGCGGCATAGGCGGCGTCGATGGCCTCGGCCACTTGCGCCCGTGACAGATCGGCGACCTGGGCGATCACGTCGCCCCGGGCGGGGTTGGTCACGTCAAATGTGCTGTCGCCTTCGATCCAGGTGCCATTCACATAGGCACGGGTTTCCAGAAGGCTGGGGTCTTTCAGCAGCGATTTCAGGTTGGTGGGCTGATCCAGCATGGCGGTCCCTCCTGCGTTTTAAGGATGGCACAGGCAAATCATCTGCTATCACTGATGTCCAGAGGGATCAGGGAAAGTGACCATGGACTACGACGACGCCTATGCCAATGCAGAGTACATTCCGAACGCGGCAGACTATCCGCCGCGCTGGGCCGCCGCGGCGCAGGCGTTTCGCGATGCGTTGTCGGCGGCTGGACGGGCGCGGCTGAACCTGTCCTATGGTCCGACGGATCGCCAGGCGGTTGATCTGTTCTTTCCCGATGGTCAGGCCACGGGGCTGTTGGTTTTTGTGCATGGTGGGTATTGGCGCCGGTTCGGGCGGCAGGAGTGGTCGCATTTTGCGACCGGCGCGCTGGACAGCGGCTGGGCGGTGGCAATGCCGGGCTATGACTTGTGCCCCGATGTTTCGATTGCGCAAATCACCGGGCAGGTCGCGCATGCGATTGCGATGGTGGCCGACAAGGTGCCAGGCCCGATCCGCCTGGCGGGCCATTCGGCGGGCGGGCATCTTGTGGCGCGGATGGCAAACGTGCTGCCCGGCGCAGTGCGGGACAGGGTCGAACGGGTGATGCCGATCTCTCCGGTCGCGGACCTGCGGCCGCTTTTGCTGACAAAGATGAACGATGATTTCCGGATGGATGCGGATGCGGCGGCCGCTGAAAGTCCGGTCTTGACGCCCCGGCCGCAGATGCCCGTGACCGTCTGGGTTGGTGGCGACGAACGACCCGTTTTCCTGGATCAGGCGCGTTGGCTGGCCGACGCATGGGGGGCGTCTTGCGTTGTCGAAGCGGGCAAACACCACTTCGATGTCATCGACGGTTTGCGTGATCCGAAGTCAGAGATGATGAAAACGCTGCTTGGCTGATACGCCTGGGCTTTTCAAACCCGCGATTCCTGATACAGCATCGGTTGACTGGGCGATGGCGTCGCCCACGCCCCATCGGGGCACGTCGCATAATCCGTCCTGAACGCCGGGACCTTTCTTTGCCGGGTTGCGGTGGGGGCGGGTCCAGAAGACGCCCACCGTCCGGCATCCAGACGGAGGGTTTCACATGGAACGTCCCCAGCACTATCGTTTTCACAACGGCGAAAAAGCCGGTTTGCCGTTTTCCGATGCCGAGTACGAAGCGCGTCTGGCCGGCCTGCGCGCGATCATGGCTGACAAGGGTCTGAGCGCCTGTGTCTTCACCGCGATGCACAACATCGCCTACTACTCGGGCTTTCTGTATTGTGCCTTCGGGCGACGCTATGCGCTGGTCGTTACCGCAGCAGAGTCAGTCACTATTTCTGCGGGAATCGATGCCGGACAGCCCTGGCGACGCAGCCATGGCGACAACATCACCTATACCGATTGGTCGCGCGAAAACTTTTGGGACGCGGTCAAGACGGTGACCGGAACCGGTGGAACGATCGGGATCGAAGGCGATCACCTGAACATACAGGAGATGGCCAGGCTGCAAGCCTTCCTGACACCCGCCGCGACGGTCGAGGTGCATCAGGACACAATGCGCCAGCGGATGATGAAATCCCCCGCGGAAATTGCCTTGATCCGCGCAGGGGCTGCCGTGGCCGATGTCGGCGGGTACGCGATCCGCGACGCGGTCAAGGCCGGTGTGCGTGAAATCGATGTGGCCATGGCGGGCCGGGATGCGATGGAACTGGAAATCGCCAGGCGGTTCCCCGATGCCGAATACCGCGATACCTGGGTCTGGTTCCAGTCGGGGCTGAACACCGATGGCGCGCACAACCCGGTGACGGGGCGGGTCCTTCAACGCGGCGACATCCTTTCGCTGAATACTTTCCCGATGATTTCCGGCTACTACACCGCGCTAGAACGCACCATGTTCGTTGAAGAGGTCGATGACGCCAGCCTTGCGATCTGGAACGCCAATGTGGGTGCGCATGAGCTGGGCATCAGCCTGCTGAAACCCGGCGCGTCCTGCGCAGAGGTGACACAGCAGATCAACGCGTTTTTTGCCGAACGTGATCTGCTACAGTACCGGACATTCGGCTATGGGCATTCATTCGGCGTGCTCAGTCACTATTACGGGCGAGAAGCGGGTTTGGAGCTGCGTGAAGACATCGACACGGTGCTGCAACCGGGCATGGTGATTTCGATGGAACCGATGCTGACCATCGCCCATGGGCAACCCGGTGCAGGCGGATACCGTGAGCATGATATCCTTGTCATCACCGAAGACGGAAATGAAAACATCACCGGTTATCCCTATGGGCCAGAGTTCAACGTGGTGGGCTGATACGCCCGGATGCGCCCCGGTCAGCGGCCGGGGCGCATCTGCCTTGCCCGTGGCTGCGCTGGGTCGCGCGGCCCTGGTTCCTGTGCTCTGGGCGCTTGTGGGGGCATTGCGGAGTAAAAAAATTCCATAGCAGATTGCCGCAGAACACCTAATAACAGCGATTACGGAAAACCTGCCTTTCCAAGCGGAGGCAGGTTTGCAACAGTGGCGCGAATTCGTCGGGCTGTTCCGATGTAAATCCGCATAACATTACCCATATGCCACCCAAGTGCTTGATTACAGGAGGTACCGAATGTCCGATTTTGAAGCCCAGGTCCGTGCGTCACAGGCCCAGGTGGCCGAAGCGCAGGCCAAGATATCCGAACTGACTGGCCGGATCGAAACCGCGAGGGCGCGGATGAAATCGGGTGACGATGTTTCCATCGATATCGAGAACGCCTCTTTGGACGATGTCCACGCCCATACTGACGTGATGAATGCCAACATCGCGGAACTGATCATGGGGCTGGACGACGTGACAGCGGCCTTTTCCAAGGATTTCGAAGAGATGCGCTCGAAAACCGGTTGGGAAAGCTTTGTCGGCATCTTTTCCAGCGCCAAATCGGATTCGATGCGACAGGAGAGGATCAAGACCGCGAACATCGACGACAAGCTGCAAGACCTGATTGCCAAGTCCGATACCATTACCAGGCTGCTGGAAGGTCAGTTGGAGGTGCTGAACCAACAAAAGGGCAAGGTGGAAACCAACCTGTCAGAGACGCTGGACGAACGCGAGTTGACAGTCGGCGAATTGGAAGCCGTCCGGGCCGAGATCGTGGCGATGGATCCCAAGATCATCGAGTTGGAAAACAAGATCAGCGTCGAACAGGATGCGGCCGCGCGTACGAAGCTGGAAACCGAACTGGCCGATCTGAACAAGGCCTACAATGACCTTGTGCAACAAGAACAGGTGAAGCTGGCAAAGAGCCAGACGCTGGAACGCTATATCGAAAAGGGCAAGACCTGGGTCGACAGCCTTCAGAACCAGGCCGCGACTCAGATGGTGCTGATCAACAAACTGCAAACCGACACCAAGCAACGGGTCGTACTGTACGATGCGCTGACCAAGTCGCTGAAAACCGCCCAGCAACAGGACGTGGCGCACCGGATCAACGAGATCGGGGTGGAAACCGACAAGGAAGCCCAGGCCGCGATGGCCGCGATCGGCACCGCCACCAACCAGCGCATGGCCGACATGCTGGAAGCCCACGAAGACCACATGGTCTTTGCCCGCCAGGTTCTGGAGGCCAAGGCCAAGGCAGATGAGCGTTTCGCTCGCCGGTTCCAGGCGATTGTCGAAAAACACGACAAGAACCTTTACGGCGGATGATACCGAAGATCCCGGGTTTTCCCGGAGTCTGCACGTTTCACGAGTGACCAAGTCCCGGGCCTGACCCGGGGCCTTCTGGATCGGGGATATGACGGAAGACCATGATCACGTCGGCCTGACCGACACTTACGCAAGCCGCCGCTATTTCGAAAAGTTCGAGCGGATCACAGCCCATATGGGCCGCGTGGCCGCCGTGATGCAGGCAGAGCAGAGCCTGACCAAGCAAGAAGTGGAGGTGCTGACGCGATACATCCGGTCGATTGCTTTCAGCTTTCGGGCGCTGGGCCTGAAATACCTGTTGGCCGGGCGCGATACAGGGCAGTTCTTCGGCTCGCTGACCATGGACAAGCATGAAAGCGGCTTTCCCACGGCGCAGGAACTGATGGTCATGGCCAACGATGCGCAACAAGCCGAACGGCACCTGGCCGGGATGCCCTCTGCCGCTCAGTTGAAGAACCAGATGGTGGCGCAGATCATCGGTGAACAGCAGATCCCGACCCGACTCCAGTTTGCGCTGTCGCAGAGACTCTATTACGAGGACTTGTTGCGCGGGGACCTGTTCTGGGCCCGCAACGATCCCGAAGTGGCCTGGCTGTCCGGGGTGGGTGACAGGCGCCGGTACATGGTGCATTGGGCAGTCTATGACAGCCAGATCAACCTGCCGACAATCTATCTGATGGAGGTTGAGGATACCGGCCGCACAGCGCTTCCCAACGATCAGCGCCGCTGGCCGGAAGTGCAGGCGCACCTGATCGGTCAATCGCTGGGTGGGCTGAAATTGCTGACGATCGCCAAGGGCCTTGATGAAAGCTTTGACGATCTGCACCCGAAACGGTTGCGCCGGATCCATATCGGCCCGATGTATTCGCACGCCTATACACTTCAGCACGGTCCGATCCGCGAGGTGCTGGAACAGGCTGCCGCGCCGCAGGGAGAAGACTGGGCGCTGGCCTGGACCGATGAGGTGCTGGAAAGCGAAAGCGTGCGGGAAGAGCGCGCCGGCTGGTTTTCCCGGGTGGAGCGCGAGATTTTCGCGCTGGATCCGTTTTCCGGCCGCGGTGTCGAAACCGGCGCGACCCGGATGGAACGCAGCATCATCCTGCCGGAACGCCCGTTCCAGGTGCTGGCGGAAAAGAACCCGCCGGGGTTTGCCAGCGTCACGAAATACGTGGTCAGCCCGGGCGGGCGGGTGTTGCGCTACTAGGGGCCCGTTGGATTTGAGTATTTTAGGAAAGATGAAAGAGAGGGTGGCGCGATGAGCCTGAACGCCGATCTGATGGAGTTGCGCGAAGAAGACATTATCAGGCACTACCCTGCCGCAGTTGCGATGCTGGACGGGTTTGACCACACGCCGCGCATCGCCAAGATGAGTGCTGCCGCACCGGTCGAACGGTCACCGGGGATTTCGACGGGGCGGCGGTTCCGGTCGACCACGCCGGGATTGGTGACGCGGTCGACGGCGCGGGCGGAAGGCGTGCACCTGATCGACCGGATCCGGGATGCGGATGGCGACGATCCGCTGACGTCCCCGATGCAGGCGTCGGTGATGCACGGGCTGCGCCGCGCGCTGGCGATCGCGCTGGAAATCGGTGCGGAGTTCAGCACTGCCAACGGGCTGTCCGATCTGAAACGCGCGAACCTGCAAGGGGCATTGCCTGCGGATCGAAAGGCGGCGTTTTCGGAACTTCTGGCGGCAGAGGCGGTGGCCGTCGGCTATAGCTTTGCCAATGCGTTGGCTTTCCTTCTGGCGCCGCACGCGACCGAGGTTTCGGTCGACGTGGGCGCGGCGGACGAGGTCTTGACCGACAACGCCCAGCTGTGTCTGCACGGGGTGTTGTGGGAGTTGGACCAGAAGCTGGCGACACTGGCCAGCGACGATGCGCGGTTGGTCGCGGTGGTGTTGGCCCATGCCGAGCAGGTGATGGAGAAGCTGTCGCTGCGGGCGCAGAACATGGGCGTTCTGGCCGGGTTCAAGGACAGGTCATATCGGGTCGAGGTGGATGATCTGACGCTGCGCGGATTTACCCCTGCGACCAAGGCCAGGGGCACGACCCTGACCATGCAGTTCAAGAAACCACACCAGGTGGTTGGCAACCACATCGCCAAGTACCAGGCGATGCGGCTGTCGAAGATGCTGATGGCCTATGACTTTGACCGGCGGCTGAACCCTTTTGCCGAACTGGGTGGGTTCATCTTTACCTTCATGGGGGATGGCAAACCGGGGACGGGCAAGACAACGCTGATCCAGATGATGGCGGGGCTGATCAACGACTATTGCGGGGCGGCGGGCTATGCCTTTCGCTATCAGAACTTCGGGATCGACAATATCGACAGCTACCAGGGCAAGTCCGGGCAGAATGCCAAGGCTTTTGTGCAGAACGTGCTGGACCCCGGCGTGATCGGCTTTGGCACCATCGATGATATCGACCAGATCGCCGGCAAGCGTGGCGACCGGCAATCCAGTGCCGGGCAGCAAGAGGTCACCGCGGTTTTCATGGAGGCCTTTGCCGGCGCCAATACGGTTGTGCGCGGGAATTGTACCTTCGGGATGTTCTCGAACTATCCTGAAAACGTCGATGACGCGCTGCGGCAGCGGGCGGGCGCCCGGTTCCTGGTGGATGGGCCGCAAACACGAGAGGATTACATCGACATTCTAGCGCTGCTTCTGGGCAAGGCGCATGTTATTCCGCTGGGCCAGCATGAGCTTTTTGCCGCGCAGGAAATCAAACGCGCCGTGGCCGCGAGCTTTGAATCGCACAACCGTCCGCACGAGGACGGGTTGATGCGCGTGTTCGACCAGGTGCGCGACCAGATCGGCGAGCTGGACACGATTGCCAAGCTGGGCACCTACCTCAAGGCGATCCAGCAGGCGGATGAGCGGTTCACCGGACGCGCGATCAAGAACATCACCGACGCGGTCAAGGTGCGCGCAATGGATTTCGAATTGCCGGATGACTGGATGGAAAACCCGGACCTGTTCCTGTTCAGGGACTATGACACCAAGAAAGCGATGATCGAAGAACTGCGCCGCCCGATCACCGTCGACATGGTGGTTCAGGAAATCAACCGCTATGCCGACAGCGAATTCCGCTATGCCGACAAATCTGACGAGGTCGCGATCGAGGCGATGGTGCGTGATTTCGGCCGCCAGGAAGAGGCCAAGCGCCGGTACCTGGAGGGCAAGGGATGAGCGAGGCCCCCAGATGATCCCGTCGCAACCCATCGGATTCCTGAACACCGGCGTCCCGTTGTTGCTGTTGGGCGCCTTTGCCGTTGTGCTGCCGCGTGTCCTTGTGCCGGCGCACATCCGGACGCATGGCCGCGTGGCGCTGGGCATCGTGACGGCGGCGGTGCTTTTGCTGATGGCCGGAGCCGGGGCAATTGCCTTGGTCTACGGTTGGCAGGGCATCGGGGTTTCCGCCGCCTTCGTCCAGGCACCCGGCGAAACCGCGGGGTTCTTCCTGCGCAAAGGGGCGTTGGCGGCGCTTATCTGGGGCCCGATCCTGGCATACGCGTGGCTGAGCCTGTCGCAACGTGTCGAACAGCGGCGCAGCGAAGACGGCGCGCGCCACACCACAACCAAGGAGCGCAGGTCATGAACCGCCTGATCCAGTCCGGGCTGATGTTCGGCAATATGTTCCACGTCGTCAGCCCCGCCTTGGTCGAACGCTACAATCGCGCGCTGAAGCACCTGACCGGCAAGACAACGCAACTGACCGATTTTCACATCGACATCAGCGGGTATTCCCCGGAAATCGGGGATGAGCTGGACGATGACCTTTATCTCAACCAGAACGGGGTGAACCGGCAGTTCATCCTGCTGTCCACCCGGCAGAAATCCGCGCCGCTGCTGAACGCGAAGTTTTCGACCAGCCGTAGCATCCTGCGCCATTTCATCGACGCGAACGAGACCCAGCTGTTTGCCCTGACTGCCAAGGATGCGGTGGCCGGAGAGTTGGTGAATTCGGTCTTCAGTGTTTCTGATCCGGCGCAACTGTTCGAGATCCGCAAGATTCGGATCGAGGCAGATACGACCCAGGGCACCGTCAAGGACGCCGAAAAGCTGGCCCGGCTGGTGGACCGGTTCAAGGAGACCGAAGACGGCTGGTACGACGATGTCCTGATTGCCGAGATGATCGCGCTGGCCAAGAAAACCGGCGACGTGGTCCGCAACCCGGTGCGGTTGAAGCAGATGGAATTTGTGCAAGACAACTTCTTTACCGCGCATTTCGGAGGGATCTATATCTTTCGCGCGGTGGAACACCCGGCGGCGATCTGTGTGGGCGACAAGCCTGACGATCTGCCGATCAAATACGTGTTCGACCTGAACGATCGCAACAGGATCGCCAAGTTCTTTGACTTCAACGGGCTGGTGGAACCCATCGTCAAGGCGCGTGGCATTGACGCGGCTGCGATCCTGCGACAGAAAATGGATTTCATCGTTGTCGATGTGGCGCAAGAGGCGGGGATTGACCTGGCCGGGGCGACACGGCGAGATATTCGCGTCATCGCGCGGCAGTTTGCGACCAAGCTTCCGCCGGAATGGCACGCCCTGAACGCACTGGTGCAATGGGCCGAAGGGGACGGACCCTGGCCCCGCATCGGAAGCGACCACCCGGCCTATTTCTATACGCTGCGGGCCGCAGATCACGCGGACAAGGACCTGGTGAACATGTTGCTTGCGGAACTGACCCGCAAGGATATCCGGCAACTGTTCATTTGCCACAAGGAACTGTTTTACAGCCTTTATCGCGGTTGGAGCGATACCAAGCGCAGCTACGTTGTCGATTTCCTGACGCGAGAGTATCAAGTGGACAAGGCGGGCGCGCGCAAGGCACTGTTCGGCCATGACGCCCCGATGAAAGAGCCCGAGACCACGCCAGAGGAAATCATCCAGCGCGTCGGTCCCTGGGGCGCGGTAAGGAGATAGACGATGTTCGCACTGTTGCGGCTTTCGGTGATCGGCTTTGTCGTGCTGACCATCGTTTATTTCATCTTGTCTCTGTATTCCCGGTCGGTCCGGCGCGGCAAGCTGGAGGCTGAGTGGGAGGAGGAAGGCATGACCGGTGATCGCGATGCCTTTGTCGAAGCGGGGTTACAGGATTATGACGGGTCGCTGCGGCGCAAGCTGATCCTTGGCGTCTATATTGTGCCCGTCTGCCTGATCGCGCTGATCATCTACCTGATTAACTTTCACTGAGGACTGCCGATGACCTACGTCAAATGGACCTTAATTATTCTTTTCTGGGCGTTGGTCGGGGCGTTCTTTCACTACACGCTGCCGCAACATGACGTGGCGCGCATCGTGGGTACGGAAAACCGGCGGATCGACTTTGGCGAAAACTCGATTTTCTGGGCGACGCCCGACGTGGGCACCGCTGCCAGCACCAATCGCGACGTGTTCTTTATCCAGACCGTGCGCAACAACGGCAAGACCATGGTCTACCGGAACGAAGACACGGGCTGGGGCTGGCCGCCCTATTTCAAGTTCGACACCTCGAACCTTCAGGCCGAAGCGGCCTCTCTGATCTCGCAATCGGAGAACCCGAAATGGGTGATGATCACGCATTACGGCTGGCGCAACGAATTCCTGACGATCTTTCCAAACGCGGTCGCGCTGAAACAGGTGGACGGGCCGGATGCAACCGTGATCCCGTGGTTGAACATCCTGATCCTGGGAACGTTCTTTGCGCTGGTCTGGGCGATCTGGGTGCGTTGGCGCCGGTTCCGCGCCAAGCGGATCGACCCGGTTCTGGAGGAGGTTGGCGAAAGTTTTGAGGCGGCCGGAGATTCGCTTGCCGAAAAGCGCGGCCGGATCAGCCGCTGGCTGGGCACGTGGAAAAAGAAATAACCCTGTCGCGTTCCTGACCCGGGGCCGCAGATGCTGCGGTGATTTGTTGCCAGACGGCCAGTTCGTCCAGCACCGTCCACTCACGGCGCAAACCGTTTGGCCCGAATTCCGCCTGGCTGACGCCCTGTACGGTCAAGGTGCGCCCACTGGGCGCGCCGAACAGGCCCCAGCCATCATGCACACCCGTCAATTGCCAGTGTAACGCGACGCGCGGCGGGCACAGCGGATCGTCGGCCCCGATTGCGGCGGTGATGGCAAATTCTGCGCTGGGCAAGGCTGCGCGCAAGGACAGCCAGAACACGTCGGCCGCTTCGGGGCCGCTGCCAATATGACCACCGGGCAAGAACAATTCCGCCCCCGGGTCGAACCCGCGATACAGGATCGCAAGGTCGCCCTCCATCACCGAGCGCAGGATATCGGCGTAACTGTTGGCCCAGGGGTTGCCATCTTGTAGCGTCGGCATCGGATCTGTCCGTGTCTGGCCGGGGTGGGTCCGTGCCCAACCTTCGGGATCGTTCCCTGTTGTCCGCAACAGCGCGCCCTGATCGCGGATTTGCCAGGCGGCGCGGATCACCCCGCCGGTTTCCTCGACCAGCAGCATTGTACGAAACGCCAGCGGCATCTGGCTAGCTGCGCCATAGGGGCCGTTTCGGCCATGGGTCGCGGTACAGATCATCCGCACCGAGGCAAGGATACCCTGATCGGTTGGGACACAGATCGCGTCTTCGACCTCTGACCGGAAGTCTGGAAACGCAGCCAATACCCCTTGCCGCAGCGACGCGAAGCGGCGCAGGCCCATCACGCCTTCGCCTGCATCCATGATGACAGCATCGTCAGAGAATCGTTGCGGTGTGCGGCCAAATTCGCGGCTGTCCCAAAGCGTGCGCACCGCGCTGCGGATCGGCTGTGCCGGGTCGGTGAAGGATGTGAATTGCATCTGCCTGTTCCCTGTCGCGAACAGGTCTAGGCAGGCAGGGTTACCCGCCGGTTAACGTTTGCCATAGTACAGGCCCACCACGTGCTCTGCCTCTGCGAAGAACAGCCAACGGGTGGTCAGAACGCCCGCGATATGGCTGGCCACCGCGATCAGCGCAGCGAAGTGGTTTTGTGTCAGCGCAAGGATCAAGACCGGCACAACAACCATCAAGACTTGCCCGATCGACCGCAGCTTGACCGCATGACGGCGCGCCACGACATAGACCATTTCCTTGAGCAGGTAATTTGTTCCGGTGTGCGGCGGTTCGAACGCGCGCACACTGCCGTGTTTCAGCCCGGTCGCCGTGGCCAGCGTCGTGCCGCTGTCGGCCAGCGCCTTGTCACCGCGTTGCCACCAGAACATCTGCACCGCGCCAGCGGCCAGCAGCAGCGGCAAGGCAAAGCCGATCTTCGCCGCCAGAACCGCGCCGCCTGCCAGCGCCAGCGTCAAAAACAGCGCCGGGGTCAGCGGGCTGTGCCAGCGCGGGACGGTGCGCAACTGGCCATAGATCATCGACGTGCAGTAAACGGTGACCAGCGCCAATACAGACCCTATTCCGCCCAGAATCAGGCTGCTTTTCCCGGTGAAGACCAGCAAGGCCGCGTGCAGCCCGATCATGGCCAGCGCAGCAACCGCGGCCCAGGCTTCGCGCGACAGCCAACTGGTCCGCCATTGGGTGAAGGCGCGCAGCGCGCGTTCGGGGTGGCCCAGGTGAAAAGTCGACGCCAAAAGACCGCCGCAGGCAAACACATAGCCGATGGCGTAGAACGCGAAGGCCACCCAACCGGTCGGCGGCGTCGGGTCCAGTCCAAGCCAGAACAGCAGTCCGAAGCCAAGGCCGGAAAAGGTCGTAAAGGCGATGATAGACGGTGCGGGATGCATCAGAGTTTCTCCAACGCCTTGTCGAGCCAGCCAAGGAAACCACGCGGCTCGTCCGCCACGGGGTCCAGATAGGGGGCCAGAATGTCGGTTTCATGCAGCCGGTCCTTAGGGCGCGGCGGCAGGTACTTGTTGACGGGTGACGTGCCCTGTTCCGGCATCAGGTCCATGCCGCCACGCTCGGCCACTAGCACGCTGACCGCGCTGGTCGGATCAGACAGATCTCCGAAATGGCGCGCGCCGGCGGGGCAGGTGCGCACACAGGCCGGTTCGCGGTCTTCCTTGGGCAGGTTTTCGTTATAGATCCGATCCACGCACAGGGTGCATTTCTTCATCACCCCTTCGGCCGCATCCAGTTCCCGTGCGCCGTAGGGGCAGGCCCAGGCGCACAGCCCGCAGCCGATGCAGGCATCTTCGTTGACCAGAACGATGCCGTCCTCGCTGCGCTTGTAGCTGGCCCCGGTCGGGCAAACGGTGACGCACGGGGCGTTGTCGCAATGCAGGCAGGATTTCGGGAAATGCACCAGTTGCGCCGGGGCGCCCTCTGGCTGCACCTCGTAACTGTGGACCCGGTTCAGGAACGTGCCTGACGGATCGGCGCCATAGGGATTCTGATCCGACAGCGGCGCGCCATAGTTTTCGGTGTTCCAGCCCTTGCACGAGATCACGCAGGCATGGCACCCGACGCAGGTATCAAGGTCGATCACAAGCCCAAGCTTGCGGTCGGTGTGGGTGGGAAGTTGGGTCATGATTTCCGCCGCAGTTCTTTCGGGCCGGTGCCGACCGGCGACTTGATCGGGGCGAAGGCGGGTTTCGACTCCTCTTGCGGGGGGGCCTTTTCGATCTTCACCTTCAGGTCAAACCACGCAGCTTGCCCTGTAATAGGGTCTGAATTTGCCCAGCGCAGCCCATCACCCCTGGGCGGCAGCAATTCCGAAATCAGGTGGTTCAGCAAAAAGCCCTTGGTCGCTTCTGGCGCGTCAGGTTCCAAAGCCCACGCGCCTTTGCGCTTGCCGATCGCATTCCACGTCCAGACCGTGTTGTCGTTCAGCGCCGCCATTTCCGCGACTGGCACGATGATCTCGCCATGCGGGGACGTCACGCGCGCCCAATCGCCATCGCTCAGCCCGTGCTCACGCATCAGCCGGGTCGGAAGATAGAGCGGGTTGCGCCCATGCAGCTGCCGCAGCCAGGCATTCTGGCTGCCCCAGCTGTGATACATCGCCATCGGGCGCTGCGTCAGGGCGTGCACGGGATAGGCATCGTCGCTGTCTGTCGCGTACCAGGTCGGCAGCGGATCGAATTTTGCGATGATCTGGTCGCGCAGGTGTTCGGGTGGCTGGATCGGTCCGTGTCCTTCGGCGGCCAGCTGGAACCGGCGCAACGGTTCCAGGTACAACTGGAACAGATACGGCGCGGGTTTGTCATACAGCCCGAATTTCACCGCCCAGTCCTGGTAATCCTTGTTCCAGGGTTTGAAATAGGCGGCCTTTTCGGGGACGTGTTCCACGAAGAACCCGCCGTTGCTGATATAGGCGTCGATCTGCGCGGCATTCGGGTTGCCGCGACCGTGTTGAACGCCCTTGTCTCCCATGCGCCACCCGGCCAGCGGGCCAACGCCCGGGCGGCGTTCATGGTTCACGATGTAGTCGGCGTAATCGGTGTATTTCGCGCTGCCGTCGTCATTGACGAACCCTGGCAGACCCAGCCGGGCGCCAAGGTCGATCAGTACGGACTGGAAGCCGCGCACGTTCCGATCCGGTTCGACCACGGGCCAGCGGATCGCATCCGCCGCCGCGTCGGCTTCGCAGATCGGGCGGTCCAGCAGGCTGATGCAATCGTGCCGTTCCAGATAGGTCGTGTCGGGCAGGATCAGGTCGGCATAGGCCACCATTTCCGAACTGTAGGCGTCGGAATAAATGATTCGCGGAATGACATAGTCGCCGCTGTCGTCCTTGTCCGTCAGCATGTCGATCACCGCGCGGGTGTTCATCGACGAATTCCACGCCATGTTCGCCATGTACAAAAACAGCGTATCGATCCTGTAGGGATCGCCGGCATGGGCATTGGCGATGACCATGTGCATCAACCCGTGCGCCGACAACGGGTTTTCCCAAGTGAACGCCTTGTCGATCCGTGCCGGGCTGCCGTCGTCTTTCAGGCACAGATCGGCGGGTCCCTGCGGATAGCCAAGGTGCGGGCCGTCCAGCGGTTTGCCCGGCGTCACCTTGCAATGCGGTTTGGGATGGGCGGTGGATGGCTTTGGGTAAGGTGGTTTGAACCGGAATCCGCCCGGCGTTTCGACCGAGCCGATCAGGATCTGCAAAAGGTGCAGCGCGCGGGCGGTCTGGAACCCGTTGGCATGGGCCGAGATTCCGCGCATCGAATGGAACGCCACGGGACGACCCGTCATGGTTTCATGTGTGACACCGCGGAAATCGGTCCACGGCTGGTTCAGCGTGACGGTTTCGGAAAACGCGACGCGGGCGATTTCCGCTGCCAAGGCGCGGATGCGCGTGGCGGCGATGCCGCAGCGGTCCGCCACCGCCTCTGGTGCGTATTGCGGGTCCAGGTATTTTTCGGCCAGCAGGTGTAATACCGGAACGTGGGTGATTCCGGCCCGGCGGAAATGGCCGCCCAGGTCGGGCTCGACTCCGTCGGCATCGACAGGGGTCGGTTTGCCGGTACGGCGGTCGACGACCAGTTCCTTGCCGTCGTCATCGCGCAGGAACAGGCCATATTCATCCGATTTAGGGTCTGAATTGACCAGAACCGGCGCATTGGTATAGCGCGCAAGATACTCAAGGTCGATCTTGCCCGCCTTCAGAAGGCAATGGATCAGCGACAGGATCAACAGCCCGTCGGTGCCCGGTGTGATCCCGTACCAATCGTCGGCAACGGCGTTATAGCCGGACCGGATCGGGTTCACCCCGATGACCCGCGCGCCGCGCGCCTTGATCTTGCCAATGCCCATCTTGATCGGGTTGCTGTCATGATCCTCGGCCACGCCGAACAGGATAAACAGTTTGGTATGATCCCAGTCGGGCTGGCCGAATTCCCAGAATGCGCCGCCCATGGTGTAGATGCCGGCCGTGGCCATGTTGACCGAACAGAACCCGCCGTGCGCGGCATAGTTCGGTGTGCCAAAGGCCTGCGCCCACATGCCTGTGAAACTTTGCGATTGGTCGCGCCCGGTGAAAAAGGCAAGCTTCTCCGGTGCCGTTTCGCGCAGGGGTTTGATCCAGCTCACGGCCAGCTCCAGCGCCTCGTCCCAGCTGATCTCTTGAAATTCACCTGACCCGCGCGGGCCCACGCGTTTCATCGGCGCGCGCAGGCGCGACGGTGCGGTGTGTTGCATGATCCCGGCGCTGCCTTTGGCGCACAGAACCCCCCGGTTCACCGGGTGATCGCGGTTGCCCTCGATATAGGCAACGTTTCCGTTCTTCATATGCACGTTGATGCCACAACGACAGGCGCACATGTAGCAGGTGGTTTTACGTACCTCGTCCGAAACCTTGGGCGAGGTGTCGATCTTCGGCTGGTTCATGTCTCTCTCCCAAAGTCATGTTGCACGGCGAAGGTCTGGTAGCGCAAGCAAGATTATATGCGAAATCCGGGATCCTTGGCTTTCACCCATCAGGGTGGCCTTGACCTTCGGGGTCGGCGCACGCTCCTATGCCGCAAACGGAGGCGTTCATGTCAGTCATTTCGCGTGCAGTTCAGGCAATACAGGGGCGAAACATGCGGGTTGTCCTGCCCGAGATGGACGACCCTCGCGTTGCGGATGCTGCCGCGCGCATGCGCGCCGACGATTTGTGTGTTCCCGTCGCGCTGGGCGATGTGACCGATGCGCAGGTTGCCATACTGATGGATCGGCGCGGCCTGAAAGAGCCACTGGCCCGCCGGATGCTGGGAAAACCGCTGATCCGCGCCGCGGCGATGGTCGCTGCGGGTGAGGCCGACGCCTTGGTCGCGGGGGCTGACAGCCCGACTCGTCGTGTGATCGAAGCGGCGGGGATCGCCATCGGCATGGCCGACGGCGTCGAAACTCCATCGTCCTTTTTCCTGATGGCTTTCCCTGACAGAGAGGTGATTTTTGCCGATTGCGCGGTGACGACAGACCCTGATGCAGGGCAACTGGCCGATATCGCCCGCGCTTCCGCCGCGTCCTGTGCGGCATTGATCGGCCCGCCCAAGGTGGCGATGCTGTCGTTTTCCACGGGAACCAGCGGAGCAGGTCCCAGCGTCGACAAGGTACGCGCAGCGGCCGAGATGACGGGCTTCACTGGTCCGATCCAGGCAGACGCCGCGCTGAATGCCACGATCGCGCGCAAGAAGGGTCTGGGTGACGGCGATGCCAATGTCCTGATCTTTCCGTCGCTCGACGCCGGGAATATCGCCTACAAGCTGTGCCAGGAATTGGCGGGTGCGCAGGCCATCGGGCCATTCCTTCAGGGCTTTGCCCGCCCGGTCTGTGACCTGTCGCGCGGGGCCAGTGTCGATGACATCTATGCCGCCACGGCGGTTGCCCTGGCCATGGCGTAACCCGCGGTTCACGCCGGTTCCATCAGGCTCAGCGCGTCGGCGGCGATCTTGCGCTCTTCCTCTGCCGGGACGATCCAGGCGGCGATTTGCGAGTCTGCCGTTTGCAGGCGTGTGGCGCCGGCCCTGTTTGCACCCGGATCCAGCCGCAGGCCCAGCCAGCTCAGCCCATCGCAAATCCGCGCCCGGATCTGTGCGGCGTTTTCCCCGATCCCTCCGGTAAAGGCGATGGCATCCACCCCTTGCATCGCGGCAATCAGACTTCCCGCGTAGCGCTGCGCCCAATAGCAGAAATGGTCGATGGCAAAGGCCGCCGCCGGCCCCGGGTCCTGCGTCAATGCCCGCATGTCGGACAGGCCGCCCGAAAGCCCCGCCAGCCCGCTTTCGGTGTTCAGGATCGTCCTGGTGCGGGCCAGCCCCTCTTCCTCGACCATCCGCAGCACGGCATTGGCATCTATGCCGCCCGACCGCGTGCCCATGGTCAGCCCGTCCAACGGGGAATAACCCATCGTGGTCGCCACCGATTTGCCGTCGCGGATCGCACAGATCGACGCGCCGTTGCCAAGGTGAAACGCCAGCAGCCGCCGGGGCAGGGGGTGCCCGCTCAACTCCGGCAGCCGTTCGACCAGCGAGGCATAGGACGACCCGTGAAACCCGTATCGCCGGATGCCCTTGTCCGCTTGCGCCTTGGGGATGGCATAGCGCATCGCGACCGCGGGGTTGCTGGCGTGGAATGCGGTATCGAAACTGACGAATTGCGGCAGATCAGGCTTTGACTCTGCCAGAATCTCGATCGCCGCAAGATGGTTGGGATTGTGCAGTGGGGCCAGCGGAATGCAGCGCCGGATCTCTGCCAGAACGGCGGGCGTCACCCGCATCGGTGTGGTCAGGGTCTGCCCGCCATGAACCACGCGATGCGCTGCGGCGCTCAGGTTTCGGGGGCTGACACCGTGGTGCTCAAGCGCGGTCAGGATCGCGGACAGCGCGGCGCGATGATCGGCCAGCGGCATCGGGTGCGCGCACGCCCCGATCTTCAACCGAGAGGCGCCGCCGATGCAATCGGCGAGGCCCGAGATCGTTTCGGTCAGGTCGCGGTCGAACACCGCGAACTTGATCGAGGACGACCCGGCATTCAGGACCAGAACGCGGTCTTTCATGCCGGGTGCCATCGCATCAGACCTGCTGCGGACGCATGTCGGCGGGGTCGATCCCCGCAACTTCGACCGGGGCTTTCATCGCGTCGCGACGGAAGGGTTCGCCCAGTTCCTGGTTGATCATCGCTTCGATCAGCGTGGTGATGCCGTTTTCCATCTGGTCCTTGATCGCCTGGCGCAGCGCTGCGGTCAGTTCGTCCATGGTGCGGGCCACAACGCCCTTCAGGCCACAGGCATTGGCGATCCCGGCATAGCTGACGCCTTCGTTCAACTCGGTCCCGACGAAGTTGTCTGCATACCAAAGGGTCGAATTGCGCTTTTCCGCGCCCCACTGATAGTTGCGGAACACCACCTGGGTGATCGCCGGCCATTCCTCGCGCCCGATGGCGGTCAGTTCGGTCACCGCGATGCCAAAGGCACCGTCGCCCGAGAAGCCGACCACCGGCACGTCCGGGCAGCCGATCTTGGCGCCGACAACCGAGGGCAGGCCATAGCCGCAAGGGCCGAACAGCCCCGGCGCAAGGTACTTGCGGCCCTGTTCGAACGACGGATAGGCGTTGCCGATGGCACAGTTGTTGCCGATGTCGGACGAAATGATCGCCTCGCGCGGCAGCGCGTCGGAAATCGCACGCCACGCCATGCGCGGGCTCATCCAGTCGGGTTTGGCGTCGCGCGCACGCTGGTTCCAGGTGGTGCCCGGATCGTCGTCTTCGTGGTCCATGCTGGCCAGTTGCTGCGCCCAGGCCGATTTGGTCTGGATGATCAGCGCTTCGCGGTCCTTGCGACCGGCGTCACCGGCGCTGTCCGAAAGCTGCGCCAGGATGCCCTGCGCAACCTTCTTGGCATCCCCCACGATGCCGACGCTGACCTTCTTGGTCAGGCCGATCCGGTCGGGGTTGATATCGACCTGGATGATCTTGGCCTCTTTGGGCCAGTAGTCGATGCCATAGCCCGGCAGGGTCGAGAACGGATTCAGACGGGTGCCAAGGCACAGTACCACGTCCGCCTTTGAAATCAGCTCCATCCCGGCCTTGGACCCGTTGTACCCAAGCGGCCCGGCGAACAGCGGGTGCGATCCGGGGAAGGCGTCGTTGTGCTGATAGCCGACGCAGACCGGTGCCGACAGCCGTTCGGCCAGCAGCATCGAGTCGTTGATCGCGTTGCCCAGAACGACACCGGCACCGTTCAGGATGACGGGGAACTTGGCTTCGGACAGCAGCTTGGCGGCTTCTGCAATCGCAGTTTCGCCGCCCGAGGGGCGTTCGAACTCGACCACCTCGGGGATCTCGATGTCGATCACCTGGGTCCACACGTCCCGCGGCACGTTGATCTGCGCCGGGGCCGAAGCGCGGCGGGCATTGATGATCACGCGGTTCAGCACTTCGGCGATGCGGGACGGGTCGCGGACCTCTTCCTGATAGGCGACCATGTCCTTGAACGCGGCCATCTGTTCGACTTCCTGGAACCCGCCCTGACCGATGGTCTTGTTGGCGGCCTGCGGCGTCACAAGCAGCAGCGGGGTGTGGTTCCAATAGGCTGTTTTCACAGCGGTAACGAAATTGGTGATGCCCGGACCATTCTGGGCGATCATCATGCTCATCTTGCCGGTGGCGCGGGTATAGCCATCTGCCATCATCCCGCCCGACCCTTCGTGGGCGCAGTCCCAGAACATGATCCCGGCCTTCGGGAAGATATCGGAAATCGGCATGAAGGCTGAACCGATAATGCCGAAGGCATGTTCGATTCCGTGGCGCTGCAAGACCTTAACAAAGGCTTCTTCGGTGGTCATTTTCATGGGCGTTCTCCGTGGAAGACTGGCATCGGCACAAGGCCGGAAATTGCGCGCACAGTACGGGGTCGCCGCAGGGCAGGTTAGGGCCAGTCGAATACGCGGGATCAGTCCAGTTATCGGCGCAGTTGCGCAACGCGCTCTGCCAGAAGCTCGAGCGTGCGGGTTGCCCAGGCATCCCAGTTCAGGCGCGTCTCATATTCCTGACGACTTGTCCGGCGAAGCGTTTCGTACGCATCTGGCCGAGAAACGTACGATGCGGCCAGATCGGCGAATTCCACCGGTCCCGACCCCATTGGCAGGGCGTGGCCGTTGACGCCGTCCCAGACCGGCACACCCCCCACGCGCAGGCACAGCGACGGCAGGCCATAGGCCGACGCTTCGCAAAAGGCGAAACCGTAGGATTCAAAGCTGGGCTGCATGATGAAATGCGCCCCGCGCAGCGCGGCATCGAATTGCGCCAGTTGGTCGGGGACGGATTTGTCGAGCAGGCCAAGAACGGTGATCGCGTCGCTCAGATGGTCTTGTGGTGGATGGCAGCCGATCACGGTCAGGCGGGCGTCGATCCCGCGGGCCCGCAACAGGCGGACTGTTTCAGCCACCATCGGTCCACCCTTTGCAAACCAGTCACGTCCGATCAGCAGGAATTTCAGCGGACCACCTTCGGTCAGTATCGGCGGGGCAGTGTCTGCGCCCGGGTCGGCCACGTTGGCCCCCCATGGCACCGTAAAGGATTTCTTCGGATCCATGCCATAGAACCGGTTGGCGCTGTCGCGCAGCCAGTCAGACGGCCAAAGCGCCAGGTCGATGCCGTTGATCACGCGGGTTTCCTGCCGCAGCATCCAGTTGTCCAACAGGCGCGCTGGTTTGAAGAAGGACCCAAAGCTTTCCCCGATTTCCGACCGCTTGTAAGGCGTCGGCATCGCGTCAGACGTAAAAGCCGTGACCATCGGGTAGGGTGGTGTGACATGCGACATCGCGTGAAAGGCATAGGTGCCGAACAGAACGTCGTATCGGCCGTTGGCCAGTTCTGCCCGCACTCCGCGCGAAATCAGCCGCGACAGCAGCAGGTGCAGCCGCCAGCGCGCCCGCATTTCCAACGCCATCGGTAGCCGTTTCACAAGTCTTCGCAAAGGTTCGGCCATGTGCCAACCGGTGTTCAGTACCGTGACTTCTGCCCCGTGCCTGCGCAGCGAGTCATAGATGCGGGTGTTGCCACCGGAATAGAACTGCCGGTTCAGCGGGCTTTCATCACACAGATAGGCAATCTTCAGGGGGGCTTGCCCGGTCATCCTGTCCACTCTTTACTTGTCGTTCCTGCTGTATCTGCGCGACATCGCAAAGCTTTGCGGCGGTTTCGTGGCGCAGTGCCGCAGCGCCGGGTGCATCGCCGTCGGCGTGGGGACAATTTCGTGGTTGTCGCGGTATTTGTCCATTCAGACCACGACAATGCCCACATTGCGGTATTGAGTAGTCAAGGACGTCGATCCGGGCCTGCGGTCTGGTATATTGGTGGTGTAACGCGCAGCAGGACGGGAATGCCCAACTCACTTGCCTTTCTGATGCTGGCAGCTTGGCCGGTGGTCACGGTGGTGTTGTTCCGCCGGATGCCGCCTGACCGCGCGCTGATCATCTCGATGGTTGCGGGGTATCTTTTTCTGCCCGAACCGCCGGCAACCTACGATTTTCCCCTGCTGCCGCCGCTGTCCAAGCACAACATCCCGGCGCTGACATCCTTTGTCTGCATTCTGTGGATGTACGGGATCAAGGGCTCTCTCCTGCCGGAATCGTTGTCGGCGCGGCTGTTGTCGCTGATCTTTATCTTCTCGCCCGCGCTGACGGTCGTCACCAATGTCGATCCGGTGTTCTGGGGTGAAATCGGGTTGCCGGGGCTGGGCTGGAAAGACGCAATCGCGCTGACGATGACGCAATTCCTGATCCTGATCCCGTTCCTTCTGGCGCGCCAGCACCTTGCCACAGGTGGGTCGCAACGGTCCTTGCTGATGGCGCTTATGGTGGGCGGGCTGGTCTATTCCGTGCTGATGCTGATCGAAATGCGGCTGTCGCCTCAGCTTAACCTGTGGGTCTATGGCTATTACCAGCACTTCTTTGGGCAATCGATCCGCTTCGGCGGCTATCGCCCTGTGGTGTTCCTGTACCACGGGCTGTGGGTGGCATTCTTCGCGCTGACCGCCGTGGTGGGGGCGTGGGCGCTATGGAAATTCGACATTGGCGGCAATCGGAAAAAGCTTTTCTTCGCTGCGGTCTATCTGACGGTGGTCCTGGTTTTGGCAAAATCTTTGGGGGCGCTGATTTTTGCCGCGATCATCTTGCCCGTGTTGATCTTCACCGGGTCGAAAACCCAGATCAAGGTGGCTGTGGTGATCGGCGTACTGGCGCTGGGCTATCCGATCCTGAAGGGCACGGAACTGGTGCCGGAAAAATACCTGCTGACCAAAGCCGCGGAAATCGACCCCGACCGCGCTGCGTCGCTGGATTTCCGGTTTACCAACGAAAACATCCTGTTGGACCGAGCGTACCAGAAACCGTGGTTCGGCTGGGGCAGCTGGGGACGCAACCACATCCTTGACCCGGTGACGGGGATTCTGCTGACGGTCACCGACGGGCGCTGGATCATCACCATCGGGGTCTATGGATGGATCGGCTTCATCGCGGAATTCGGACTGCTGATCCTGCCCCTGTTGTTGTTGCTGAGAGAAGCGCTTGCCTTTCGACGAAGCGAAGTGTCGAAATTCATCGCGCCGTTGTCTCTGATCCTGGCTGTCAACGTGTTCGACATGATTCCAAATGCGACGCTGACGCCGTTGACCTGGTTGGTGGCGGGTGCCCTGACCGGATACGCCGAGGCGTTGAAAAAGGCCCGCCTGACCGAAGGGCCACGGGTTCAGCCGGAATGGAAACCGGTGATCTGAGGTGACAATGCGTAACGATCGGCCAAAAGTGTTGGCGATTGCCGAAGCCGCGAACCCCGAATGGGTCAGCGTGCCACTGGTCGGCTGGTCATTGGCGCATGCGCTGCGCGGCAGGGCCGATCTGCATCTGGTCACGCAGGTGCGCAACCGTGAGGCCATTCTGCGCGCTGGGCTGGTCGAGGGCCGCGATTTCACCGCCATCGACTCAGAGGCGCTGGCCCGCCCGATCTGGGCGATTGCCGAAAGGATGCGCGGTGGCGGCGGCAAGGGCTGGACCACATTGCAGGCGTTCAACGCGCTGATCTACCCCTATTTCGAGCGGCTGGTCTGGCGTCAGTTCGGTGCGGCGATCCGTGGCGGCGCCTTTGACATCGTGCACAGGATTACCCCGCTGAGCCCAACGATTTCGTCATCTCTCGCCGGACGTTGCCGCAAGGCGGGCGTGCCGTTTGTGTTGGGGCCGCTGAACGGCGGGGTGCCCTGGCCCGACGGGTTCGACGCCGAACGGCGGCAGGAAAAGGAATGGCTCAGTTACCTGCGCGCGGGCTACAAGGCATTGCCAGGACGGGGCGCGACGCTGAAACATGCCGACACGATCCTCGTCGGATCACGCCATACCGAAGGCGAGGTGCCGGAAAGGTACCGCGACAAGACGATCTATCTTCCCGAAAATGCGATTGACCCGGCGCGGTTCAACCGCGTGGCAACGCCCCCCAAGGACGGCCCGTTGCGCGCCTGTTTCGTCGGGCGGTTGGTGCCCTACAAGGGGGCCGATATGCTGATAGCCGCTGCAGCCCCGATGTTGCGCGACGGCAGGATGGTGCTGGATATCATCGGGGACGGTCCGATGATGGCCCCCCTCAAGGCGCAGGCCACGGCAGAGGGCGTGACCAATGCCATCACGTTCCATGGCTGGATGGCGCATGATACGGTGCAAAATGTGATGGCAGAGTGTCATCTGTTCGCCTTTCCTTCGATCCGCGAATTCGGTGGTGGCGTGGTGCTGGAGGCGATGGCGCTGGGCGTGCCGCCGCTGATCGTTGACTATGCCGGGCCGGGGGAACTGGTGCAGGATGCCTGGGGCCTGAAGGTGCCCTGCGGGTCACGCGCCGACATCATCCGCGCCTTTGCCGACCAGTTGGGCCGGCTGTGCGCCGACCGCAGCCGCCTTACCGCCATGTCCCGGGCCGGGCGCGACAGGGTACAAAGCCATTTCACCTGGGATCGCAAGGCGGAACAGGTCTTGCAGGTCTATGACTGGGTGTTGCGGGACGGGAAGAAACCTGAACCGATGGCGGGTTGATCCCTTGCCTCAGGCTTGCGCGATGATCCGTGCCGGGATGCCCGCAACGGTCGCACCGGCGGGTACATCCTTTGTCACCACCGCGTTGGCGCCGATCACGGCGTTGTCGCCAACCGAAAGCGGCCCGATCAGTTTGGCCCCGGCGCCGATATCGACGTGGCCGCCCAGGACCACGGGCCCGGCCAGTGTCACCTGGTGAAAGATCATGCAATTCGGGCCAATCACGCTGTCGGGGTGGATGATGATTCCGGTCGGATGGGTCAGCCGCAGTCCGCCCGCGATCCGCGTGTTCAGGTGGATCTCGCTTTGCGTGACGGTCGACCAGAACAGGTGGTTCAGTACCCAGTATCGCGCCATGATCCGCGATAGCAGCCCGCCACGGGCCTTGCACGCCTGGTACCGGCGAATCGACCGCATCAGCTTGGCAGCGGGATCCCAGAACCGCGTGATCGCCTCCCGGCTCCAGTCCGGGTGTTCCGCCGATACGTTCTGTTCGTGATAAACCATGCCACGCCTTGCTGCACTTGCCCGGCGCGATCTTGCCCAAATTCGCCGGGACAGGCCAGAGGAACATGGTTGGGGAAAGAAAGGCCGAAAGTTTCCTTAAAAAGACCGATATTGACCGGCACTGTCACCATCGAGGCAGAACCGAAACCTAACAGGTCGTCAGACAGAATTTGCATGGTTGACGCCAGAGTGCAGCCTTGGCTTATATCCCCGCGCGGAAACTGGGGACCGCGCAACAGACGGCGTCACGGCAACGTGGCGATCTTTGCATCAGGAGGACCCCGGTGAGCAATTCAGGCACCGGCCAAAAAACCACCAAGCCCGCCCCCGCTGCGCAATACCGCAGCGAAATCGACGGGTTGCGCGCCATCGCCGTTCTTTCGGTGGTGCTGTATCATTTTGGCATTCCGGGCTTTGGCGGCGGTTTCGTCGGCGTCGACATCTTCTTTGTCATTTCCGGCTTTCTGATCGGCGGTATCCTGTGGCGCGAATACCTTGAAACCGGTTCTATCTGGATGCTGCATTTCTATGTTCGCCGGTTCCGTCGCCTTGCGCCTGCGTTCTTCGTGATGGCGCTGGTGGTCAGCGGTGTGGCGTGGCTGTTGTTGCTGCCCTTCGAATTCCGCGAATTCGGCAAGACGCTGATCGCGTCGACCGTCTACCTGTCGAACGTGCTGTTCTATCGCGGGGCAGGGTATTTCGACACCGGGGCCGAGGAAAAGGTTCTGCTGCATACCTGGTCTCTGGCGGTCGAGGAACAGTTCTACATCTTTCTGCCGATCTTTATCCTGGTGCTGGCCCGGTTCCGCTGGGCGATCGTGACGCTGTTGTTGGTGATCCTGTTCGGGTCTCTGGCGGCGAACTTGTTCATCACCCCCAAGGACCAGCCGGCCGCGTTCTTCCTGTTTCCGTTCCGGGCCTGGGAGTTGCTTTCGGGGGTGTTGTTGGCGATTGCCGGGCAGCGCTTCGGGCTGGTCTGGAAAGGCTTCGCCCCGCTGTCGTTTCTGGGGCTTGCCATCCTTGTGCTGTCGATCTTCATGATCCAGCCGGATGACCGGTTTCCGGGCTATTTCGCGATTGCACCGGTGATCGGGACGCTGCTGATCCTCGCCAATGGCCGCGGCGAAAACATGGTGAACCAGGTGCTGTCGTCGACGGCGCCGGTGTTTGTCGGGCTGATTTCCTATTCACTGTACCTTTGGCACTGGCCGGTTTTCACCCTCTCGACCTATCTTCGTGGCGGCTATGCCAACATTTTCGAAGGTCTGGTCTGGGCGGCGCTGTCGGTTGCGCTGGCGTATCTGTCGTGGCGCTATGTCGAACTGCCAGTGCGTCGCGCGCGCAATCTGCCGGGATCGGCAGTTCTGGTGGGGGCGGTCGCTGCCTCTGCGGTTCTGCTGGGGATCGGCGGATACCTGTACAAGAACAATGGGCTGGAAAACCGGTTCGGTCCAACGGTCCTGCCCCATATTCACGCCAGCGCGGATTTCCTTCAGGATTGGAGCCGCTGCCAAGTGCCGGCCAAGGGTCCGTTGATGGGGCTGGAAATCTGCCCGATTGGCCCGCAGGGCGACCCGGAAATCCTTGTCTGGGGCGACAGTCACGTGCGCGCCTTCAAGGAAGGTCTGGATGCCGCCGCACATGAGGCCGGTGTGCCCGCGATGATCATCTGGCGCGCCGGTTGTCCGCCGCTGTTCGATGTGCGCAAGGTCGAAAGCTTTGCCACTCCGGCGCAGGATCTGGCCTGTTCCAACGCCAATTTGCAGATCAAACAGGCGTTCAACCGCATCCCGTCGCTGCGCGACATCGTTCTGATTGGCCGCTGGACGTATTACACCCACGGCAAGGGCGTTGGGCTGGATGCTGAAAACACCATCCAGGTTCTGCCGAAAGAAGGCGCGCTGGCGCTGAACAAGCCGCAGGAAGAGGTCGTGGCAGAAGCGATCGAGGCAACAGTGAAAGAGCTGTACCAGCGGTTCGAAAACGTTTGGATCATCCGCCAACCGCCCGAAGTTCCGTTCTATGACTCCCGTCTTGCAGCCAAAGAGGCGGCGCATGCCGGCTGGCCCCTTGCGGCAAAACCGGTGACGCGGGACACGGTTGCCACTTCCGATGCGCTGTTGCGTGCATCGGTTGCCGAAGCCCCGTTTTCCAAGCTGAAGTCTGAAGGCTGGATCCGTTGGGTCGATTTCTGGCCGCAACTGTGTTCGCGCGGAGAGTGCCACGCGCTGATCGGGGATCTGGGTCTGTATTTCGACAACAACCACATGACGAACTCTGCCGCGCTGGCGCTGCGAGGCGCATTTGCCCCGATCTTTGCGCGGGCCACGGCAGAGGCGGGTCAGTGACCCATCTGCTGGCTGAAACGCACTGGGATGCCATTGTGATCGGCACCGGTATCGGCGGCGGCACCGCTGGGCGCGCCTTGGCTGAAGCGGGGAAAAAGGTGCTGTTCCTCGAAAAAGGGCCAGCGGGCTATCGCAGTGAACGGCAAGGTCTGGATGATGGCGTGTTCCTGCCAGAGGCACGGCTGACCCGCGGGCTTTGGCCTGAACAGGTGCACCTGCGGCTAAACGGGCGTGATAGCGCGTTTTTTGCACCATTGGGGGCAGGGGTTGGCGGGTCTTCCGTGTTTTATGCCGGTACGCTGGAGCGGCCGGAACGGCATGATCTCGAACACAGCGCCGACCGCCCGCACCCCACAGGCGGATGGCCGATAGACTATGACACGATGCGCCCGTGGTTCGATGCGGCGACCCGCAGCTATGACCTGTGCGGCACGCAGGATCCGCTGTCGGACGAGGCCCCCGTGCCGTTGCGCGATCCCCTGCCCGAAAGCCCGGGGGATGCAGCGCTGATGCAGGCTTTTCGTGACAAGGGCCTTCACCCGTATCACCTCCATTCGGCGATCCGTCATGTCGACGGCTGCCTGGACTGCCTGGGCGTGAAATGCCCAAAACCCTGCAAGATGGACGGCCGCAGTGCGGGCGTTGAACCGGCACTGGCCACCGGAAATGCCGCCCTGCTGGACAGGGCAGAGGTGGCGCGGTTTGTTGGAACGGGGAACCGGATCGACGGGGTCGAGGTCCGCCATGGCGGTGCAACCCATGTCTTGCGCGCGGACCGCTATGTTCTTGCAGGGGGTGCGCTCAACTCTCCGCGTCTGCTGCTGGCGTCGGCCAACGATGCCTGGCCCGATGGCTGCGCCAATTCCAACGGGCTGGTCGGGCGGAACCTGATGTTTCACCTGAACGAGATGGTGGCGATTTTCCCACCCAAGGGCACACCGGCCAGCGGCCCGTCGAAGTCCGTGGCGCTGCGCGATCTGTACTATGTCGACGGTCAGCGCATGGGCACGGTTCAGGCGATGGGGATCGACGTGTCTTATGGCGAGATCGTGTTTTACCTGAACAACATGCTGGAACGGTCGGCTCTGCGCCGGTTCGGTTTCCTCCGACAAATGACGCGGATTCCCGCGGCAATCGCGGTGAGACTCTTCGGCAAGGCCAAGATTTTTGTCGGCTTGATGGAAGATTTGCCCTACCGCGAAAACCGGGTGGTTCTTGATCCGTCACACCCAACGGCGATCAAGCTGGAATATTCATTTCATCCGGAACTTCTCAGCCGTCGCAAGGCGTTCCGCCGCGCGATGAAGCGGGCTTTTCGTGGGCAGCGGCACGCCTTCCTGGGGATGCAGCCGGAGCTGAACTTCGGTCATCCCTGCGGAACGCTGAAGTTCGGCTCTGATCCGGCGAAATCGGTGCTGAACGCCAATTGCCGTGCACATGATATCGTCAACCTCTGGGTGGTGGATTCGTCGTTCATGCCCACATCCATGGGGGTGAACCCCAGCTTGACCATTGCCGCAAACGCCTTGCGTGTTGCCGATGCCATGACCAGGGAGCCAGCGCCATGACCACTTTGACTGTAAGCGACGGTTGCGTTGTCCTTACAGGTGCAGGATCGGGCCTTGGGCGCGCCATGGCGGTGGCGCTGACGGCGCGGGGCTTCACGGTTTTCGGCTTTGGCCGCACGCCGGGCGCGCTGCGGGAAACCCACGCCCAGTGCCATGGCGGCGCGTTCTATCCGGTGGCGCAGGACGTCGCTGATTCAGTCTCTGTTGCAGAAGAAATCGACCGGATCGAGGCCGACCATGGCCCTATCGCCCTGCTGATCAACAACGCCGCGACCTATCCCAAGGTGGACTTCCTAGAAGCCTCGGCCAGCGATTTCATGGCGGTGGTGAACACCAACCTGGGTGGCATGGTGAACTGTTCTCACGCGGTGCTGCGGCACATGGCCGAACGGGGTCGGGGCCGGGTGCTGAACGTGGCAACCTTTGCCGACCTGAACCCGCTGCCCACGTCTTCGGCCTATTCCGTGTCCAAGGGCGCCGCGCGGATCCTGACCCGTGCCCTGGTGGCCGATCTGGGAGACAGATTCCCCGATATCGTGATCGGCGACTGGATGCCGGGGATGTTGAAGACCCGGATGGGCATTCCCGACGGTCTGCCGCCCGAGGTGTCGGCGGAATGGGGTGTCGCACTGGCACTTTGGGCCGATCCCGCGCTGAACGGCACAACGTTCGAGCAAAACACCGAGGTGCTGCCGCCGATCGGGTTGAAGGGAAAAATCAAGGCGCTGCTGACCGGAAAACGACGCAAGCCGCGGGTGATCGGTTAAGCCGTCCCTCTTCGGGCGAAGCGCAGCTCGAAACTTGTGCCCGCCGTGCTGGGCCTCAGGGTAATCTCGCCGCCATGGCTGGTCAGGATGTTGCGCACGATCGTCAAACCCATTCCGGTGCCACCGCTGTCGCGCCGCGTGGTGAAAAACGGGTCAAAGATGCGGTCCCGGTTGCCTTCAGAGATGCCGGGCCCATCGTCGGTGACCGAAAGGGCGTTGTCACCAACGTCGATCAGAACGCTGGTCGCCCCGTGCGCCACCGCGTTGCCCAACAGGTGGGACAGGATCAGGCTGACGCCTTCCGCGGCCATCGAAACAGGCTCTGTTTCGCCCTGAATCGCGATTTTCAGGCCCGGATGGGCGGCGCGCATCTCGTCAAGTAGATCGGCCGGCCGGCTGTCCCCGATGTACCGGCTTTCGCGGGCGCGGGCGGCACGGCGCAACGCTTCGAGTTGTTGGTCGATCTGCTGGTTTGCCCCGGCCACCTTGGCCAGCAGACGGCGGTCGGTGTCGGTCAGGTCGGGGCTGTCTTCCAGCAGTTCCACCGCTGCCCGGATCGCGCTGACCGGGGTGCGCAACTCGTGCGTGACATGGTCGGTAAAGCTGCGGATCGTCGCTTCGCGGTCCTGAAGGGTGCGGGCCATGTCGATCACGCTGACCGCCGTTTGCCGGGTTTCTTGCGTTCCGAAATGGGCGGGCGGATCGACCGGGCCGGCGCCCGCGCGCGTGTCGGCAGCGAACCGTTCCAACGCGCGGATCGGGCGCACCAGAAGTCGCACCATCAGCCAGCCCAGGCCCCCGGTCACGCTGGTGATGATCAGCGCCAGCAGGATCGCGGCGTTCTTGAACCCGATTTCCGGCCCAAGATAGCGCAACACCACCAGTCCCGCGAAAGACAGCGCCAGCGTCCCGGTCAGGGCACCCCCCAGTACGAACCCCAGCGAAGGCCGCCAGCGGCGGGTCACGCGCAAGGCCCCAGCCGAATGCCGACACCATGCAGTGTTTCCACTGCCTCGGGGCAGCCCGCGTCGGTCAGCTTGCGGCGCAGGTTGCGCAGGTGGCTGTCCAGCGTGCGATCCGACACCGGGCTGTGCGCCCCCCAGATCGCGGTGATCAGTTGCGCCCGGCTGCGCACCTGGCCGGCATGTTTCGCCAAGTCGTCGAGCAGGGAAAACTCTGTCGCGGTCAGGGGGACGGTGGCGTGATCCACATGGCAACGGTGTGCCGCGCGGTCCAGCGACAGACGCCCGTGCCGCGACACCGTCTGCGCCTGCGGGGCGTTGGTACGTTTCAGGATCGCCCGCACCCGGGCGACCAACTCGCGCGGGCTGAATGGCTTGGTGACATAGTCGTCGGCCCCAAGCTCCAGCCCGACCACACGGTCGATTTCATCGTCACGCGCCGTCAGGAACAGGATGGGCACCTGTGACGTGGCGCGGATGCGACGGCAGATTTCGAACCCGTCCAGTTCCGGCAGGCCGATGTCCAGGACGATCAGGTCCGGATTTTCACGGGCGGCGTGGGTCAGGGCGATCTGGCCGTCGGCGGCACCGATCACGGTGAATCCGGCACGCTCCAGCGCCAGCCCCACCAGTTCGCGCAGGCGCGGGTCGTCGTCCACGACCAGGATCTTCATTGCGGTGCCCCCGTTTCTTCCGTGGTGAAAACATAGCGGGCCAGCCGCGCTTTCCGAAAGCCCCAATCCCGCCAATCCTTGATCTGCGGCGCGGCGATGGGGCAGTACAGGCGGCGGCCGTCCCAGTTTTTGACATCGTGGTCGATGATCACGCCCGCGGCGGTGTCGTCCAGATCGCAAAGATAGCTGAAATCCGACCGCAGCCCCTTTTCCATCCGGCTCAGGATGTTGTCGGCGATGATCGCGCTGAAGTTGACAAAAGACGCGAAATAAAGCGTACCGATGCCCAGCATTGCCGCACGCGCCAAAAGCCAGCCGTTGGAACGCGCCCGCAGGATTTGCCACGCGGTCAGCAGCAGCCCGGCGGCAACAAGCGCGATCCAGATCAAGGCACGGATGCGCAGGAAGGTCAGGCCATAGGCGTCGATATAGATTTCCAACCGCAGCGCGGCCGAGGCACACAGCGCCACGTTCTGCACCAGCCACAGCACCAGAAGCGGTTTCAGCGCCCGATGTTCCCGCAGGAACGGACGCGCGGCCAGCGCGAATCCACCGGCCAGCAGCGCCGTAATCAGCAGCGGGTACGCGCCGCGATGGGCATAGGTGGCATAGCTGACCCCCTCGGGCAGATTGGCGCCGCCCAGCAAGATCGACGCATCCATCATCGTCTGCACCGCAAGCATCGCATTGAACACCCAAAGAGAGCGCAGAACCGACCCGGCGTTCAGGCCAAAATGCCAAGTTCTGCCCGTTTTAGAGACTTTCTTGGGCGCGGCAGGCAGGGGTTGCAACACCGGCCACAAGATCAGCGCAAGACCGATCCAGAACAGCGCGCGGCGCAACAATCCTGCCGCGTCGATCTGCCAGTTGAGCAGGTTATAGATCGACCTGTCGATCACAGGGTTCGCCACGACCAGCAATGACATCAGGATCAGCGCGCCGCCGATGGGAAAGGCCCAGTTGCGCATCAGGTTGCGTATCAGCGGCCAGCCGTCGCCGGTGGCCAGGGGCGCGCGAAAGCTGTTGACCTGACGAAGTGCGCCGACAAGGTCCTGCATGCCGCGCAGGGGCAGCGACCGGGCCAGCCGTCCGGCGGCGGACAGAAGGGGCGTGGCACCCTGACCAGGGGGCAAGTGCAGCCACGCCAGAGACACCACAAGACCCAGCAGCAGCAGAAAAACCGAAACCGGCTGCACATAGTCCAGGACCGGCAGGGCGCTGACGATCAGCACCAGCGCGGGCAAGGCGGTATTGCGACGTGGGGTTGAAACGATCCATGCCACGGCAAAGATCGCCGCGGCAAAGACCGCCAGCGACAGCCCGGGGGCGTGACGCCAGAACAGCAGATCGGCGAGCAGCACCAGCGCCAGTAGCATCCCAGCGCGGCGCGGGCCGGGGCCTGTCGCGCTGCGGGCGCTGCCTGGGGAAAGCGGCGGCTGCGCGGTGCCAAGCGGGTGGGTTTCTGTCGCCAGCCACCATCCATCGCGGGCCAGGGTCGCGGGCAAGCCGCGCAGGGTCAGGGTCTGTTGCATCGCTGTCTCCTTGAAAAATCCTGGAAACAGGGTGCAGGCCTGCGCGCGCAGACTGGGCGCACAAGATGTGCAGATTTTCTGCAGAACCCAGATTTTTGTTGAAAATCAGGCGCGCGTCAGCCGCTGCCCCAATGCCCGCAGCATATGGCCGGGCAGGATCGCCAGGCACTTGACATAGCGCGGACCCAGCCGCATCGGGCTGGAAAGCGCGCGCCACAGCCATTCCAGCGCCAGTCTGCGCACCCATTCCGGCGCGCGTTGCTGAGTGCCGGCAAAGAAATCCAGCCCGGCACCAATCGACAAGAATCCGACCTGCGGGCAGGTCTGCCGTCCGGCGGCGGCGAACAATTCCTGTTTCGGGGCACCCAGTGCCACAAGGCAAAGCCGGGCACCGCTGTCACCGATCCGGCGCAGGATATCCTGCGCCGCCGCGCCGTCGGGGTCGAATCCCATCGGCGGCGCGATTTGCAGAACGACCTTCGCCCCCGGCACTTCACGCTCCAGATAGGCCGCGGCAGCTTTCAGGGCGTCGTCCCGACTGCCGACCAAAGACACTGTCACGCCTTCCTGCGCGGCGATCCGCACCACCGGCAGGATCGCGTCAGAGCCGGGGATCAGATCAACCGGGTCGCCCGCCAGACGCGACATCCAGACGATCGGGTTGCCATCGGCGGTCACAAAATCTTGTGCTGCATAGGCGCGGCGAAAGGTTTCCGATCCGCGCAGCTTTACAAGGTGATCAAGGTTGATCGTCGCCAGCGCAAAGCCCTGTCCATTCCGAAACCTCTGCGTCACCTCGTGGCGTAGCGCCTCCCAACTGGGCACATTGACCGCAACGCGAAGCTGGCGAAACTGAAAGAACATGGCAAACCCCTGAGCCCTGGCCCTGCAACACAACACGGGCACCGCTAGCGGTCCCCTTTTTACCCGAGAGGTGCGCTGTGTTGTGGGCTATATTGAGGCAAACCGCGGGACAATTCCGGGTTTCTCGCAAAAGGCGACGGAATTTGCGAACATTCGCCGAATTGTCGTCAAGATTTCCTGTTGAAAATACCACATCGAGGGTGTGTAGAATCACGAGTAGAGGCGAAATGGCAAGTTTCCAAAAAGCTGGCATCCGTGCCGGCCGATGCGCAGCGTTTAGCGTTGCAAGGGGTCTGCCATGGGCGTGATTACCCTGATCGGATGCGGGTTTGTTGCCGACCTCTATATGCGGTCGCTGGAAACCTTTCCCGATCTGCGCGTAGGGGCGGCCTGGGACCACGACGCCGCGCGGCTGAAAACCTTTTGCGATCACTGGAATCTGCCCGCCGCGGGATCTTTGGACGAGCTGCTGGCAGCAACGCCCGCCGACGGTGTCGTGCTGAACCTGACCAATCCGGCTGCGCATTACGATATCAATCACGCCTGCCTGGTGGCCGGGCGTCATGTGTATTCCGAAAAACCGCTGGCGATGACGATGGAGCATGCGCGCGCGCTGCACGCGCTGGCACAGGACAAGGGGGTGATGCTCGCGTCTGCGCCCTGTTCGGTTCTGGGCGAGGCGGCGCAGACCATCGGGACTGCATTGCGCAAGGGCATCGCGGGCACCCCCCGCGTGATTTATGCCGAGCTGGATGACGGTTTTGTGCCCCAGGCGGATTATCGAAAATGGCTGACCGAAAGCGGCGCGCCCTGGCCCTTCGTCGATGAATTCAACGTGGGCTGTACGCTCGAGCACGCGGGCTATTACCTTGGCTGGCTGATTTCCTGGTTTGGATCGGTGCGCACCGTTGTCGCGGCCAGTGCCGAGGTCATCCCGGACAAAGTGGGGCACGGGCCCATGGCACCAGATGTATCGGTGGCGACCCTGTTTTTCGAAAACGGCCCGATGGTGCGGTTGACCTGTTCGATCGTCGCCCCGCACGACCATTCGATCCGGATCGTCGGTGACAAGGGGGTCCTGGGCTGCAACGCGGCGTGGGACAATGCTGCCAAGGTCACATTTGCCAGGCGCATGACGATCCGGCGGCGTCTGATGGAAAGCCCGCTGAAAAAACGGATTCGCCTGTCGAAGCCCACGCATCCCAAGGTGAAACGCTGGGGTGCTGCCGCCATGAACTTTCTTCTTGGTCCGGCGGAAATGCTTGATGCGATCCGACAAAACCGTCCAACCCGGATGAGCGCCGATTTTGCCCTGCACATGACCGAAGTCACCCTTGCGATCCAGAATGCGGGGGAAACCACCGGCGCGCAGTCCATGACCACCGGTTGTCCCCCGATGGAGCCGATGCCATGGGCGGTGTAAGGCGGATCATGGTCACGGGCGCCTCGGGCTTTATCGGGCGCCAAGTGGTGCAGAAGGCTGTTGCCGAAGGCTACGAGGTGATTGCGGTTGTGCGATCGCGCGTGCCGAACTTCCCGCGAGAGGTCGAAGTCCTGAAGCTTGACCTTGCTGCATCGACAGCGGTCGACATCCTGACCAGCGCAATGCAGGTCGACGCGGTGATTCACGCGGCCGCCCATGTCGGGGACGACCCCGAGGCGCAGGAACGCGATTCCCTGCGCGGCACCGAAACCGTCCTCAGCTCTATGGGGCACGCCGGTGTCAAACGGCTGGTGCTGGTCAGTTCGATGGCGGTCTATGACACGTCGCGGCTGTGGCCGGGTCAGGACGTGACCGAAGACACCCCGCTGGAAAATCCGCGCCGCGCGCGCGATCCCTATACACGGGCCAAGCTGCTGCAAGAGGACCTGTGCTACGACGCTGCGGACCGTCGCGGCCTGTCGCTTGCGGTGTTGCGGCCGGGCGCTGTCTATGGTCCGGGTCAGGTCTGGAACGCACATGTCGGGGCCGGGTTTGGGCCGGTGCTGTTTCGGTTTGCGGCCGGCGGTGAATTGCCATTGTGCCATATTTCCACCTGCGCAACCGCGCTGGTCGCGGCTGCAGATTCCGACTGGGAAGGCGACTTGAATGTTCTCGACAGCAACCTGCCCGATCGCCGCGATTTCATCCGTGCCCTGCGCAAGTCAGGCTGGCCGCGCCTGGTGATCCCGTTTCCGTGGTGGATCTTGCTGATCGCGGGCTATGTGCTGACGCCTTTCCGGAAATGGCTGCCGGGGCTTCTGACGCCCCGCATCCTCAAGGCGCGGATGATGCCGCTGCGCTATCCCCGACATGTCGCGCGCACGCTGCACGTGCCCGCCACCGCGCCGTTTCAGCAATTGCTGGCGCGCTCGTTGCAAAGGGGGCGCAAGTGACCCACTCTGATCTGCCAAAGCTTGCCTATCTGACCGGTGAATATCCCCGCGCGTCCGACACGTTCATTCAACGAGAGGTCGCGGCCCTGCGCGCTTGTGGTCATGACGTGCTGACATGTTCGATCCGCCGCACCGGTCCGGAACACCTTGTCGGCCCCGAACAGCGCGACGAACACGCGCGCACCTTCATGGTGCTGAACGCGGCCAGGAACCCGCTGCGCCTGATCGCGTCGCATCTGCGCTGGATGGCGCGGCCGGGGCGGTACCTGAAGGCGCTGAAATTGGCCTGGGATACCGCGCCAAAGGGTGTGCGTGGACGGGTCTATAACCTGATTTACTTCCTTGAGGCGGGGGTGCTGGCGGCGCATCTGCGCGATCAGGGCATCGACCACCTGCACAACCACATCGCCAAGGCATCCTGTACCGTCGCGATGCTGGCCAATGCGCTGTCGGGCATTCCCTACAGCTTCACGATTCACGGGCCGGATATCTTTTTCGAACCGCACCACTGGCGGATCGACGAAAAAGCGCGGCGCGCGACCTTTGTTGCGTGTATCAGCGATTTCTGCCGGTCGCAGCTGATGTGCTTTGCCGATCCGGCAGACTGGGACAGGTTCCATATCGTGCATTGCGGGATAGATCCGGCGCGATACGCGATACCCCCGGCGCACGATGGCAAAGAGCTGTTGTTCGTCGGGCGTCTGGCCGGGGTAAAAGGCGTTCCGGTTCTGCTTGACGCGCTCACACGGCTGAAGACGGGGCACCCCGACATCCGCCTGACCCTGATCGGTGATGGTCCCGAAAGGCCAGTGTTAGAGACGAAGTCGCGCGAACTTGGGCTTTCAGATATGGTTCGCTTCGTCGGTTACAAATCGCAAGCCGAGGTGGCCGATGCGCTTGGCACGTCCGATGTCTTCGTTCTGCCCAGCTTTGCCGAAGGTGTTCCCGTCGTCTTGATGGAGGCGATGGCGGCACAGGTGCCCGTCATCACCACCCGCATCGCCGGGGTGCCTGAACTGGTCGATCACGGCGCATCGGGCCTGTTGGTCCCGCCGGGGGATGCAGGGGCACTTTCTGCCTCAATAGAGACTGCTCTGGCCGATCCCGACTTGCGGAAATCCATGGGGGCCGCGGGCCGTGAACGGGTGATGGACGCCTTCAACATCCAGTCAGAGGCGGCATGGCTGTCGCATCTGTTCATGGCCTACGCGGGCCTTTGCGCAGTCCCTGGCAAACGACCGGAGGGGGATTGATGGCGGCGGTTGATCTTGTTCTGATCGGGCGCAACGAAGGCGCACGCCTGGTTGCGGGCCTGGCCTCTGCGCAGGGGCAGGCGCGTCGCATCGTCTACGTCGACAGTGGATCAACCGATGCGTCGGTGTCCGAAGCTCTGCGCGCGGGCGCAGAAGTCGTGAACCTGGACATGTCCGTACCCTTCACTGCCGCCCGTGCCCGCAATGCCGGGTTTGCGGCATTGGAGGCCAACGGCCCCGCGCCGGAATTCGTACAATTCGTGGACGGAGATTGTACAATTGTCCCCGGCTACCTCGATCAGGCCCGCGCACACCTGGAAACAAATGACGAATTGGGCATGGTCACTGGCTGGCGGTCGGAAATCCACCGCGATGCCAGCGTCTATAATCAACTGTGCGATTGGGAATGGCGACGTCCGGCCGGGATAATCGACGCTTGCGGCGGCGATATGATGGTGCGGGCCGAAGCCTTTCGGCAGGTTGGTGGTTTCGACCCGACGGTGATCGCCGCTGAAGACGACGAATTCTGCACCCGCCTGCGCAAGGCTGGCTGGCAACTGGAACGCATTCCGGTGGAAATGACACGCCACGACGCCGCCATGTTCGGTTTTGGCCAGTGGTGGCAACGGGCGGTGCGCACGGGCCACGGTTTTGCGCAGGTCGGCGCGCTGCACCCCGACTATTTTCAGCGTGAACGCCGGCGGGCCTGGGCCTGGGCCGCTGGTCTGCCGGCGCTTGCGATGTTTCTGATGTTTTGGCTTGGGCCCTGGGCGATCTTGCCGTTTGTCGCGGTCTATGTCTTTTCATGGATGCGCACGGCGCGCGGCCTGAATCGCTCTGGTCTGCCCAAATCCGAGGCGCGCAGCCATGCGCTTTTGCTGACCCTGTCGAAATTCCCGAACCTGATCGGAATGCTGCGGTTCTACTGGCGGCGCTTCCGCAACGCGCAGATGCGCATCATCGAATACAAATGAGGTACCTCCATGTCGCAATCTGAGACCCGGATCGGTCTGATCGGGGCGGGCTATATCGCCGCCTGGCACGCGGATGCGCTGCGCGCCACACCGGGCGTTTCGGTGACGGCGGTCTGTGACGTGTCCGAAGGGGCGGCCAAGGGGCTGGCTGATGGGATCGGGGCCAAGGCGTTCACCTCGGTCGAGGACTTGATTGCCTCAGGCGCGTGTGATGCGGTGCACATCCTTACGCCGCCGCATCTGCATAAGTCGCTTGCGATCCAGTGCCTTGAAGGCGGGCTGCATGTGCTGGTGGAAAAACCCGTGGCCGAAAGTGCCGAGGACACCCGCGCGATCCAGGCGGCCGCAGAGGCGTCGGGCAAACGGTTCCAAGCCGGGCATAATTTCCTTGGGATGCCGTCCTATGTGCGGATGAAAGAGGCGATGGCGCGCGGTGACTTTGGCCGCGTGTCAGGGGCCGAGATCAACTGGTGTTTCCCGTTGGCACCGCTGCGCTCGGGGCCGTTTGGCCTGTGGTTGCTGCGCGAGCCCAAGAACCTGCTGCTGGAACTTGGTCCGCACCTGATGGGGTTTGCCGTGGATCTGTTTGGTCCGCCCGAGATTCACAAAGTGGAGCTGTCGAAGCCCATCAACCTGCCGGGCGACGACACCCGGTTTCAGGGTTGGCGCATCCTTGCGTCTGCCGGAGGGGTCGATATCACCTTTACCATTTCGCTGGTGGAAACCACCGATGACCGATCGGTGACGCTGCGCGGGTCCAGCGCACGGGCGCGGTTCGACTATGCCGCCGATACATTGATCGTCGACACCGAGAATACCTCGGACCTGGTGGTGAACCCGCTGAAACGGCAGATGGCCCTTGGCTGGCAGCACATGCGCGAAGGCATCGGCAATGCCTGGGTGCAGTTCACCTCGCTGAACACGAAACAACCCTATGCGCTGAGTTTCCGGGGCATGGATGCCGCGGTTTATGGCGGGCTGAACGGCGCTGCCGACGCGCGGTTTTCCGGGCAAACCGCGGTAACGGTGATGCAGGCGCTGGACGACGCCTTGGCGCTGGTCCCGTCGGAACAATTGACCGCCGCGCCGCCCGTGGTGAAAACCCGCGATCCGAAACCAACGGCGATGGTCATCGGCGGGACCGGGTTCATCGGGCGGGCGCTGACCCGGCGCCTTGTGGCCGATGGCTATGACGTGCGTGTTCTGAGCCGGGGCAAGACCGGCCCGTTCCCCGATCTGCCCGATTCTGTGGAAACCGTGGGTGTTTCGCTGCATGATCGCGACGGGCTGGTCGCGGCGATGCAGGGGATCAAGGTGGTCTTTAACCTGGCCAAGTCGATGGACAAGACCTGGGCTGATGCGTTGCAGAACGACGTGGGCGTCGCGATGCGCATTGCCATGGCTGCGGAAGAGGCGGGTGTAAAACGACTGATCTATACCGGCACGATCGCCAGCTATGACATGAGCGACCGCAATGGTCGGATCACCGAGGCGACCGGATTTCCCGACAACATGGAAGACCGCAACATGTATGCGCGGTCGAAGGCCGAATGCGAACGCCGTTTGATGAAACTGCACCGCGAACGCGGCTTGCCGTTGGTGATCGCGCGTCCCGGTATCGTGGTGGGTCATGGTGGCCCGCTGCAACATTGGGGCATCGGGCGTTGGCACGGGGCCGGCGCAGTACGAATCTGGGGGCCGGGCAAGAACGCACTGCCCTTTGTGCTGATCGACGATGTGGTCGACGGGCTGGTGCGGATGATCGACACTCCCAAGGCTGTCGGCGAAAGCTTCAACCTTGTTGGCGATGTGCAATTGTCCGCGCGGGACTATTTCGACGCGATCTACGAAGCGCTGGGCGCGCGGATCAAGGTGGTACCGGGCAACCTGACCATGTTCTATTTGTCCGATGCGGTGAAATACGCGTTGAAGAAATACGCCCTGCGCAAGAAGGGCGTCATTCGCCCGTCTTTGGCTGACTGGAAAAGCCGTGCACATTTCACGCCGTTCGTGAACGACAAACCCAAGGAAATTCTGGGTTGGACGCCGGTTTCGGATCGAAAGACCTTCATCGAAGGTGCCATAACCCACGCCAACCTGTTCGGGTTCTGAGATGCGGAAAGCTCACGTTCCCGTCAACAATGCCCGTCAAATGGACTTATTTTTGACAGAATTCTTAAGTTTAACGAGACAGAGCTTTTCCGCGTTTTCGCGGGGGCAGTGCATGGAACGCGTGGACGGTTTGGTAAGACAGGCAGGTTTCTGACCGACGATGGCATTCGAAGGACCGCAGCCTGCGAGGGGTAAAGAGCAGATGATGGAACGCCGGAAATTCAAGCGCCGCAAGCCGGCGGATGGAGAGCCGAGAAACCGCGCCCTCGATGACATCGAGCCGGGCGCAAGTGTTCCTGTGCCCGACAGAGCCAAACGTGTCTTCGCCCGCTCGCGCAGCGTGGGCGACGATTTCGCCGCCGATCTGGACGGACCGATGGAGCCGCTTGTTCCCCGCAAGCGCCGCAAGCCCGATCCGGCGGATCAGATGCCCGAACCCGCGCCCGCGCCGCTGGCGCCCGATGACCTGATCGAACGGGTTCAGGACGCCACACATTCAGCGGAACCCGCCCCGCGCCGACGCAAGCAGGTTGTGGTCGCGCCGAAAAAGCGCGCCGTTGCTGCGCCCGCAGCGGATCCGGCAGCCGAGGCGGATGCAGATCGCATTCGTGCGCTGAAGGAAAAGAAAGCCCGCCTTCTGGCGGAAAAGAAACGTCGCGCCGAACAGCTGCGCGCCGAAGAGGCCGCGCGCCAGCGCGCCGCCGCAGAAGACAGTGCCCGCCAGACCGGGCTTCAGGATGCCCTGCGCCGCGAAGCCAACGAACGCAAGGAATCGCTGCGCGCCGAACGCGAACGCTTGGCCGCTGCCAAAGCCGCCCGCGCCGAAGCCGCGCGCAAAAAGGCCGAGGCCGAGGAGGCCGCACGACTGCAACGCGAACGGGCAGAGGCAGAGGCACAACGGGCCCGCGAAGACGCAGAACGCGCCAAACAAGAGGCGCGGCTGAAGCGCCAACGCGACGAATTCGAAGCCCAGCTGGCCCGAGAAGAAGAGGCCCGCCGCGTCCGCGCCGAAGCCGCGCAGCGCGCACAGGACGAAGAGGCGCGCCGCGCACAAGAGGCCGAGGATGAAGCCCTGCGGGCTGCGCAGGACAAAGCCGAGCGCCGCCGCGCCGCTCTGGAACTGCGGGCCGCCGAACGGGCAGAGGAAGCCCGACTGCAAAAAGAGATGGCCGCCCGCCGCAAACGTGCCGAGGACGAGGCACGGCTGTTGGCAGAGGAAGAAGCGCTGGACGATTGGGACGACGACTTTGAGGACCACGACCTTGATGTCGACGAGGCCGATGTCGACGTTGACGACGACGACTACGAACCGGAACCGCCGGCCGCTGCCGCCGCGCCGCGCCGCAGGGGTGCGGCCCCGGTGACGGAACCGCCGCAGCCGCGACCGTCGCGGCGTGCGCCAAAGCCCGCATCAGAGGCTGGCGCCGCCTGGGACACCCTGCGTCCGTTCCCGGTCGACGACCGGTTGCTGGAACGCAACCGCGTGATCACCGCTGCGCGCGAGGACCTGGCCCATACCGCGTTCGATGTGCTGCGCACCCGGCTTTTGCAGGGTCTGCGCCAGAACGGCTGGAGCCGTGTCGCTATCACCTCTCCGTCGAAGGACTGTGGCAAGACCTTCACCGCCGCCAACCTGGCACTGAGCCTTTCCCGACAGGAAAACTGCCGCACGATCCTGCTGGATTTCGACATGCGTCGCCCCAGCCTGGCCCGTGTGTTCGGAATCGAGAATTGCGGCACGCTTGGCGACATGCTGCGCGGTGATGTTGCGCCCGAAGATCACCTGCGGGTGATGGGCAAGAACACGCTGGACGTGGGCCGCAACGTGGCGTTCGGGTTCAACGACAAGGTCGAGCCCTATGCGTCGGAGCTGTTGCACGAGGCCGGCACCGCCGAGGTGCTGGATGACATGCAACGCCGGTTCAACGCCGATGTGGTGCTGTTCGACATGCCGCCCGCACTGTATCATGACGACGTGATGGCGGCGCGTAACCTGTTCGACGGCGTGTTGCTGGTGATCGGTGGTGGCATCACCAAAGCGTCCGAGGTCAAGGATGTCGAGCGTCGACTGGGTGCCGATACGCCGTTCCTGGGCAGCATCCTGAATTTCTCGGAAGGCCCGGGGATCACCAAATACAGCTACTAAGCCTGTCCTGACCGTCACAAACCGCACCAAGGGCCGCCATCGTGCGGCCCTTTGGCGTTGTTGCGGGTGGTGGTGGGGGCGTGGCAAGGCGCCGGGCATCCGCCAGCGGCCCGCCAGACACGACGAAGCCCGGCACGGGGCCGGGCTTGCGCGAGTCTCGATTGTGGATCAGGGGTGCCTAGCGGCCGCCATCGACGGCGCCGCCGCGCTGGAACAGGTTCAGATCGCCCAGCCCCAGCTTGTCGGCAAACAGCTTGATCGCAAGCGGGATCGCCAACAGCAATGCCCCGACCCCGGCCACGCCCAACAGCTTGCGCCGCAGACGTTCACCACTGGTCGAAAGCCGCGGCACGGCGACCACCGGCTGAATGCCCAAGGCGCGTTCCATTTGCGACGGGGTGCGGATGGCGGGATTCAGGAATTCCAGCATCAGCGCGATGCCCATCGCCAGCATCACAGACGCCGCGCCGCCCATCATGGCAATCGACTTGCGGCTGCGGCTGACCGGGTATTCCGGCAGCAGCGCGGTTTCCAGCACTTCGAACCGAGACCCTTGCTGGCGCTCTTCCAGCAGGACGGCGGTCTCTGCCTCGGCCTTGCGGCGGGTGATGACGGAATACTGGTCTTGCTTGCGCTTCAGTTCTCGTTCCAGCGCGTTCAGGTCGCGTTCGACCGCGGGCGAGGTCGCGATGATCGTTTCGATCTCGGTAATGCGGTTGGTGATGACCTGCTTTTGGTCTTGCAGCAGTGTGACCTTCTGATCGGTGGCGGCGCTGCGACGGGTCGAGCCGCTTTCCAGTCCGACCAGCTCTTTTTCAAGATTCGTCAGGCTTTCGCGCAACTCGCCCAGCTCGTCGCGCAGCACGGCGATACCGGCAGCCAGGAACCCGGCGTTTTCACGCTTGAAGGCGGCAATCCGGGCTTCCAGGTCGTCGATTTCGGTCGCGACGCGGTTTTCTTCGGTGGTCAGCAGTTCCATCCCGGCCTGCGCCGCCTCGATCCCGCGTTGGCGAGAGCTTTCGATGACGGAATACATCAGGTCGTTGGCCACGTCACGGGCCTTGGCCGGATCGTTCAGCCGGACGTTGATGATCAGCCCCGAGGGCACGCCGCCCGGCATCCAGGCCTGTGCGGTGGTCAGAATCTGTTCAATGCTGACCGCGCCGCGCAGAAGGCCGACGCGTTCGTTGATCGACATCGACGGGTCTTCGGAAAATAGGCCATGTTTCTCCATGACCTGAACCATGTTGTCCCGCGACATCAGTCGCTGTTCGATCAGCTTCACCCGTTGCATCGCGTCGTTGCGCGCGGCGGCGGCCCCTGCAAGCGATTCGGTGACCTCGGGAGCCTCGATCTGCACCACGGCGGTGGCCTGATATTCCTTGGTCTGTTTGAGCGCAAAAAAGACCGATGCCACGCAGCCGACGATCACGATGACAGCCATCATGACGACGCGCCGTTTCAGCGCCGAGAAGATCTCTTCAAGCGATTGCAGCGAATTCATCAGATCACTCCTGCTCGGACCGTTCCCCGGGTGTTGCGCAAGGCTGAAACCCTAGACGATCATCTTTTTTGTTACCATTCACATCCCTGACATCGCAGGAAACTATGCAAATCCGATGGCAAGGGCGCGTCATTATGCGAACGCTCCGGGATTATCCACCGAACAGGGCAGGCCGGGCAGCGCGCAAAGCGACAGGATCACGCCGTGGCGGGCCCATTGCCGGACGGTCAGCACGTCACCAGCCCGGAACGGCGGCACATCACGGGTGAAACGCGCCTCCAGCGTGGTGGCGTCAAGCGCGCTGATATGCAGGCCGTCGAACCCGAAGATCGTGGCCGTCAGCGGGAACTGTGCCTTGTAGGCGGCTTCCTTGGCACTGAAGATGCGACGGGCGGCGGTCAGGTCGTCCGGGGCGCCAATGTCCAACTCCTCGGGCGTACAGATTTCAGGGACCAGAGCCGGATCAATGGGTTGATCGGCTTCGATATCGACGCCCACAGTGCGGGTTTCGGCCTGACACGACACGATCCCAAGTGCGGCGAAATCGGTGTGGCTGATGCTGCCGGCAAGCCCCCTGGGCCAGACCGGGGCGCGGTCGTCGCCTGCGGGCACCGGCTGCGGAGCATGGCCCATCTTGCGCATCGCGCAACGTGCGGCGCGGCGCCCGGCGGCAAATTCACGCCGCCGCTTGTCGACGGCGCGAACCACCGCCGCGGCCTCGATCGGATAAAGACCGTCGTCGTCCTCGTGCGGGTCTGCCGCCCCGGTGCAGAACACCGGGGACAGGTCAGGCTCGATTTCGCCCAGCAGTCTTTGCAACCCGTGCAGGCTCATTTCGGTCAGGCGCTCCGCTTGGCGCGCATCGCCTTGCGACGGTTCATGGCCTCGGCTCGCGACAGGGCGCGGGTGTTTTGCGCCGGTTCCGCGGGCTCTGCCTTTGGCGTGGCGGGTGTGGCGACGGGGGTGCCGCCTGTCAGCGCGGTGATCCGTCCGGCGATGCCTTCCAGCGTCGGAAAGCGGAAGATGTCGGTGATCGTCAGCCCCTGCGCCCCGAACCGGTCGCGCAATCCGCGGTGTGCCTGCACGGCCAACAGCGAATGCCCCCCAAGATCAAAGAAGTTGTCGCGTGCCGAAGCTGGCTTTTCACCCAGAACCCCGGCCCAGATCTCTGCCACGCCGGCCATGACCTGTGCATCGCTTTGGCCGGAGGCGACTGCCGGTGCAGGGTCAACCACGTTCCGGGCCACCTCGACCGGTTTTGCGGCGACGGTCACCGCCTGCGGCGCGGGCAGCGCCTTGCGGTCGATCTTGCGGTTGGGGGTCAGCGGGAACGCATCCATCCGGACGTAGCGCTGCGGGATCATGTGGAAAGGCAAGCCCTGCGACAGCGCGGCGCGCATCGCTTTTTCGTCCACGTCCATCTGCGCGGTGACATAGGCCACCAGGCGTTTATCGCCGGGGAGGTCTTCGCGCACGATCACCACCGCCTGCTGGATGCCAGTCTGGCTTTCCAGTGCGGCTTCGATTTCACCCAGTTCGATGCGGTAGCCGCGCAGTTTCACCTGGTTGTCGGCCCGGCCGATGAAATCCAGCTTGCCGTCGGCACGCCGAACGACAAGATCGCCGGTCAGGTACATCCGCCCGCCATGGAACGGGTTTTCGACAAACCGCTCTGCGGTCATGTCTGGCCGGTTCCAATAGCCTCGGGTGACGCCCTTGCCGCCGATCCACAGATTGCCCGCCACGCCGACGGGGCAGGGCTGCATCGCGTCATCCAGAACGTACATCTGGGTATTGGCGATGGGCAGGCCGACGTTCACCGTCACTTCGGATGCATCCGCCTGTTCGGTCGACGACCAGATCGTCGTTTCGGTGGGGCCATACATGTTGGTCACGGTCGCGTCGGTCAGCGTGGCCAGTTCCCGCACCAACCCACCGGGCAAGGCTTCGCCGCCCAGGAAGATGTGGTTGACCTTGCGCAGGGCGGCGCGGGCTTCGTCGTTCATGGCGATCATGCGGGCCATCGAGGGGGTGCACTGCATGTGGGTCACGTTGTGCCGCTGGATCTGTGCCGCGATGGAAAAATCGTCGTCCGGCAAGCCGGCCCCGGCGTTGGCCTGTTTCACCACCTGCGCCAGCAATGGCAGGCTGTTCAGAACCTCGTCCGCAGAGATACCATAGTCGATCAGGCAGGCGATTTCCGTGACCCCGATGGCCTTCAGCTGTTCGGTCCGCGCCAGCGCATCGTCGACCGTGCCGAACAGGCCACTGTCATTGAAATAACGCTCGAAGGCAAAGTTCAGGATCTCGTCCAGTTCGCCGTCTTCCAGCACGTCCAGTTGCAGGTCGAAGGCATTGTTCACACCTTTGGGCCGCTTGAACGCCGGGAAGGCCCAGGCGTATTGCTTGATCAACCCGGCAGCCGAACGCAGGTAATCCTTCATCGGTTCGCGGGCGCGTTCGCGCGCTTCGTCCCGGGTGTCGGCCAGACAGGTGTGCAGCATCAGCGCGACGTTAAAATTCTTCGGGTCATGCCCCGCGTTGCGCAGTTCCTCGTGGTAGACCTTGATCATCCCCGCCACGTCTTCGATCGACTGGCCCAGAAGGTGGGTCAGCACGTTGCACCCCATCTTGCCAGCCTGGCGCCAGGTGTCGGGGTTGCCCGCGATGGTCATCCAGATCGGCAGATGCGTGCTGACCGGGCGGGGTTGGGTGACGACCTCGTGCAGGGTGCCGTCGGCGCGGGGAAAGGCGACGGGTTTGCCGGCCCACAGGTCACGCACCTTGTTGATCGAATCGGTCAGCGCGGCGCGGTTGTTGGGCGGGGTGTTTTCCGGGCGCAGCACGAAATCGTCCGGCTGCCAGCCACTGGCGACGGCCAAGCCGGCCCGGCCATTTGTCAGGTTGTCGATCACCGCCCATTCCTCGGCGATCCGGGCGGGATGGTGCAGGGGGGCCACGACCGACCCCGACCGCACACCGATATTGCGTGTGACTGCGGCGACGGCGGCCCCGGTCACCGACGGGTTCGGGTACGGCCCGCCAAAAGCGTGGAAGTGGCGTTCGGGTGTCCAGACGGCGCTGAATCCATGTGCATCGGCAAATTTCGCGCCTTCCAGCAGGGTGCGGTACTTGTCGCGGCCCACGCCGTCGTCATTGCCCCAATAGTACAGCGAGAAATCCATGTGGGTGTCGCTGACCGGCACGTGGCCGTTGGATATCATTCCGCGATCTTCGTCGCTGGTGATCACCACCTTGAACCCGCGCGCCGTGGTCCAGAACAGCTCCAGCACGGAAATGTCGAAGGACAGGCTGGTTACCGCCAGCCAGGTGCCGGGCGTGTCGTGGGGCACCACCGGGTCCATCCCGGCAAAGAAATTGGCGACGTTTCCGTGTTCGACCATCACGCCCTTGGGGGTGCCGGTCGAACCGGAGGTGTAGATAAGATAGGCCAGATTGTCCGTCGTCACCCCGCTGTCGGGGGTCTGGTCAGAGGCCTGTGCAATGCGCGGATCGCTGTCGATTTCCAGAACCTGCGCACCATGGGCTGGCAGGCTGCGGGCAATGGCGGATTGGCTGACGATCACCTTGGCTCCGCTGTCGGCGACGTAATGTTCCAGCCGGTCGGCGGGATAGGCCGGATCCAGTGGCAGGTAAGCGCCGCCAGCCTTCAGGATGCCCAGCGCGCCGATCAGAAGGTCGGCGGACCGGGCACAATGCAGGCCCACCACCTCATCCGGGCCGACACCCATGCCGCGGAGCGTGTGCGCGACGCGGTTGGCGCGGGCGTTCAACTCGGCATAGCTCAGCGTCAGGGCCTCGAACACCAGAGCGGGGGCATCGGGGGTGCGGGCAACCTGCGCTTCGAACAGGGCGGGCATGGTTTGCGGGCCATCCAGCGCGACATCGGTTGCGTTCCAGTCGTTCAGCACCATCTGGCGCTCGACTTCGGACAGGTTCGGCACCGTGGCCAGTGGCTGGGTCATGTCGGCCTCTGCCAGCCGTTCAAGGCGGGCGGTCATCAGGCGCGCCAGCATGTCCGGCACGCGCGTGGCGTCGAAATGCAGCAGTGCGCCGGTGTCGGTCAGTTCCACGGTCAGCGTGGTGCCGGGGATCGTCCCTGCCGCTTGCGACAGACCGATGCGTGGCGGCACCGACAGGGTCAGCGACCGGTCCCGCAACGCCAAGTCTCGGGCAAAGCCCACGCGTTTGTCCAACATGGCCAGATCGGTGTTCAGCCGTGCGGCCAGATCGGCAAGCGTGCCGTCTTTCGAAACCGAAAGCGGCATCCAGTGCGCGATCAGCCCGGTGCCTGCCAGATCAGCCAGCCGTTCATCGGCAAAGGCCAGATCGCAAGCATCCATCTGCGCCAGTTGCATCGCCCAGACGGCGATCCGCGCCGGATCGGTCGCGGTGTTCAGCGGGATGGTTTGAAAATCGCCCTGGTCCTGCTTGTCGGTCCCGATGGCGGCGGGGTTGAGCGTGGCCAAACGCTTGCGCCACCAGGCATCATGCGGGGCGGTTACTTCGGTCGCGACATCCATTGCCGCCGTCACCTGCGCGGACTGCAGCGGCAGGATTTCCCCGCGCGACAGTTGCGTTGACGGGTTCACCGGCTGGCCGTCCAGCGTCGTCAGACCCGACAGCGCCAGTGCGCCCGTACCGCAGGTTACCACCAGCCGGTCCTTGCCGGCCTCGGTCACGGTGCCGGGTTCGGCATGGGTGTCGATGACACGCGCGGCTCCGATCGACCAGATCCGGTCGCCCAACCAAAGTTTCGGGGTGCACAGCGGGTTCCAGTACGTCGCGTGATCCAGCGCCCGGATCATCCGGTCCAGCTCTGCCGCGGGGCGGGTCAGATCAAGGCAGCCCCCGGCCGAGGGGCGGTCGGCGCGGGCGTGATAGCTGCGTTGGCCCAGGTCCTGCGCCACCGGGGTAAAAGCCGGGTTTTCCAATGCGTCGATCACGTCGCCAAAGCTGTTCAGCCCGGCCTCATAGGCCTTGGTGTTCAGGGTCAGCGCGGTGTCGCCCGCATCTATGGCAAAGCGCTGCTGTGCCACGATGCGACCTTCGTCCACGCCGCCCTCGATCATGTGCCATGTGACGCCGTGTTCCGTTTCGCCTTCGATCAGCGCCCAGACCGGCGCGTTCAGACCGGCGTGTTTCGGCAGCGGCCCGTCGTGGAAATTGATCGCGCCTTTCAGCGGCTTGGCCAGCACGGCGTCGGGGATGATCGCAAGGTTGGCGATCGAGAAAAACCAGTCGAACCCGCCTTCCAGGCGGTCGCCCAGATCAGCACCGGGGGCGAGTACCGGCAGCGAGTGTCCCTCTGCCCACTTGGTGATCTCGGGGCAGCGGGTGACGACCGCCTTGATGACATGGCCCCGTGCCAACAGCTTTTTGCTGCATTCGATCAACAGGCTTTCATTGCCCATCACGACAGAGGAAAACATGGCCATAAGGTTACTCCACTTTCATCGGCTGGGTCGCTCTCGGGATGCGGGGGCGGCCGGGTAAAGGCCGGAACAAGGCCTTCAGGTGATGCGCGATCAGGTCGCGCGAAAAATGATCGGGGCCTGCGGCGGCCTTGCGTTGCAGGATGCGGCGCACTTGCCAAATGCCTTCGCCCAACAGGCGCAGCGTTGTGGCCCACACGGCATAGGCGCGGCCGTGGTTCTTTGTGTAGTAGTGCCACCGGCTGTCGAGCCAATAGACCGGGATCCGCGTCCATTGCCGCATTCCGGTGGACACCGATCCGATGTGCATCACTTCACTGTCGCGCACGAAATGGGTTTCGTGCCCGGCGCGCAGGGCGCGCAGGCTCAGATCGGTTTCTTCGAAATACAGAAAAAACGTTTCGTCAAACAGCCCGATGTCATCCAGCACCGATTGCCGCATCAGCATCGACGCGCCCGCCAACCAGTCCACCCGGCAGGTTTCCTGAGGGATCGGGATCGGCATGGCGTGATTTTTCAACAGGCGTGAAATCGGCCCGGTTCTGGCCGCGCCTTCCAGTTCGCCCAGCGCACAGGGAAAACGGAACTGGGTCATGTGCGGCTCGTCATCGTCGCCATAGATATAGCTGCCGGCAAACCCTGCTTCGGGATGGCTATCCAGATGGGCGATCAACTTGCGGATCGCGTCGGGCTGGGGAAACGCATCCGAGTTCAGGATATAGACGTAATCAGGCTTGGTTCCGTCCGACAGACCGGCGCGGATGCCCACGTTGTTGCCTGCCCCGAACCCGCCGTTGCGGCCCGACTGGATCACCCGGATCATGCGCTCCTGTGCCCAGTCGGCAGCGGCAAGCCTGGCCTGAATCGTCTCGAACGATCCATCACCGGAATCGTTGTCGACCACGGTGATTTCGCCGTCCAGCCCGTGCATGGCACCAAGCGCCGCCTGCACCGATCTCACGGTCATGTCGGCGGTGCGATAGTTCAGGATGATGGTCAAAAGACGCATGGGTTATTCCGCCGCCTGGGTCTTGGGAAAGGCAATGACATCGCCTTTGCCGCCAGACGCGGCCTCGGCACCGACGATCGCCTCTTTCATCAGGGCGGCCAGAACGCGCACGTTGGGTTCCAGCACCATGCTGTCGTGATCACCGGGGACCTCGTGCACCTCGACCTGTGGAACGTATTGGCCCCAGTCGTTGTCATTCAGAACGTAGGCGCGTTCGCTGTTCACCATCTTGCCGCCCGACACCGTCCAGTGGCCAACCAGCGGCGGCCGGAACAAGACCATGCGGCCATCCCACGGGCGTACCTGGTACTGCGCCACGGCGCCCAGGAAGGCGGCCTCGATCTCGGCGTTGTGGAACTGGGTCTCGGCCTGCGTCACCTCGGGTGCGGCGCGGCGTTTGTGCAGTTCCCAGGCGATGCGGTTCCTGGCCCAGGTAAAGGGATAGGTCACGCCCTTCTTCTTCAGCTCGGCCAACTGGATCAGCAACCGGTCCTTGCGCGACAGCGGTCGGCGCTGCGGCAGCGGGCTGTCCAGCAGCACGACAAGCGCCACCTCGTCGCCCATGGACTTCAACTGTTGCGCCATTTCATAGGCGGTGATCCCCCCGCCGGAAAATCCGCCGATCATGTAGGGGCCTTCCGGCTGGACCTGTTTCATCTCGGCGATATAGTCGGCGGCGGCCTCTTGCAGGGTCTTGTGCGGGTCTTCGCCGCCGTACAGCCCCTTGGCCTGCAAGCCATAGAACGGACGATCCGCGCCCAGCAGATGGGCCAGGTGGCGCAGGTTCAGAACGTTTCCGAACATACCCGCCACAAGGAAGAACGGCGTACGCGGCCCACCTTCGCCATCGTGCATGGCGACAAGATGCTTATAGCGGCGCTGCGGCGACTTCGGCGCGTCGGCGCTGCTGCTGTCTTCGGTACTGGCACCGGTGCGCTCTGCGATCAGGGCGGCACATTTGCGGATCGTTGGGGCCTCGAACAGGACCGAGATCGGGAACTCGATGCGATAGGCCTTTTTCACCATGCTGAACAGCCGCACCGCGATCAGCGAATGGCCGCCAAGGTCAAAGAAGCAGTCCTCGACACCCACGTTCTGCACGCCCAAGAGGTCCTCCCAGAACCCGGCAAGGGTGCGTTCGATATCATTCGCGGGCGCGACATAGTCGCCTTCCAGCTGCGGACGCTCGAATTTTTGCGCGGCACCCTGGTCTGCGGTGCTGGCGACGGTCTGCGCCACCAGCGCGGGCAGGTCCATCGAACTGACCACCACCTGCGGCAGGCCCAGTGCCAGCGCGCGTTTGAACGCGGTCACGCCCTCCGCGGGCAGGATGCCTTGCGACAGGTTGTGGTGCAGCCGTTCCTCTGCCGGGGACAGGGGTTGCGCGGTGCCGGTTTCGCCTTCGTCGAACGTGACTTCGGCCGGGGTCAGGCGCGGCGCTGCGTTCAGGATGTTCAGGTCATCGAGGCGGCGGATGGTGAAGCCTTCGACCTCGACCAGAACGGTGCCGTCGGGCGCGCACAGCGTGACGTTGAAGCTGGCGGTCTGGTGATCCGCCTTGTTTTCCGCCGCATTGCGCACCCAGCTGACGATCTGCGCCGGAACCGGGCCGTGCACGCGCACGCGGGCATAGCTGACCGGCACCCACAGGTGCGTCGGCTGATATCCTTCGATCAGGTCCATCGCCCAACCGGTCGCGATATCCATCAGCGCCGGGTGCAGCAGGAACCCGTCGTCGCCCATCGCCTGTTCCGGCAGGGACAGGTCGGCAATGCCTTCGCCCTTGCCATAGGCGCGGCTGTCCAGGGTTTTCCAGCGCGGGCCGAAATTCAGCTGCACCTCTTGCGCGGCGGTCAGCTTGCCCTTGGACAGGCGCTGCGCGGTGCCACAGCGGGCCCGGATCGCCTGCAAGTCGACGGGCGCGGGGCGCGGCAGCGGCATCAGCGACAGGCTGGCCTGTGCGGTCAGGGCATGACCCTTCTTGCCGCCCAGCGTCACGTCTGCCAGCACGTCAAAACCATAGCCGGTGTTGGCCCGGGTCAGCCGCACCTGAACGTCCCGCGCGGCGCCATCAGCCACCCGCAGCGGACGCAGGAAGGTCAGGTCGCGGATTTCGAACGCCGTGCCTTCGCCCTGTGCCTTCAGCGCGTGGGCGGCCAGCGTCAGATAACCGGTGCCAGGCAGCAGCGCATCGCCTGCCGCGGTGCGGTGTTCGTCGATGAACCAGTTGTCGGACGAATAGCTGGCCGTGAACAGGCGGTTGCCCTTGATGTCGAACGTGGCCTTTGCCAGCATCGGCACGGCGACATCCGTGACCGGCATGTCGGGCATCTGACCGGTGCGGGCTGCCACGGCCTCTGCCGCCATGCCGACCTCGTTCCATATGCCCCAGTTGATCGCGACGACCTTCGTCTGGCCACCGCTGCGCGACCGGGCAAAAGCGTTCAGGTATTCGTTGGCGGCGACATAGTCGACCTGACCGGCCGGGGCCGTCACGGTGGACGACGACGCAAACAGCACCATCCAGTCTACGCTGCCATCGGGGAACAGTTGGTCCAGTACCTCTGTCCCGTGGATCTTGGGTGTAAACACATCCTCGACCGAGGCCGGGGTTTTCGCCAGCAGCGGCGCATCGTCGATCACGCCCGCGCCGTGGATCACGCCGGTGATCGGGCCAAACCGGTCAACGGCGGCATCCACCACGCGGCGCATCTGGGTCAGGTTGCAGACATCTGCGGCGGCAATCATCACCTCTGCGCCTGCTGCCTCCAGCGCCTGAACGGCGCGGATGCGACGGGCGGTGCTGTCCTGCGGGGCGTGGCGGTGCAGGTAGTCGGCCCAGTCACTTCGCGCCGGCAGGTCGTTGCGGGCGATCAGGATCAGCTTGGCGCCATCAGCGGCCATGTCCATCGCCAGCGTTTGGCCAATACCGCCAAACCCGCCGGTGATCAGGTATGTGCCACCGGGCGCTAGCACCGGCGCCTCGGGGTCGGACAGATTCAGTGGTTTCATCTGGCAGGCAAAGCGTCGATCGGCGCGCAGCGCGGCGATGTTGTTTGCAGGCTCTGCCAGCAGGTCTTCCAGTACGCGGGTCACAAGCGTGTCCTGGGCCGCCTCAAAGGCCGCCTGTGCCTTGGCACGGCCAAAGATCCCGGCCTGAACCGGCGCGGGCAGCTCAATGTCCAGCGTCGCAACCGTAACCCCTGGCAATTCGCGCGGGATCACGCGGGCGGGGCCGGCGACGGTGACTTTCGACGGATAGGGCAAAGCTTCGTCGCGCACCTGTGCCGCGCCGTTCGTGACCACGGTCATATGCAGCGGACGGGTTGTGGTTTCCTCCGCCAGCGCCTGGCCCAGGAACATCAGCGAATAGAATCCCTGCTCCTGCAAGCGGTGATAAAAGCTCGACCCGGGGCGGTGGCTTTCATCGGCCGTAACCATCCAGAAATGGCCGATCCGGCTGGGGACAAGCCCGCGTGACAGCATGTCCTGCAGCAGCAAGTCATACCCTTCGCGGCCGCGTTCCGGTGCGATGACATACCGGTCTTCGCCGGTGCGAGAGAAGGTATCGCCGCTGCGCACTTCGACCACGGTGTGCCCGGCGGCGCGCAGGTGCCGGGCCGCGCCCTGTGCCACGCCAGCGTCATCCATGAACATCAGCCAACTCTGCGGCTCTGCATCGTCCAGACCCATGGCCACGTCGATTTCGGTTTCAGCGGCGCGGGGCCGCCAGACCGGTTTCCAGCCCCAGCTTTCGATATCGTCGGTCCGCATCAGGTATGCAGGCGCGCTGTCGGTCTGCAGCTTTCCGGGGGCGATGAAATAAGGTGCGCGCTGGAACGCGTAGGTCGGCAACGACACGCGGTTGCGCCGGGCATCGCCCCAGATCTGACCCCAGTCAAACGTGCCCCCCAGCGCCCAGATCGCCCCAAGGGTTTCCAGGAAATAGCGGTCGTCGGCCACCGCCTCTTCGTGGTGGCGCAGCGTCGACAACACCTGTTGCCCTGGCACGCCACCATGCTGCCGTGCGAGCGACGACAGTGCTTTGCCCGGCCCGACTTCCAACAGGATGCGGTTGGGCGCCGTCAGCGCTGACAGGCAATCGGCGAACAGCACGCTGCCGCGCAGGTGATCGACCCAGTAATCCGGGCTGGTCGCCTGTGCGTCGGTCATCATCTGGCCAGTCAGGTTCGACGTCAGCGGGATCCGCGGGGCGTGCAGCGGGATCGACTGAAGATAGGCGCGGAAATCGTTCAGGATGCCATCAAGCATCCTGCTGTGCGCGGCGATGTTGATCGCGATGCGCTGACAGTCGATTCCCTTGGCCTGCAACTGCGCTTCCAGCTTGTCCAGCGCTGCTTGCGGACCAGAGGCCACCGACAGATCGGGCGCGTTGACGGCGCCAAGGTCCAGATCGTCGCCCAGCATAGGGCGCAGCTTGTCTGCCGACAGGGCCACCGACAGCATCCCGCCGGGGGCGACGCTGTCGAACAGCCGCCCGCGCAGGTGCACCAGCCCGATGCAGTCTTCGAACGACATGACACCGGCCAGGCAGGCGGCGGTGTTTTCGCCCATCGAATGGCCGGTCAGCGCGCTGGGTGTCACACCCCAGCTGATCCAAAGCTGCGCCAGCGCGTATTCCACGATCATGATCAGCGGCAGCTGCACCGACGGTTGTTTCAACCGCTCATCGGCGGCGGCCATGTCCTGCCGTTCCGGCAACCACAGCGCGCGAATGTCGTAGTCCAACTTGGTGTCCAGCACCGCCAGGCCGCGGTCCATCCATTCTGCAAAGACAGGCTCTGTCTCGTACAGATCCCGGGCCATACCGGCATATTGCGCACCGCCGCCAGGGAACATGAACACCACGTCAGGACGGTCCAGCGCGGAATGGGTCCGCACCCGGCGCGGGGTTTCCTCTTCCAGCAGGCGGGCGGCTTCGGCATGGGTTTCGGCCACGATCACACGGCGCTTTTCGAACGCCCGGCGGCCTTCCTTCAGGGTCCAGGCGATATCGGCCAGCGGCTGTTCTGGGTGTTTGCGCAAGTGCGCGGCAAGACGCCGGGCGTTTTCATCCAGCGCCGCCTTGTTGCGGCCAGAGACCGTAAGGATCTGGAACGGCCAGTCGCTGTCTTCCGATTCCGTACGAACCGGGGCTTCTTCCAGGACGGCATGGGCGTTGGTGCCCCCGACGCCCAGCGAATTCACCCCGGCGCGCCGCGGGCCCTTGTGCGATACCCAGGGCGTCAGCCGGTCGTTCACCTTGAACGGTGAGGTTTCGAAATCAATCGCAGGGTTCGGGGCCTCGTACCCAAGGCTCGGCGGCATCTGCTTGTGATGCAGCGCCAGCGATGCCTTGATCAGGCTCGCAACGCCAGCGGCGGTGTCAAGATGTCCGATGTTGGTCTTGACCGACCCGATCCGGCAATAGCCCGCATCGTCGGTGGTTTCGCGAAACGCCTGTGTCAGCGCGGCAACCTCGATCGGATCGCCCAGATAGGTGCCGGTGCCATGGCATTCGACATAGTCGATGGTGTCGGCGCTGACGTCGGCAATGGCCTGCGCTTCGGCAATGGCCTGGGCCTGCCCATCAACAGAAGGGGCCAGGTAGCCCGCCTTTTGCGCGCCATCATTGTTCACGGCGGTGCCCTTGATCACGGCATAGACGTGGTCGCCATCGGCAATCGCATCGGCCAGGCGCCGCAGCACGACCACCCCGGACCCGGAACCGAACACAGTGCCCTGGGCGCGGTGGTCAAAGGCGTGGCATTCGCCGTCCGGCGACAGGATTTCGTTTTCCTTGTAAAGGTATCCCCGCCCCTGCGGCAGTTCGATGGTCACGCCGCCCGCCAGCGCCATGTCGCATTCGCCGTTCAACAGCGCCTGCGCGGCGTAATGCGTGGCCACAAGCGACGTGGAACAGGCGGTCTGAAGGTTGATCGACGGCCCGTGCAGATCCAGCACATGTGACAGGCGGGTGGTCATGAAATCCTTGTCATTGCCGGTATGACGCAACAGGAACATGCCCGTCTGTTCGACCAGATCGGGATTCGAACAGACGTTGAAGTAGAAATAGCTGCCCATGCCGCAGCCCGCGAAAACGCCCACCGATCCGTCAAAGTTTTCCGGTACGTGGCCCGCGTCTTCCAGCGCTTCCCAGGCGGTTTCGAAGAACTGACGATGCTGGGGGTCCATCACCGCCGCCTCTTTCGGGGAAAACCCGAAGAATTCGGCGTCAAACATCTCGAATCCGTCCAGCGGGGCGGCGAAGGGAACGTAATTCTTGTGGCGGATCAGGCCCGGATCTTCGCCCGCGTCCAGAAGTTCGTCCTCGGACAGGCGGCGGATCGACGACACGCCATCACGCAGGTTGCGCCAATAGGCCTGAATCGTGTCTGCCCCGGGCAGATGCGCAGCCATTCCGACAATGGCGATATCATTGCCGAATACGGTTTCCGAGTCGGTCTGAACGGTCATATGGGGCACCCCGGTACTCTACATCCCGAGTTTGGTATCCGGCAAATCTGGAGAAAATGCGGCAGGCTTCCGGCTTTTGTTCCACATTCTGCCGCGGAACCGGCTGCTTGCGAAGCGCTGTTTCCGGGCGCTCCACAAACCGGCGGGTTTGCGGTGTCCGGGATTTCCCGTCTGGAAACAGCGGCTACATACCGATGCCGATCAGCGTGGTCACCTCGTGCCAGTGGAACGCCAGCGCCCCCGCGCCCAGAACGGCGGCCAAACCGGCAAACCCAACGTCGTGCCACACGTCCCACGCGCCGGTGCGCCGCGACAGCCAGACCACCACCGGGTAAACCAGCAGGGTCGAAACCCCGCGCGCGACGATCCCGCCGATCACGCCCGCCAGTTCAAGCCCGATCAGCAGCGTTGCCAGCGTGAAAAACGCCCGCGCGCCGGCCAGGACGAAGAACCGCTTGGAATCGCCCATTGCCAGCGCCGCCATGTCATAGGTCAGCACGATCACCTGCGGCATTTGCATCACCGCAATCAGCACCACCATCGGCCCGGCGGCAAGATAGCGGTCGTCGTACATCACGCCCACCAGCCAGACCCCAAGCAGCGAAAAAACCCACAGCATGGCCAGCAGCCCGGCGGTGACGATCGTCCGCATCTTGCGCAGCTTGGCAAAGTTCTCGGGCGAGTCCTTGGGCGGGGCTTCGCGGTAGATCGGGATCAGGATCTTGCCGGTCACCATATTGCCCAGCAGCAGCGGAAAGGACGCCAGGAAGAACCCGATGCTGTAGATGCCGAAATTGTCCAGTGCGAGGTATTTGCCGAACAGGATCTTGTCACCCTGCTGGAACAGAAAGCCCGCGATGGTCGACAGGAAGATCCATTTGCCAAAGTTGATCAGTTCCTGAGCCGCCTCTTTTTCCCAGCGGAACCGGTTGTTCGGGCCGGGCAGGAAGACCGTATTGATGATCACCTGCACCACGGCGCTGATCAGGTTGGAAAACACCAGCGCCCAGACCGACCCCGTCAACCATGCCAGCAGCACGGCAGAGGTGATGCCGGTCACCTGCGTGATCATGTCCAGCGCCGTCACACGCCCCAGCAACAGGTGCCGGTTTGCGGTGTCCATCTTGGTTGGGTCAAAGCCGGAGATCACCAGCGAAAACGCCGCCACCGGCAAAAGATGCATCAGCTGCGGTTCGCCATAGAACAGCGACATCGGCCACGCCAACACACAGGCCATGGCCCAAAGGCCAAACCCCCGGATCACCTGGATCGTCCAGGCGGTGTTCAGGAATTCGGGATCGTCGCCACGCTTGCTTTGCATGATGGCGGGGGTCACGCCCAGATCGGAAAACTGGTACACCGCCTGGATAAATATCATCACCAGCGCCATCATTCCGAAGGCTTCGGGAAACAACAGTCGTGTCAGCAACAGGTTCGACGCCAGCCGCAGCATCTGGCTGAAGCCAAATCCACCGACAGTCAGCATCGAGCTGCGCAGCACCCGTGCCGACAGCGATGCGCCGCGAAACCGTGCGATCACCGTGTTCATCGCCCCCGGCTCCATTCGGCGGACCTGTCTCCGCCCAGCTTCACCGCCAGCGCCACCCCGGCATAAACCGCAAAGCCCAGCGGGTCGCGCAGCGCCATGGCCAGCTTATGGCTGGTGGGGAAGGCTGGCTTGTCGTCGTTGTCCAGAAGTTCAGGGAACCGTGCCTCGATTTCCCGAACGCCCTTGTCCTGCCGTCGCCGCACGCGGATCAGGTTTTTCAATCCTTCGACGATCGGCCAATCATAGCGGGCGGGTACCTTGACCCGTTCGTCTGGCCGAAAGCTGAGCCGCACAAAGGTGTCGTCGGATATGATATCTGGAAACGCGCCCCAACGTGCGCGCCCGGCGGCATTGACCGCGAACACGCCGCATCCGGGCACCCCGTGGGTCATGAACGGCACCTGCCGGTAGATGCGGGCATAGGCGCGGCTGAACCAGCTTCGCGCCGGTGCGATGACGCAATCGCCGCTGGCATAGCGCGGCGCATCGGTGTCCAGCGCGCGGCGCAGCTGGGTCAGCAACGTCGGGGCGATGGTCACGTCTGCATCAAGATAGACCCGTGATCCGGCCCGTGCGGTGGCATCGCCATGGTTGAGCGCGTTCAGCTTGCCGCCCTGCTCCAGGTCCAGCACCGTCAGGTCCCAGCCGCGGCCGGCAAACGCTGCGGTCCGCTGCCGGGCAATTGCCGCCGTATCGTCGCGACAGCCGTTCGCCACCACCACGCAATCCAGGGGCGCGGCATCGTCCCAGTCCGATGCCAGCACGGCATCAAGACAGCCGCCGATGAGGGCCGCTTCGTTGCTGGCGGGCAGGATCACGCTCAGGCTGGGGGAAGTCGACGAAAGTGGCATCTTGCGTACCAATGCAGTCACACATCACGAAAATCGGTGTCGGGTTGGGGGCGTCTATGACAGGGGACTATGGCCAAAGAAAGGAAATACCGGTGAAAAGCAAGGCATGGTTGAACCTTCCGAAACAGTTGATTCCCGGGGACCGCGTCTGCGCATCGGCTATCTGGTGCCGCAATTCCCGGGCCAGACACATGTGTTTTTCTGGCGCGAACTGAAGGCGTTGGAGGCGATGGGGCACGAGGTGACGGTGTTTTCAACCCGCACCCCGCCGCCCGGTCTGATTTCGCACGACTGGTCGCAAGAGGCGATCGCCCGCACCACCTATCTGGGCAAGGCCGACGCCGAGGCGGCCTTGTCCGCGTTCGTGCGCCTGTTGCCCAAGGGCCTGCCAGGCTGGATGCGGCGCGAAGGGATGCGGTTTTCGAAGGACGTGCTGATCACCCTGTCGGCGGCGCAACAGGTGCTGCGCCATTGCCGGGAAAAGGGGATCGACCACGTGCATGCCCATTCTTGTGGTCGCGCCGCGCTGATCGCCGCGCTGGCGCAAAAGATGGGTGGTCCGACGTGGTCAATGACGCTGCATGGCCCGTTGTCGGACTATGGCTCTGGCCAGCGGTTCAAATGGTCGAATGCCGGGTTTGCCACGGTCATCACACAAAAGCTGCTGGATGAAATGCGGCGTGACCTGCCCAACGATCTGCCCGATCGCGTGGTGATCCGCCCGATGGGTGTCGATACCGACGCGTTGGTGCGCAGCCAACCCTATGAACCGGTGCGCCGTGGTACGCCGATGCGCATTTTCGCCTGCGGTCGGCTGAACATCGTCAAAGGTCATCAGGACCTGATGACCGCCGTGCGCAAGCTGCTGGACCAGGGCGTGGACGTGCGGCTGGAAATCGCGGGCGAGGACGATGATGGCGGCGATGGCTACCGCAAGGAGTTGCAGGGCCACCTGAAAAACCTGCGCTTGCAGGATCACGTGAAACTTCTGGGCGCCATCGACGGCACGGCCGTGCGCGACAAGTTGTTGAACGCGCATGTCTTCGTGTTGGCAAGCTGGCATGAACCCCTTGGCGTCGCCTATATGGAGGCGATGAGCTGCGAAGTTCCGACCATCGGCACTGCGTCGGGGGGCGTCAAAGAGCTGATATCGGACGGTGATAACGGGCTGCTTGTGCCGCCCAGGGACCCCGACGCGCTGGCCGCCGCGATCAAGCGGCTGTCGGGAGATCCCGATCTTGCCATGCGACTAAGCCGTGTGGGCCGCCAGCATATCGTCAGGAATTTCCGCTCCAGCCTTGGGGCGGAGACGCTGGTCGATGAAATCCTGCGGCTAAAATCAGCGGCTGAGTAGCGCGGTTTCGATCAGGACGCCGTCGGAAAATTCCAGGTATTCGACAGATGCCATGGTGACGGTCACGTTGCCCGCCTGCGCCGTGATCGCCATCGGGGTCAGCGAGAAGGTATAGTCAGCCAGCGTCAGCGGCAGCACGCCGGTGTCGATCCCGTCGCCGCCATGCAGGTGATCGGAACCGCCGTTCGAGATCAGAAAATCCTCGCCGGCGCCCCCCAGCAGGATGTCTTCCTCCGGCCCGCCGGTCAGGTCGTCGGCGGCATCCGTTCCGGTCAGGCGCAGACCGTTGGCAAAGGCGCCCGGGTCGCGGTCCTGCCATTTGGCATTGCCCGTCGCACTGTAGGCCATCAGCGCGTCAAACCGGGCATTGCTGTCGGTCAGGGTGCGCAGCGCGCCCCAACTGCCCCATTTCGTCGGCAGCGACACGTCGACAAAGGCATTGAACATCCGCCCGCCAGCGTCTTCCCAGCCCGTCAGCAGGGTGTCGTACAGCGCGGCCATCTCGGCGCTGTAGTTGAACTGGGTGAAAAACGCGGTGATGCGCTCGTCTTCCAGTTGTGTTCCATGGGCGGAAACGTGGGTGCCGCCCTCGTACATCAGCAGTTGCAGCCCTGCCGCCTTGGCGGCCTTGGCGTGGTAGGGAAAGATGACATCGGTCATTTCCTTGACCGATCCGGCGCGCAACGCGGCGGCGACCGGGGCGTTGGCGCCGGTATAGCCCTCTTGTTCGACGAACTGGTCCAGCGCGGCACCCGTCAGACCCTGCGCGCGGCCCGCCTTGCGGGCGTCGGCGTCGGCCGCGTCCAGCCAGCGTTTCATCTGCGGGGCGTTTTCATCGCCGCCCATTTCGAACCCGAAATAGCCGGTGATCGCGTAGCCGTCGAAACTGGTCTCTGGCTTGTGACCCAGCACCTTTTCCGCCCGCCGGGAGGTCAGGACCAGTTCTTCGAGCCCTTGCCAGCCGGTGTGCGTGGCGGCGACCCGCATCAGCCGTCCGACGCCGCCGAACACGTCGGTCCAGATGTCCATAACCTGCGCCGCGCGCAGACCGTAATATTCCATCCAGCCGCTGTCATCCCGGCCCCAAAGCGCGGTTGCCCGATCCTGTGCATAGAGCGCCTGTGGGAAGATGAAATTCCACACCTCGTTCGAATATTCGACATAGGCCATCAAGCGCGGATCCAGGTTGTCGCGCACGTAGCGGGCAAATTCGCGGACATAGGTGTCATCGGCCATGTGGGGCATGTTGAACCAGGGGTCTGCGCCCAATTGGTTCGCCAGCGCCACCATCACCGGCAGCGGCACGCCCTTTTCGACCCAGCTGTAGTCAGTCATCTTCGGACGGTCGTCCCAGCTGGCGATTTCCGACCCGTTGGTCTGCATCCAGTCCATGAATCGCACCGACCGCAGGTTTTCGACGACCGCGATCCAATCGGGGTTGAACAGCACCCCGGCCTCGTACAGCGGCAAGTGGTCTTCGCGGAAAATCGCGATGTTGCGGATCGGATCGTCGGGATCGGTCTTGTTCAGAGCGATGGACACCAGCCCGTCGCCCGGTGTCAGAGTAAACCGGCCCTGACCGTCGGCCAGCCGCACGTTGCGGGCCCGGCCACCGATTTCAAGATCCCCCTTGCCTTCATAGCGCACCAACCATGTGCCGGGCAGGTACCCATCGTCGGGCGACTGGTCGGAAAACAGGAAGGTTTCCAGCTTGGTTACGGTGTCGGGCACCCGCAGCGGCCAGCCGTTTTCGTCCAGCGCCCCGGCGGCGCGCAGGTCCTTCGCCTCGACCCCGCCCCACTGGCCCTTGATATGGCCGATCCAGGGACGGGCCGATTTCATTGCGTTCACGAACGGGTTCTGGCTGGACCAGTCGGCAATCCCGTTCAGTCCCATCGCCAGTGCGGGCGCGCCGTCGGGCACAGGGAGTGCTGCGCGATCGGTGGCCGGTGCCGCTGCCGGTTCCGAAACCGGCAGGTGCGCGCTGTCAAAGGATGGCGAGAGCCGTTGCCAGATCTGGTCGGCGATCCAGCCATAGTTGTCGCGTACCGTGGCATGGATCGTGTCGGGCAGGTCGATGGCAGCAGGCGGCGGCACCTCGTACAGCGCCGAATAGGTGATCATCGCAGCCAGGAAATACAGCGTCTGCCGCCCATGCGGGGCGTCGTCCTCGTACAGGTCAGTGACGTCGATCCCCGACAGTTCATCCTTTGTCAGCAGATAGGACAGCGTGCTGGCCACAGGGATCAACCGGATGTCCATGCTGGGACGCGCCGCGTTCATGGCATCGACATAGGTCGTGAACCAGTCGTGGTACTCACCCTGGTTATAGGCGTGGAACTTGCGCAGGCCGCGGTTCGAAGGCGGGAACCGCCCGGCCACGGTGCCCATCTCGGCCCAGCCTTCGTAGATATGGAACGGCATGTCCGGGTTTTCGCGGGCGATCCAGTCGAACAACCGCAGCGACGCCTCGACCGGGCTTTCGCCGCGCGGGTTGTCGCCATCATAGGGCCGGTCCGGTCCCTGGTACTGGATGAAGTTCGCCGGGTTCATCATCACACTGGTGAAACCGGCGCCGGAAAAACGTTGCTGCCGCGCGTTCCACGCGCTGGTCACCCCCGGAAAGCTCCAGTTCGGCTTGGGCGGCAGTTCGTCGGCGAAATTGCGGACAAAGCCCCATTGCCCGTCCAGAGCCAGCGACCGGCCATCGGCGCGGGCCAGTCGGGCCAGCCAGACCGGCACGTTGGTGTCGGTGTCGGTTTCGGACAGGTGATTGACCAGGCTGTTTCCGAACACATAAAGGCGCTGCGCCTCTTTCGGCTGCGGTTCGGCCTGTGCTGCGGTGATACTCAGGGCGCTTATTAGCAAAGCGCCCAGCAATCGGAATACGGACATGAAAAATCCCTGCTCGCCTCGGGGTTTTTCACAATATGGGGCAAAGGGGGCGCTGGAAAAAGGGGGACAGGCGAAAACAGACTGTCCGGGCGGGTCGCGGCCCGTCGGGGCCGCGACCGAAGTTACAGGTTGTTGACCTGTGCCGACAGGCCCAGCATCGAGCCGATCAGGCCGAATACGGTGCGCACCGAGGTGATCGGGGATTCTGTCGCCAGAACCGTATCACCGGGGTTGATGTCGAATTTCCGCGCGGCAAACAGCCCGTCCGCCGATGTCAGGTCCATAGTAAAGACCACCTGCTCGTGCTCGGGGCCCTTGCCGGTTCTGGACACCTGCTTGCGGCCATATTCGCGCAGCACCAGAACGCCCTTGGGATCGGCGCGGGTGTCGGCCAGACCACCCATCAGCGAAACCGCTTCCAACGCGCTGACCCGTTCCTTGGGGAAATAGATCAGGCTTTCCTTGCCCGATGCCCCCAGCGCGGTGAAGGACCGTTTGTCCTCTTCCACCACGATCTTGTCATTGCCGCGCAACACCGTGTTCTTCGATGCCGACGCCAGCAGTTCCTCGGCCGTGATTTCATAGGTCGAGCCGCCGCGGATCAGCCGCACGACCGGGTTGCGCAGGGTGTGGGAAATCCCGCCGCCGGCGGAAATCAGGCTGAGGATGGTATAATCCCGCGACGGCATCGGATAGGTGCCGGGCTTGGCCACGCCGCTGACCAGATCAACCGAATTGTCCTGCCCGTGTTGCAGCGTCAACTGCACCTGTGCCGACGGCACCACCGGTTCCAGGCGTTCTTGAATGCGGGCGCGGGCAGTGGCGGGGGTCAACCCGCGGACGAACACCTCGTCGACATAAGGCACGAAGATCGCGCCGCTGGGGTCGACCTCGATCCCTCTCATCTCAACCGATTTCTGTTCCAGCCCGGTAATCAGCGAATTGGGTTGGCTGTCCCAGATCGTCAGGTTGATCCGGTCGCCGGTCCGGATCACCGAGGATGACGGGGCCGCCGTACGGTTGATCCAGTTGTAATGGCGACCAGGGCCTGTTGCGGGCCAGGACTGAATGTTCGGAATATTTTCGCGCGTTACCTGAACCACCTGAAAACTCGGGTTTTCAGACGTGGCTTCCTTGGTGATTTCCGTCTGGATCGCCGCGCCGCGTGGCAGGGAACAGGCGGAAACCGACACAAGGATCAGAATGGCGCAGACCGCTCGAATGAACTGTCGCAATTCGGTTCCCCCACAACGCACGCCCAGTGGCAAGGGCGTGACTATTCGTCGTTTCACCACCTATTGTCATAGTGCTAGTGGGATGGGCAAGGCGTAACGGCGGCGCAGGATGGGAAGACGTGGCAGGAAAAACGCAGGCAAAGCGGGTGCTGGTGCTGGGTGCCAGCGGGAAACTGGGGCGTATGGCCCTGCAACTGATGCCGGGGGTTTCGGACCAGCCCGTTGAATTAATTCCTGTTTTTCGTGACGGCCCGGTCCGCGACGGGGCCGTGATCTGGCAGCCGGGCGGAAATTTGCCTGTCGGGCTGCGCGCAGATGTGGTGCTGGCGTTGTGGGGTGTAACGCCCGGACCTGAAAAAATCCTTGACGATAACGCAAGACTTGGTTCCGCAGCGGTCCGGCTGGCCGATATCTTGGGGTCTGCGTGTATCATCCACTGCTCGTCGCAGGCGGTATATCGCCCCGTTTCCAATCCCTTGAGCGAAGATCTTCATCCCGATCCGCAGAACGATTACGGCCGGGCCAAGCTGCACATGGAACAGGTGATTGCCGCAATGAGCAGCGCGTCAGGGCCGCGCTCGGTGTGTTTGCGCATCGGCAATGTGGCCGGCGCCGAAAGCCTGTTTGCGGCCGGTCGTGCCGGGGGCCAGATCAGGCTGGATCGGTTTGACGACGGGCAGGGGCCGCTGCGCAGCTATATCGCGCCGGGTGATCTGGCGCGCGTTCTGGCGACGCTGTGCCATGTCACGCCAGACAGCCTGCCCGATGTGCTGAACGTGGCGGCACCCGCCCCCACGACGATGGAGGCGCTGGCCCGCGCGATGGGCTGGGAGGTGATCTGGTGCGATGCACCCGATACGGCGGTTCAGCGGGTGGTTCTGGATACAACGCGGTTGCAGGCGATCTGCCCGCTGCCGCCGCAAAGCGCAGAGGCGGCGTGGATCGCCCGCGACGTCAAGGCCGGAGGATGGGACAGATGACACTTGGCAAGCGGTTTTTCGATTTCACTGTGGCGCTGGTCTTTGGCATCCTGCTGTTGCCGCTCATCGTCGGCGTGGCGCTGGCGATCCTGATCCTGGACGGGCGACCGGTGCTGTATCTGTCGGAACGGATGAAGACACCTGACCAGGGGTTTACGCTGTGGAAGTTCCGCACCATGCGGCCCGACCCCGGCGACCGTGGCGTATCGGGCGGCGACAAGGCCACACGCATCACCCGCACCGGCACCACATTGCGCCGTTACCGGCTGGATGAACTGCCGCAGTTCTGGAACATCCTGCGCGGCGACATCAGCTTTGTCGGCCCGCGCCCGCCACTGCGCCGCTACACCGACAAGTTCCCGGACCTCTATGCCGATGTGCTGAAAAGCCGCCCGGGCGTCACCGGCATGGCGACGCTCGCCTATCACCGGACAGAAGAACGACTTCTGGCGGCCTGCAAGACAGCGGACGAAACCGAAGAGGTCTATTGCCGCCGCTGTGTGCCACGCAAGGCCCGGCTGGATCTGATCTATGCCCGGCGCCGGACATTGTGCAGCGATATCCGCCTGATGGTGGCGACGGTAGTCCGCCGCATTCCACTACATTAACGGCGGGCGTGCTGAAGCGTGACGTAACCCGTCACCTCGCCCACCCACTGGTGCGATGCGACAACCGTTCCATCGCCCTCGACGACAAAGAAGTTGTCAAGCCGGGGCAGGTCGGTGCCGCTGCATGTCATCCGCATCACCCGACCATTGGCCGAGATCTCGCCAAAGGCGACGGCGGTCATTTCCCCGCGCGTGACGGTGCAGACATAGGTCATTTCTGTGATGGCTTCCTCGCCATCCAGAAACCGCAGGGTGTATGGCACGGTGCCGTCCAACCTGGACGCGATATGGCGCACAAGGCTGTCTGTCTCCGAGGACATCACGTCGCCGCCCAGGCCTCGGGTCGCGGTGATGATCCCGTTGCGCAGCGTGGCGCTTTGGCGTGAAGAGTTGGCATAGGTGCGATAGGCACCGTTGGTTTCGATCTGCGCCAGCAGTGTCTGTGTCTTACTGTCCTCGATCGTCATCACAGCGATCGACGCCCCTGTCTGCTGCAACGCGCCGGCCAGTTGGTCCTGGGTCAGCGCCGGGGCGCCTTCCTTGCGGGCGTTGTTGCCCTGGATGGCCCCACGCAGAAGCTTCACACCTTCGTTTGCGGAAGGATCGTTGCCGCACCCGGCCAGAAGGCCCAGCATCGCGGCAGCCGCGATGGCCTGCATCAGTCGACTGGATTTCATCGCCAGAACCTTCCCCAGGTGTTGGTCATTTGCGGCTCGTGGTATTCGCGCACGCGATCGTACAGCCGATTGTTCAGCTCCAGCCGCGAACCGCCGTCGCGATTGAGCGACTGCAGCGTGATCTTCGAGGCACCACGGGTCGATTTGCCCGAAGGCCAAGACAGCGGGATGGTAAAGCGCAGCCCCTTGTCGAACGAGCCTTCGCCGAAATCCTCGGCCGAGGCGTCGGTGAAAGTGGCATAGGCACCAACGCGCCAGCCATTACCGAACTCCCGGTCAAGCGAGATCGTGGCACCATAGTCGCCGGCAAGGTAGCGACCGACATCCAGTTGCCCGTGGAACCCGTTGCCAAAGTCGTAATAGGCCGAGGCATATCCGGTGACCGCATCATAGCTTTGCAGGCCAAACATCTGGTCGAAATCGCGCTTCTTGACATAGTTCAGCTCGACCCCCAGTCCCAGGCGGCTGTCGACCGGTTTCCACAGCACTTCGGTGGAAACGCCGGCATACATCATTTCAAGGTAGCCGACCGAAACCCGGCTGAACAGGTTCGGACCGGGGCGGCCATAATAGGACAGCGTCAGGCTGTCGATCGCCGGGTCGCCTTCGTTGGCATACTTGGCATAGTCGGTGCGGACCGGCGGCAGGGTCGGGGCGACGGCCGGCGGCGTGCTGACCTTGTAAAGGTTGCCGGTGACGCGCTTGGAAACCGCGCCTTCCAACACAAGGTTGGGCGACAGTTCATAAGCCGCCTGAACCCGCATGTTCAGGTTTGCGCGGATCGGGCTGTTGGGGTCGAAGATACTGAAATTCAGATCCGGACCAAGCGACCAGGTAAAGCGCGGGTAAATCCCCGGCGTGACCTCGGGCGCGCGGCCAAAGCCGTCGACGATCCGGGTCTTGGCCAGCATTTCCGCCGCCGCTTCGTTTTCCAGCGCCTCGACATCGGACCGGCGCATTTCCACCGCCGACAAGGCCATTCCGCTGACGACCGGGACGATGGTGAAATTCTCGACCGAGCCAGGCAGGCTGCGGGTCATCGCGCGGGCGGTGCGACCGATGGCCTGCGGCGTCATCCCGTAGCGGATGTTGCGCACCCGCACCGTGGCCGACCGGCCGTCCAGGTCCATGCCTTCCAGCGCGATACCTTCCTTGGCCAGCGACGCCGACAGGCTGCCATAGGCCTTGTTGGAAATCGTGCTGTCCGCGGTCCATCCCAGATCGGCGCGTTGCGCCGCGCTGCGCGGCTTCACCGGCAGCGGTGCGGAATCGGTGCTGCCCGGGATCGGCGATTCCTTGAGCCGGGTAAAGAAGGTCATCGAAACCCCGAAGGTGTCGCCATACGCATGGTAAAGCGACAGCTGATGACCGCTCTTGAACGTGTAATCCAGACCGTAGTTCCAAGGGCTCTTGCGCTTGAAGCTGCTGCCGGCAACCTCGTCCACATAGGCGTCGAGCGAATATTCCGCTTTCAGCCGCAGCCGGTCGTTCGGCGCATAGCTGATGCCGCCAAAGGCTGACACGTCCCCCCGGAACCACTGGTTGTAGGACGGGATACCCCCCTTGCCCAGCGTCGTGGTCGGACGGGTGCCGGTGGTTGCAAACGCATTGGACGAGCCCAGCCGCCCCCAGCCAAGACCACCGGTCAGCTTCAGCCCCGGCGCAATCGTCTTGGTCGCGACAAGGTATTCGCTGCTGTACAGCCCGGTGCCGGCAAAGTCCTGAAGACCGATGGTGACCGCGGGGCGATAGCGGCCCTCGGTCAGCAACTGATAGCGCAGGTCGAAGCTGCGGTCGTAATAGACGCCGCCGATGCTGCCCGGGTTGCTGAAGTTTTCCAGCGCGGCATAGCGGAAGCTACCGGAAATCCGCGGTGTCAGCTGAAAACTCAGCGTGACACGGGTGGAGTCGTGGATCCGCGCAAAGGTCGTGGACAAGGTCGCGTCAGGTGCCATTTCGGCGGTCGGCGTATCCATCAGGCCGGGCGCGCCGTACAGGCCAAAGCTGGTGATGCGGTCCTGCGCCGCGGCGGTGCCCGCGGCAAGGGTACAGGCCAGCGCGGCGACGGTTCGCTTCAACCCGCTGCGATGCGATGAAATGGCTGGCATGAATGATTTCCTGTCAGAACGCGTGCTTGGTGCTTGATGTTTGCTACGCGATGAACCCGGGCCTGTCCATCGCCTCGGGCAAGAGTCCGTGCCGACTGTGGATTTCGGGCAAGACCTTGCCGCCCTTTTGACCTGTAACTTAACCGAACAGTTTTAAGTGTTAAGCCGGCTTTAACGGCCCCGCGGCTATTTCTGTCCACGGGGCGTAATTCAAGGTGTGTGGGATGAAGGGCGGCAGCAATGTTGCGCCGGTCATCATCAAGAAGAAAAAGGTCGTTGCGGGCGACGGGCATCATGGCGGTGCCTGGAAAGTTGCCTATGCGGATTTCGTTACCGCGATGATGGCTTTTTTCATGCTGATGTGGCTGTTGAACGCGACAACGGAAAAACAGCGCAAGGGGATAGCGGATTATTTCAGCCCGACGATTGCGGTGAACCGCGTATCTGGCGGCGGTGATGGCAGTCTTGGCGGGACGTCGGTGTTCTCGGAAAACACCCTGCCCAAGGTCGGCACCGGCGCGACCAGTCTGCACCCGACGCGCGACGTGGCCGCGCGCGGGGCGATCACCGCGCCCGACAGCGGTGCCGGAAAGGCCGACATGGCCAAGCTCGAAGAGGCGCTGTTGGGCCGCGGCGGGGAATCCGTGCTGGAAGAAAACGATTTGCGCCATGTCGAACTGCGCTTGACCGACGAAGGCGTGACCATAGAAATCTTCGACCTGCCCGACGCGCCGCTGTTTACCGATGGCAACCGGACGACGCCGTTGTTGCAGGCGCTGGCCCGCGGAATTGCCGCGGCGGCAAATGCGGTCGAAAACCAGATAGCGGTCGATGCGCACACACGCTCGGTCCCGCTGGTGCGCAGCGAAAACCCGGTCTGGACCGATTCCGCGACCCGTGCCGGTGTCCTGCGCGACCTGCTGACCGGCGCCGGTCTGGACGAAGCGCGGTTTGATCGCACCACCGCCCATGCCGACCGCGAACCGGTCAGTGCCAACCCCATGTCCGAACGCAACAACCGGCTGGAGGTGGTTTTTCTGCGGCCCTGACGATCCGGGCCGCGAACTCTGCACAATTTTAGCCGTTAGCGGCCCGTTAAGACAGCGCGCGTATGTCTTCTGCTGGTTTCCGGTGCAGCAGAAAGGCGTGTCATGACCATTTCCTCCTCCCTCAACGCGGGCGTCGCGGGCCTTGCGTCCAACGCAACCCGACTGGCGGCGATTTCCGACAATATCGCGAACTCGGCCACCAATGGCTACAAGCGGGTCGAAACCGATTTTCAGTCGATGGTGATGGCGTCGCGCGGGGGGGTCTATGCCGCCGGTGGTGTGCGGGCGAACACCCATCGCCTGATCGATCAAAGCGGGTCTTTGGTCGCCACCACCAATGCCACCGATCTGGCGGTGCGGGGCCGCGGTTTCCTGCCCGTCGCCAAGGTGACAGAGGTTGAAAGCGGCAATGGCCACCCGCAGATGTTCCTGACCACCACCGGGTCTTTCCGCACCGACGCCAGCGGCTATCTGCGCACCGAATCCGGGCTGATGCTGCTGGGCTGGCCGGCGCAGGCCGATGGCACCGTGCCGACCTATCCGCGCGACACCAGCGACGGGCTGGAACCGGTCAAGATCAATGTGAACCAGTTTTCCGGCGAACCCACCACGCATATGACGTTGGGCGTAAACCTGCCCGCGACGGATACCTATGCCGGTGCCTCCGGCGACCCGCAGGAGCTTTCGGTCGAATATTACGACAACCTTGGCCGGTCGGAAAACCTTCAGATCACCTTTACCCCCACCGTCCCCGCAACCGGGACGTCGAACCAGTGGACCATGCTGATCGAAGACACCGCGCAGCCCGGTGTGATCATTGGCCAATATGATCTGGAATTCGACAACTCCCGCGCCAGCGGCGGTACGCTGTCCGGTATCACCACCGTGACCGGCGGCGCCTATGACGCGTTGACCGGCACGCTGACGGTTGACGTGCTGGGCGGCCCGATCGAGCTGAACATCGGTCAGCCGGGCGAAAGCGACGGGCTCACCCAGTTGTCCGACAGCTTTGCGCCGCTGAACATCTCCAAGGACGGGTCGCCCGTCGGCAACATGACCTCGGTCGAGGTCGACGAGGCCGGCGTTGTCGTGGCCTTCTTCGACACCGGCATCACCCGCCCGATCTATCAGGTACCGCTGGTCGATCTGCCCAATCCCAACGGCATGGTCGCGCTGGACAAGCAGACCTACATGCCGTCGCCCGAAAGCGGCAGCTATTTCCTGTGGAACGCGGGTGATGGCCCGACCGGCGACATTGTCGCCTTCGCACTGGAAGAATCGGCAACAGATGTGGCCAGCGAACTGACCGACATGATCCAGACCCAGCGCGCCTATTCGTCCAACGCCAAGGTGATCCAGACCGTGGATGAGATGTTGCAGGAAACCACCAATATCAAGCGCTGAGCCAGCATAGGAGGCTACCATGAGCCTGTCCGGCGCCCTTTCCAACGCGATGAGCGGCATCAGTGCCAATGCCCGCGCGGCAAGCCTTGTGTCCGACAACATCGCCAACGCGCTGACACCCGGCTATGGGCGGCGCGAACTGGTCACCCAATCCGACAATGTCGCCACCCATGGAGGCGTACAGGTGTCGGGGGTGATCCGGCACAGCGACCCGGTGCTTCTGGCCGAACGGCGCCTGGCTGACGCCCAGGCCGAAGGTCAGGCCGTACTGGCCGGCAACGCGCAGAAACTGGAGATGCTGGTCGGCTCGCCTCTGGATGAAACCTCGCTCACGGGGTTGCTCGACGCTTTCGACGCAAGCCTGATTTCCGCCGCCGCCGATCCATCCGCGACCCTGCGTCTGACCCAGGTGTCGCGCTCGGCCCTGGCGATCAGCGGCCGGCTGAACGATCTGACCAACAGCGTGCAATCCAGCCGCCGCGACGCCGAAGCGTCCATCGCGGCGCAGGTCAGCCGCCTGAACGGCGCGCTGGAACGGATCGCGGATCTGAACACGCGGATTTCCCAGATGGAAAACGCCGGGCAGGACAATTCCGTCTACGTCGACCAGCGCCAGCTGGAAATCGACTCGGTGGGCGAAATGCTGTCGATCCGCGTTGTCGCCCGCGACAGGGGCGAGGTGGCGATTTTCTCGACTGGCGGGGCGGTTCTGCTGGAAGGCTCGCCCGCGCAGTTTGCCTTTACCCGCGCCAATGAAATCGCCCCGCACATGACGCAGGCCAACGGGCTGTTGTCGGGCCTGTTGATGAACGGTGAACCGGTTGCAACGGGGCCCGATGGCCGCACCGGCGGCGGGACGCTGGCCGCGGCCTTCCAGATCCGCGATCAGGAAACGGTCGGTTTCCAGGCCAAGCTGGACGGGCTGGCGCTGGACCTGGCCCAACGCCTTGGCGCCGGCGGCCCCGACAGCACGCTGATCCCGGGCGACCCCGGGATCTTTACCGACAACGGCGCCGCGGTCACCGCTGCCGATCTGACCGGCCTTGCCGGGCGGCTGACCCTGAACGCGGCCGTCGCGCCCGGGGCGCAGACCGTCTGGAAACTGCGCGATGGTCTGGGTGCGTCAACACCCGGAACCGTTGGCGATGCGGGCCTGCTGAACGGCTATCGCGACGCTCTGTCCACGGTCACCGCGCCCACGGCCACGGCGCTGGGCGGCATCACCCAGGATGCCTTTGGCCATTTTTCCGACCTTGTCACCGGCATCGCCGATGCCCGTATCAGCGCTGAACGCGATCTGGCCTTTGCCCGCGGTCAGCAGCTGGCGCTGCAGGAACAGGAACTGGCCGAAGGCGTCGATACCGATCACGAAATGCAGCTCTTGCTGAAGATCGAACAGAACTATGCCGCCAATGCGCAGGTGATCCGCGTGCTGGACGACCTGATGCAGCAACTGCTGCAAATCTGATACCTAAGGGGGAACGCCATGCTTCAGATCGGGGACCTTGCCAATTCGCTGGTGATGCGGTCCTACCAGACCCGCATCAAGACCGAACTCGCCCGCCTGAGCGAAGAGGTCACCACCGGCCAGAAAGCCGACCCCGCCGCGCAGCTGTCCGGCGCGCTGACCCACCTGACCGGGGTACAAAGCAGTCTGTCGCGATTGCAAGCCTACAAGCTGTCGAACACCGAGGCGAAGCTGATCGCCGACGCCGCCCAGCGCGTGATGGGCGACATGCAGACCGCGACCGCCGCGCTGGGTGCTGACACCTTGCAGGTGGAACTGTCCACCTCGCCGGTTGCGCGCGCGTCGCTGGCCGACAAGGCGCGGCAGGTCTTTGCCGGGCTGGTCTCCGGCCTGAACGCACAGCAGGCCGGGCAAAGCCTGTTCGCGGGCGCCGCCACCGGCAGCCCGGCGATGGCCAGCGCCGACGATATCCTGGCGGCGTTGGCAACGCATCTGGCGGGGGCGGCCACGATGCCCGACATCGCGGCGCGACTGGACGATTGGTTCAACACCTCTGGCGGTGGCTTTGAAACGCTGGCCTACCAGGGTGCCGCGGACAGCCGTCAGCCCCTGCGCCTGAACGACACCGCCAGCGTTGGCTTTGACTTCCGGGCGGACGACCAGGCCTTTCGCGACATGCTGAAACATACTGCCACGGCGGCACTGGCCAGCGGGGCGGGACTGTCGGTGGACAGCCAGATGCAGGCCGACATGCTGACCGGGGCGGGGGAGGGGCTGTTGACCGTGCAGGGCGAATTCACCGCGCTCAGGGCCGAACTCGGCTCGGTCCAGGAACAGATCGACCTTGCGATGCAGCGCAACGATGCCGCCGAAAGCGCGGGTCGGATCGGGCGCAACGACCTGCTTGCCGCGGATCCGTATGACACCGCCACGCGGCTGGAACTGGTGCAGTCGCAGCTTGAAACGCTGTACACCGTGACCGCGCGCAACAGCCGCCTGTCGCTGGTGGATTTCCTGCGATGACACGGGTTTTCACCATCCTTCTGCTGGCGCTTCTGGCGCTGGCCCCGCCGCTTTGGGCACAGTCGATCCGGATCAAGGACCTGGTCGAATTCGATGGCGTGCGCGACAACGCACTTCTGGGCTACGGGCTGGTCGTGGGGCTGAACGGCACCGGTGACGGGCTGCGCAACGCCCCCTTCACCGAAGAGATCATGACCAACATCCTGGAACGGTTGGGTGTGAACGTGACCGGTGAACAGTTCCGGCCCAAGAACGTTGCCGCCGTGATCGTCACTGCCGATCTGCCGCCCTTTGCCCGTGCGGGCAGCAAGGTGGACGTGACCGTTTCGGCCATCGGTGACGCCAAAAGCCTGTTGGGCGGGACGCTGATCATGACCCCGCTGAACGCCGCCGACGGGCAGATCTACGCCGTGGCGCAGGGCACGATCATCGCGGGCGGTGCGCAGGTCGAAGGCGACGGGGCGCAGACGGTGCAGGGGGTGCCTACGTCCGGCGCGATCCCTTCGGGCGCCACGGTGGAACGAGAGGTGGATTTCGCCTTTGCCGATCTGGGTGTCATGCGGCTGGCGCTGCGCGAACCCGATTTCACGACGGCGGCCCGGATCGAAACCGCGATCAACCGCGCACTGGGCAAGCGCGCCGCCCTGATGGAGGACGCGGGGACGGTGTCGATTGACATCGGTACAACCGGCGCGCGGTCGCCCGCGCACCTGATGGTGCGGATCGAAAACCTTGTGGTCACGCCGCAGCGGCGCGCGACCGTGGTGGTCGATCAGCGGTCCGGCACCATCGTCATGGGCGAAGACGTGCGGATTTCGCGCGTGGCGGTGTCACAGGGCAACCTGACCCTGCGGATCGAGGAAACGCCGATGGTCGTGCAACCCAACCCCTTTGCCGAAGGGGAAACCATCGTCGTGCCGCGCACCAATGCCCAGTTGCAGGAAGACCCCGGCATCAGCCTGGCAGAGGTGCCTGCAGGCACGACATTGTCAGAAGTCATCGCCGGGTTGAACGCGCTTGGCGTCGCGCCGCGCGACATGATCGACATCCTCAAAAGCATCAAGGCGGCCGGTGCGCTTCATGCCGATTTCATCGTGCAATAGGGTCTGAAATCAGTCGCAGGCCGCGGTGACGATGATTTCCACCCTCAGCGTGTCGCGCGCCAGTTTCGCCTCGCCGCAGGCGCGGGCAGGGGCGTGCCCCGCAGGCACCCAGGCGTCCCAGACGGCGTTCATCTCGGCGAAATCGGCCATATCGGCCAGCCAGATGATCGCTTGCAGCATACGGTCGGGCGACGATCCGGCCTGTTCCAGCAGCGCCTCGACCCGCGACAGGCAATCCCTGGTCTGTTCGGTCACCGTGTCGCCATTGCCGACCTGCCCGCACAGATAGGCCACGCCATTGTGCTTGACGATCTTGCTCATCCGCGTGCCGGTTTCCATCCGTTCGATCATGTCTCTGCCTCCGTATCGCTTGCCGCGACCATGGCGGCGATTTCGCCCAATGTCACGGGCTTGATCGGTGGCCGGATGCGGAAAGCGCCGGTCTGGTCCGGCGTTTGCCGATGGGCGCTGGCCAGCAGTTCGGTGATCGTCGCCCCGCAATACCGCCCCTGGCATGGCCCCATGCCGACGCGCAGGAACGCCTTGCACTGGTTCGGCCCCATCGCGCCCCGCGCGGCGGCCGCGCGCACCTGCCCGGCGGTGATCTCTTCGCAGCGGCAGACAACGGTGTCATCCTTCGGTGCCAGGCCGCCCGAATAGGGCGGATAAGCCCGGTCAAGGAACCGACGGAATGCCCGCTGGCGTGCCAGGGCCCGGCGCAGGGGACGCGCCGCCAGATCGCGGTCGCCGGTCGTGATGGCCCCCAAGGTGCAGGCCACCTGCAACGCCGCCAGCTGCCCCGAAAGCTCTGCCGCCTGCGCGCCAAGGATGCCACCGCCGTCCCCCGCGACAAACACGCCGGCCACAGTGGTTTCGCCCCAGGCATCGGTGACAGGGGCAAAGCACCTCTGGTGATCCGACCAGGCATGATCGGCCTCGATCGACCGGGGGATCTGCGTGTTCGGCACCACGCCATGATGCAGCAGAACCGTATCGCAGGCGATCTGCTGCGGGCCCTTGGCGGTGGTGAACGCGATGCCCTCGGTCCGCGTGTCCCCCAGCACCGCCATGTCCCGCACCCCGGTGAACCTCCGCACCCCAGCGCGGCGCAGATCAGCCAGCAGCCCCAGCCCTTTTGCCAGATCCCGGATCCCGCGCAGCGCCCCCGTCAGGTGCCCTTGCGCCGCCAGCAAGTCACCCATCCGCTGCGTTTCGACCAGTGCCAGCGGCGGCGTTCCCGCCCGCACCATCTGCGCCGCGACAAGGTAAAGCAGCGGACCACTGCCCGCCAGAACCGCCCGTTCCGCCACCAGCCCCGACCGTTTCAGCAGGATCTGCGCGGCGCCCGTCGTCATCACCCCCGGCAGGGTCCAGCCCGGCACGGGCATCGGCCGCTCCAGCGCGCCGGTGGCGATCAGCAGGCGCTGGCCGGCGATCCGTTCCGCCTGTCCGTTGCGGGTCAAGAACACCTCTGGCCCCGCGCCGACCTGCCAGACCGTGGCCCCCCCGAGATGCGTGATCCGTGGATGCGCCAGCGCGCCGGTCAGCGCCCGCCCGCGCAGGTAATCCGCCCCAAGGATCGCCCCGCGCGGGCCAGAGACCCGGTCGACCTCGCGGTAGATCTGCCCGCCCGCGCGCGGCTGTTCGTCGATCAGCACCACCGACAGGCCCAGCCCGGCGGCGCGCGCCGACGCCGCCATCCCGGCGGGGCCTGCGCCAAGGATCAGCAGGTCAGTCATCGGCATCCCCCGGGCGCGGCACGCGGTGCACCTCCAGCCCCTCGGACACCTCGGTCATGCAGGCCTGTCGTGTCACCCCGTCGATCTGCACAAGGCAGTCATAGCACGCGCCCATCATGCAGAACGGCCCGCGCGGGCGGCCCGTCGCGGGCGTGTCGCGGAACGCCTCGATCCCGGCCAGCAGCAGCGCGGCCGCCAGCGTTTCGCCTTCGGGCACCGACAGGGCCTGCCCGCCGAACCTGATGGTCACGCGTGGCCGGTCGGGCGTCAGGTCACGAAAAACGGGCTTCACCAAAAACCTCCAGATCGGGGGACGCATCCGTGCCTTCCAGCCAGTCGGGCAGGAACAGCGCATGCGCCGCGGCCAGGGTGATGCCGGAATGGCAGGTGACCAGCGACGCGCCGGGCATCGTGGCGCTGTGCTGATAGATCGGCAGCCCGTCGGGCGTCATGATCCGCAGCGCGCCCCAGCTGCGCACCAGCTGCGCCCGGCCCAGAACGGGATAGGCGGCCACGGCCTCGGATGCCAGCCGGGCCAGCCCCTCGGGCGTGGTGTGATCATCATATCCAACCTCTTCGTTGGTGGCACCGATCTGGATCCCACCTTCATCCACCTGTCGCGCGATCAGCGACGGCAAGCGCAGCGTTGGCGGCAGTTTCTCGGTGATCAGGACCTGGCCGCGCTGCGGCCGCACGGGCGCGCGGAAACCCAGCTTCGGCCCCAGCGCCGCGGCACCCAGACCGGCGGCCAGCACGATCTTGCGCGACTGGTACTCTGCCCCGGTATCACAGATCACCCGGAACAGGTCGGTCTTGTCGACCTCGGTCACCTTTACGCCGGTCACCACGCGCCCGCCGCGCCGCCGCACGTCCGACGCAAGGGACCGCAGCAGTTTCAGCGGGTTCGCCTGACCGTCCTGATGGTGCAGGATCGCCCCGGCCAACTTGGGGCCGATCGCGGGTTCCTCTTTCCGCAGGGCGTTGTTGCCCAGCACCTCGAACGGGTAATCGCCGCCCAGTTGTTCTTTCAGCGCGCTGAACTGGGCCACGGTCGCGTCCAGCGTGTCTTCGGAAAAATGCAGGTCCAGCCCGCCGCGTTGTTCCAGGTGCAGATCAATCCCGGCGCCGTCCTGCAATTCGGCGGCAAACCCGGCCCAGGCGGCGGCGGATCCTTGCGACCAACGGGCATAGCGCGGCTGCTTCAGGCCCTTGCCCTGCACCCAGACCAGCCCGAAATTCCCCCGGCTGGCGCGAAAGCTGCCGTCGCCGCCGTCCAGCACCGTAACCGACAGGCCCCGCCGCAGCAGGCCCCAGCCGACCGACAGCCCGACGATCCCGCCCCCGATGATGATGTAGTCCGATTCCATGCCGGCCCGGCGTCCCAAATCAATCGACCCAAGGCTATCCGCTTTGGCGCGAAGGTCCAGACGGGATCAGTCGAACGTGCCCGCCACACGCCCCAGCAGCATGAAGGCGCGGGCGGTGCGGGTGTTGGCGAACTCCGACAGCTCCGTGTCACTGGCGTTTTCCTCGAACCCGACAAAGCTCTTGTCGAAGACCCGCAGAAAATGATGCGCCGCGTCGCGAAAGATCGGGTCCTGTTTCATCCGCGCGGCGGTCAGCGCCAGCGACGACCGGTCTCGAATCCCGCCCAGCGCGGCAACCGTGCGGCCGCGTTCACCCTTGGCGAACTTGCGCCAGATCTCGGGCCGGGCCAGATCGGGGCGCAGATCATCCATATAGATACCGTCCTGGCTCAACAGGGTCAGCACGTCCTGGCTGGCCTGCACCAGTTGCCCGGTCTGGCGGTGTTTCAACGCCCGGCGCAGCGCGGCAAAGCCTTCCTCGTCTTCGGTGGTTTCGGGGAAATTCAGCGCGCGGATGAATTCCTTGACCGGCAACGGTGGTGTGATGTCCTCGACCGTCGTGCCCAGTGCCAGCATCTGCTGATCGTCGTCGCCGGGGGCGGCGGTGTTTTCCGGGCGCGGCGCGGCGGTGGGAAACGCCGTCCGGGTCGAACTGAACATCGCCAGCGTGGTTTCCGCCTTTTTCTGCGCGGCGGCGATTTCGTCCAGTTTCTTGGAAATCGTCGGATAGCCGTCGCCCGCGCCGCGCTGCGACTGGGTCACATAGGACTTGCGGATCGCTTCGATCGCGACCTGCAACCGTGCGCTTTCCTCGCGCATGACGCGGCTGGCGCGGGCGGCGGTGGCGGCAACCCAGATCATCGCGATGGGCAGCACAACGACCATCAGGTTCATGATGAACTGCATCCCGGCACCGTCGGCCACGTCCCCGGCAAACATGTAGTAGCCCGCCAGCCCCAGCCACAGCAGGCTGAACACGATGGCCGCAATCTCCAGCCCGGTCAGTCCGGAGTTTTCCGGCCGGTCATAAATGCCAAGCTGCGGCGGTTGGGCGTCGGGCTTTTCGGCCATGGGGCGCTCTCGATCAGATGTATTCGATCTTAAGCACTTCGTAGGACTTTTCGCCACCCGGCGTGCGCACTTCGACGCTGTCGCCTTCCTCTTTTCCGATCAAGGCGCGGGCCAGGGGCGATTTGATGTTCAATTTGCCCTGTTCGACATTGGCCTCGGTTTCGCCGACGATCTGCCAGGTCTTTTCCTCGTCGGTGTCTTCGTCGACCATGGTCACGGTCGCGCCGAACTTGATCGCGCCGGACAGCTTGGTCGGGTCGATGACTTCGGCCAGCGACAGCGTGCCTTCCAGTTCCTTGATGCGGCCTTCGATAAAGCCCTGCTTTTCGCGCGCCGAATGGTATTCGGCGTTTTCCTTCAGGTCGCCCAGTTCGCGCGCCTCGGCAATCGCCTGGATGACGGCAGGGCGCTCAACGGACTTGAGCTTTTTCAGTTCAGCCTCAAGCGCGACAAAACCCGCGCGGGTCATCGGGATCTTTTCCATTTTTCTTGCCCTCATTGCAAAAGGGGACGGCGCCTGTCGGGCCGTCCCTGCCGGGTGGTTACCCCTTCCTGAACCAAAGCTACCGGTTTTGGCAAGGGGCTTGCCGCCGGGTTTTGGGGGTTCGCCGCGCGCGCAAGGCGTGCAAGACTGCGGTCTTGCGTCCCCGTCCGGGCAGTTGTCGTGAAAATTCGGAACTTTTCGGGTCACTCTGTCGGAATCGCACTTTGTAACGCCGTGTCGCAATTGACCAATGCTGCGCCGCCGCGTTAGTCAGTCGCGAAAGATTGTTGCGCATTTCTGGGAAGGAACGGCCATGAGCGACATTGAACGCGAAGCGATGGAATACGATGTGGTCATCGTCGGCGCAGGTCCTGCGGGCCTGTCGGCCGCGATCCGTCTGAAACAGCTGGATGCCGATCTGAACGTCGTCGTTCTGGAAAAAGGCTCCGAGGTCGGCGCGCATATCCTGTCGGGTGCGGTGCTGGACCCCTGCGGCCTTGATGCGCTGATCCCCGACTGGAAGGAAAAGGGCGCGCCGCTCAATGTCCCGGTGAAGGAAGACAATTTCTACATGCTGGGAGAGGCCGGGGGCATCCGCATTCCGAACTGGCCGATGCCGCCGCTGATGAACAACCACGGCAATTACATCGTGTCGATGGGCAACGTCTGCCGCTGGATGGCCGAACAGGCCGAAGAGCTGGGCGTTGAAATCTTCCCGGGCATGTCCTGTTCCGAACTCGTCTATGGCGAGAACGGAGAGGTCAAGGGCGTCGTCGCCGGTGTCTTCGGGCTCGAACCCGATGGCTCGTATGGTCCCAACACCGAACCCGGGATGGAACTGCATGGCAAATACGTCTTCCTGTCCGAAGGCGTGCGCGGCTCGCTCGCCAAGGAAGTGATCGCCAAATACGACCTGTCGAAGGGCCATTGCCCGCAGAAATTCGGCATCGGCATGAAAGAGATCTGGGAAATCGACCCGGCCAAGCACCGCGAAGGCACCGTGACCCACACCATGGGCTGGCCTCTGGGCGGCAACGCCGGCGGTGGCTCGTTCATCTATCACCTGGACAACAACCAGGTGTACGTCGGTTTCGTGGTGCACCTGAACTATGAAAACCCGCACCTCTATCCCTACATGGAATTCCAGCGCTTCAAGCACCACCCGATGGTCAAGGAGCTTCTGGAAGGCGGCAAGCGCGTCGCCTACGGTGCGCGGGCCATTTCCGAAGGCGGGTACCAGTCGATGCCCAAGATGGTGGCGCCGGGCGTGGCGTTGCTCGGCTGTTCCGTCGGCATGGTCAACGTGCCGCGCATCAAGGGCAACCACAACGCCATGCTGTCCGGCAAGGCCGCGGCAGAGGCCGCCTTCGACGCGATCAAGGCCGACCGTTCGGGCGACGAGCTGACCGCGTATGAAACCGAGGTGCGCGAAGGCGCCATCGGCAAGGACCTGAAGAAGGTCCGCAACGTCAAGCCGATGTGGTCCAAGTGGGGCATGCTTCCCAGCCTCGCGCTGGGCGGGCTGGACATGTGGACCAACACCTGGGGGTTCTCGCTGTTCGGCACCATGGGCCATGGCAAGACTGACGCCGCCGCAACCGGCGAGGCGTCGAAGTTCAAGCCGATCGACTATCCCAAGCCCGACGGCAAGATCAGCTTTGATCGCCTGACCAACGTGTCCTTCAGTTTTACCAACCACGAGGAAAGCCAGCCCTGCCACCTGCATCTCAAGGATGCCTCGGTGCCGGTGGCGGTCAACCTGCCCAGGTTCGACGAACCGGCGCAGCGCTATTGCCCGGCGGGTGTCTACGAAGTGGTGGAAAAGGACGGGGCGAAGGAATTCGTCATCAACTTCCAGAACTGCGTGCACTGCAAGACCTGTGACATCAAGGACCCCAGCCAGAACATCAACTGGACGGTCCCGCAGGGCGGCGACGGCCCGAACTACCCGAACATGTAAGGCAGCACGCCAGGACCATCAAAGCCCCGGACAGGGTCCCGGGCTTTTGTCTGTCTGTTGCGACCCGTTGGGCCAGCGCCGTGCGCCGTGTTACCGGGGTCACCCCGCACACCGATGCGCATGGAATGTGCATCCTGTGTGCATGGGGTGTGCCAAGGGGAAAACCCGGCAAATCCAGCCCGTTAACCCCCGATTCGCAGGGCTGCGCCTATTCCGCGGCGTCGCGCTTCGGCAGCACCCAGTCGGGGCGCGGGAAGTGGCAGGTATAACCGTTGGGGATCCGCTCCAGGTAATCTTGATGCTCCGGCTCCGCTTCCCAGAAATCGCCCACCGGTTCGACCTCGGTCACCACGCGACCCGGCCACAACCCCGATGCGTTCACATCCGCGATCGTGTCTTCGGCCACCTGTTTCTGCGCTTCGTCGACGAAATAGATCGCCGAGCGATAGCTCATCCCAAGGTCGTTGCCTTGCCGATTGACTGTAGTAGGGTCATGAATCTGAAAGAAAAATTCCAGCAACCGGCGATAGGTGATCTTGTCCGGGTCAAACCAGATCTCGATCCCTTCGGCATGGGTGCCGTGGTTGCGATAGGTGGCGTTGGGCACGTCCCCGCCGGTATAGCCGACGCGGGTCTTCGACACCCCCGGCAGCTTGCGGATCAGGTCCTGCATGCCCCAGAAACACCCCCCCGCCAGAACGGCGCGTTCAAGGCTCATCAGATATCCTCCACTTGGTCGATATAGTCGCCATAGCCTTCGGCCTCCATCTCATCGCGGTGGATGAACCGCAAGGAAGCCGAGTTGATACAATACCTTAGCCCACCCCGATCCATCGGCCCATCGGGAAAGACGTGGCCAAGGTGGCTGTCGCCATGGGTGCTGCGCACCTCGGTCCGGATCATGCCGTGGCTCAGGTCACGCAGTTCGTGAATGTGCGACGGCGCGATCGGCTTGGTAAAGCTGGGCCATCCACATCCCGATTCATACTTGTCCGACGAGGCAAACAGCGGCTCTCCGCTGACCACGTCGACATAGATGCCCGGTTCCTTGTTGTGCAGGTATTCGCCTGTACCGGGTCGTTCCGTGCCGCTTTCCTGCGTGATGCGGTATTGTTCCGGTGTCAGCGCGGAAATGGCGTCTGGATCCTTTTTGTAGCGGGTCATGTTACCCTCCGGTGTGGTTCCCATGAACATAAGATGGCGCGATGCGTGACAAAGCAAAGCCTTGTTGCAACCCCCTCGCCAAGCTGTACCCTTAATCCGCGACCCGCGCCCGGCCCGAGGCTTCGACGGTCAGCTCTGCCTCGACAAAAACCTCGCGCGATTCGATCTGGACAAGGCGCACATCGCGGGTGACCGCACAGGCGATCCCCGCCGCACCCGCCGCCTCTGCCTCGGCCCGCGCGTCGCATTCCAGCGCGGTTTGCAGGCAGGTCAGGGCCTCCTCCAACGCGCCGAAATCTTCTGGCCCGGCGGCCAGATGCACACGAAACCGGCCTTCGGACGGCGCGGTGACGGTGCCGCTGCGGCGCACGGTGATGCGCCCGACGACAGCGCCGATCGCATTGGCGACCTCGGCGTGGCGCGGCAAGATCATCTGCGCGTTCAAGGCGTTGCCCACCGCGGGATAGTAGCACCCGGCAGACGCCCCCAGCCCGATCACCGGCACCGCAAGCGCGGCGTTCAGGGTCAAAAGCCCGCTGTATCCGGACAGCGCCCGCTGCAACAACGGATGCCGCGACAGCGTGTCGGGGTCTTCGTCCCAGCCGTCTTCGGCAAAGGCGCTTTGCAGCAGGGCCAGCGCGGTTTGACGGGTCAGCTGGTCAATGATCATCTGCCCAAGTGCCTGTGGATCGGGCGCCAGCATTCCGCCATGGCCGACCCGCCGCCGCGCCATCAGCCGCAACGCCAGCTCCGCCGCCTCGATGTTCCAGTCTGCCAGCCGGCCCAGCACATGCGCCGCGTCTGTGGGCGTAACACCCGACACCTGCACCAGCCCGCGATCCACCAGCCGGGTCAGAGCCTGCCCTTCCAACCGGGTGCGCAGCAGCTTGCCCACCGGTACAGGGGCGTCGCCTAGCCGGTCCAGAACGGCCTGGTCGCGCTCTGCCAGACCGGCGCTGTCCTGCCCCTGAACCCGCAACGCGAACTGCCCATCGTGTTCGGACGGCGCGGGGCGCGCCAGTTGCTCCTCCAGTGCCGGGATCACCGCGTCGGGCGCGGTCTGCGCCACCAGCGACACCGGCAATACCCGGCGCGGGCCCAGCGTGACACCGCCCTGCAAACCTTCGGTCACCGGCACCACCACGCTGTCCCCGCCCAGTCCGTGGGTGCGCATCGCCACCGCTTCGACCATCGTCCGCCAGCCACCGACCCGCGCCCCGGCGGGGTCGATCGCGGGCCGCCCGTCGCGCAGCAGCGCAATGTCCGTCGTGGTGCCGCCAATGTCGGACACCAGCGCCTCGTCCGCCCCGGTCAGCCAGCGCGCCCCCACGATAGACGCGGCGGGACCAGAGAGGATGGTTTCGATCGGCCGCTCCATCGCCTGCGCCGCCGACATCAAGGCGCCATCGCCCCGCACCACCATCAGCGGCGCGTCGATCCCCATGGCGCGCAGCCCGTCATCCGCCCGGCCGATCAGCCGGTGGGTCAACCCGATCAACCGCGCGTTCAGCACGGCGGTCAGCGCCCGTTTCGGCCCGCCCAGCCTGGCCGACAGTTCGTGCGAACAGGTGACAGGCCGCCCGGTCACCCGGCGCAGGGTTTCGCGCGCCGCGACCTCGTGCGCGGGGTTGCGGGTGGCGAATTGCGCCGCGACGGCAAAGGCCGACACCGGCTGCGCCCGCGCCCAGTCCGCCAACCTGTCCAGGTCCAGCGGCGCGACCTCGGCCCCGGCATGGCTGTGACCGCCGTCCAGCACGATCACCGGATCGCCCGCCAGCGCGCGCGACAACCCGTGGCTGTCCAGGTCTTTCTCGGCAAAGCCGATGAACACCAGCCCGACGCGCTGGCCGTGCCCCTCGACCAGGGCGTTGGTGGCCAGCGTGGTGGACAGCGACGCCATGGCGATCTGGTCCGGCGCGACCCCGGCCTGGTCCAGCACCGCGCGCACTGCGGCGGTGATCCCGTCGGCCAGATCGTGCCGCGTGGTCAGGGACTTGGCGCTGGCCAGAACTTCGGCCTCGTCGCGGATCAGCACCGCGTCGGTATAGGTGCCACCGGTATCCACACCCAACAGGATTGCCATGCGTCGCGTCCTCTTCTTGCCTGCCCTTCGGATCGCAGCGCAATCAGCCCGCGTCCCGCCCGTTTGCGACCTGTAACAGCCGTTCCACCGCCCAACGCGCCGCATCCGCCACCGTCGCATCGGGATCGGCGGTCAGGTTCCGCGCCACCGGCAGCAACGTGGCGTCCCGCGAATTGCCAATGGCATAAAGCACGTTGCGCACGAACCGGTCCCGCCCGATCCGCTTGACCGGGCTGCCGGAAAACTTCGCCCGGAATGCGGCATCGTCCAGCGCGGCAAGCTCTGCCAGCCGCGGCGCCAGCAAGTCGTCGCGCGCGTGGTACTTCGCCTCCTGCGCCACCTGCGCGAACTTGTTCCACGGACAGACTGCAAGACAATCGTCACAGCCATAGATCCGGTTTCCCAGCAATGGCCGCAACGCCGGATCCACGGGCCCGTGATGTTCGATCGTCAGATAGGAAATGCAACGCCGCGCATCCAGCCGGTAAGGCGCGGGAAAGGCCGCGGTCGGACAAATGTCCTGGCACGCGGTGCACCGGCCGCAATGGTCGCGCCCGGGCGCATCCACCGGCAGCTCCAGCGTGGAGAAGACCGACCCGATGAAAAACCAGCTGCCCAGCTCGCGGCTGACAAGGTTGGTGTGCTTGCCCTGCCAACCCAGCCCCGCCGCCTGCCCCAACGGCTTTTCGGCCACCGGCGCGGTATCGACGAACACCTTCACCGCGCCACCCGCCTCGGCAATCAGCCAGCGCGCCAGCCGCTTCAGCCGCTTCTTGACCACGTCGTGGTAATCGCGGTTCTGCGCATAGACGGAAATCGCCGCCCGATCAGGCCGTTGCAACACGTGCAAGGGGTCGTGCGACGGCCCGTAATTCTCGGCCAGAACGATCACCGATCGCGCCTCGGGCCACAATGCCGACGGGTCCGCCCGCCAGGCCACCCGCTCCGCCATCCAGCCCATCCGGCCATGATAGCCCTCGGCCAGGAAAGCCTCCAGCCGTGCCGGTACCTCGGGCAGATCGCCGGGCCGGCAAATCCGGCAGGCGGAAAACCCCTCGTCCAACGCCCGTGCCACCAGCCTGTCCTTCAGATCAGACAAATCCGCGCCCTGCATCATCTTGCCGGAAAATATCCCGGGGGTGAATGGCAGCTTGCTGCCAGAGGGGGCTGGCCCCCTCCGCCCGGCCGGGATCAGAAATCCAGGTCGGCATAGTGCGCCGGCGGCCGGAACCCGGGGATCTGGTCGGCCAGGATGCTGCGGAACGCCGGGCGGGACTTGATTTTCGCGTACCAGTCCTTGACCACGTCCGACCGGTTCCAGTCCACGTCCGAGATATAGTCGAGCGACGACAGATGCGCGGCGGCGGCGAAATCGGCCAGCGTCATCACGTCACCGGCAAGCCAGCGGCGGTGTTCCAGCAGCCAGGCCATGTAGTCCAGGTGATACTTGATCGCCCGTGCGCCGGATTTCACGTTGCCGCTGTCGGGAAAGCCCTTGCCTATGATCTTCTTGTTGACCCGCTCATACAGCAGTTTCGACGTGACCTCGTTGTGGAACTTGTCGTCGAACCAGCCCACCAGCCGGCGCACCTCATAGCGCGCCTCGGCGCTGCGGGGCATCAATGAGGGTTCGGGAAACGCCTCTTCCAGGTACTCGCAGATCGCGGCGCTTTCGGACAGGACAAGGTCGTCCAGTTTCAGCACCGGCACCTTGGCCGCCGGGTTGCGTCGCAGGAAATCCGCGCCCATCTCCCAATACCGTTCCTCGATCAGTTCGCAGTCGATCTTTTTCTCCGCCAGGCTCAGCCGCACCTTGCGGCAGAACGGTGACAGCGGAACATGATAAAGCTTGGCGACGGGCATAAGGGTGATCCGGACGGGAAGATACGTTTCCTACTTGCCGCGAACGCGGGCGCAGTTCAACCTTTCGCAAGACAACGGGGCAAGGTTTCGCTGCCTAGTATCCTGTGACACCGTGCCACGAAAATAGGGGTTAGTCATTCGTCTTTTCGAATGTATAAGCCCCAGCCATACCACGCGAGGAGGAAATGCGCATGGACATCAAGCCAATTTCTCCCGATATCTCTGTCGCCCCGCAGATCCAGCCCGAAGAGCTGGCCGAACTGGCGTCGCAAGGATACCGGGCAATCATCTGTAACCGGCCCGACGGTGAAGGCGCAGACCAACCCACCTTTGAAGAAATGGCCGCCGCGGCCCGTGCAGTCGGGCTCGAAGCGCGCTATCTGCCGGTTGTCTCGGGCAAGGTGCAGGACAGCGATGCCGAAGATTTCGGCAAGGCGCTCCGGGAACTGCCCGGCCCGATTCTGGCCTATTGCCGCACCGGCACCCGTTCGGCCACTTTGTGGTCGCTCAGCCAGGCGTCGACCATGGCACCGGCGGAAATCCTGACCGCAGCCAAGAACGCGGGCTATGACATGGCGGGCGTCGTACGCCGCATCGTCAATGGCGGCAAGACTCCCACGGACACTGGCGACGCGAAATTTGACGTGGTTATCGTTGGCGGCGGCGCGGCGGGCATCTCTGTTGCGGCCAGCCTGAAGTCGCGCAAGCCTGACCTCGACATTGCCGTTCTGGACCCTGCCGACATCCACTACTACCAGCCGGGCTGGACCATGGTTGGCGCTGGCGTGTTCGAACCGCAAAGCACCGCCCGCACCATGGGCAGCCTGATCCCCAAGGGTGTGCACTGGATCAAATCCGCTGTTGCCGCGTTCGAACCGCAGAACAATGCCGTGATCCTGGACGGTTGCCGCGTGGTGAAATACGACCGCCTGGTGGTTTGCCCGGGGCTGAAGCTTGACTGGGGCAAGGTCGACGGGCTGGTGCAGACGCTCGGCAAGAACGGCGTTACCTCCAACTATCGCTATGACCTCGCGCCCTATACCTGGGAACTGGTCAAGGGGCTGAAGTCGGGCAACGCGATCTTCACCCAGCCGCCGATGCCGATCAAATGCGCCGGCGCGCCGCAAAAGGCGATGTATCTGTCGGGCGACTACTGGTCGAAGGTTGGCCGCCTGAAGAATGTGGACATCCAGTTCATGAATGCCGGTGGCGTTCTGTTCGGGGTCAAGGACTATGTCCCGGCGCTGGAAGAATACGTCAAGAAATACGATGCGACGCTGAACTTCTTCCACAACCTGATCGCCATCGACGGTCCGGGCAAGACCGCGACTTTCAAGGTCGCCAAGCCCGATACAGAGGCGACAGAGGTGACCGTCGACTTCGACATGATCCACGTGGTGCCGCCGCAAGTCGCCCCCGATTTCATCCGGGTGTCGCCGCTGGCCGATGCCGCGGGCTGGGTCGATGTCGACCAAAGCACGCTGCGCCACAAGTATTACGACAACATCTGGTCGCTGGGTGACGTGATGAACGCGCCGAACGCCAAGACCGCCGCCGCGGCGCGGATGCAGGCGCCGATCGTGGCCGAAAACATCGTCGACGATATCAAGGGCATTTCGCCCACCGCGATGTACAACGGCTATGGCTCGTGCCCGCTGACCGTTGAACGCGGCAAGATCGTTCTGGCGGAATTCGGCTATGGCGGGACGCTGTTGCCCAGCTTTCCCAAGTGGATCCTGGATGGCACACGCCCAACCCGCAAGGCCTGGATCCTCAAGGAACAGATCCTGCCGCCGGTCTATTGGAAGGCGATGCTGCGCGGCAAAGAATGGATGGCCAAACCCGAGAAGGTTTCGGCAAAGTAATCCCTGTCTGATGACTTTCAAAACGCCCCGGGCAACCCCCGGGGCGTTTTTTGTCTGCGTCAAACCCGCCCACATCAGCGGCCGTTCGGCAAATCATACATTTTTTGCTTCACTTATTCTGGTTTCTGAATGTATAGCGGCCCCACCTGATGATTCCCCTGTGCGCGGGGCAAGGGCCCGCGCCGCAACAGGAAGTGCCCATGAACATACCCAAGATAACCCGCGCGTCTTTCGAACGGCATCTGCCGATCCTGACGTGGTCCAAAACCTATGATCGTGACACGCTGACCAGCGACCTCGTGGCCGCCGTCATTGTGACGATCATGCTGATCCCGCAATCGCTGGCCTATGCGCTGCTGGCTGGCCTGCCGGCGGAGATGGGGCTTTATGCGTCGATCCTGCCGCTTGTCGCCTATGCCGTCTTCGGCACCTCGCGGGCGCTGGCGGTTGGTCCCGTGGCGGTCGTGTCGCTGATGACGGCGGCCGCGGTCGGCAATCTGAACCTTGCCACCCCGGCGGAATATGCCGCTGCGGCGATCACGCTGGCCTTTATCTCGGGCATCATCCTGACGGTGCTGGGTGTGTTCCGGCTTGGCTTTCTTGCCAACTTCCTCAGCCACCCGGTGATCGCCGGCTTTATCACCGCGTCGGGCATCCTGATCGCCACGTCTCAGATGAAGCATATCTTTGGCATCAAGGCTGAGGGTCACAACCTGGTTCAACTGGTCTGGAGCTTGCTGGAGCATCAGCAAGCCACCAACGTGATCACGCTGTTCATCGGCGTATCGACCGTGGCGTTCCTGTTCTGGGTCCGCAAGGGGCTCAAGCCGCTGCTGCTGGCTGCGGGTCTGAAACCGCGCCTGGCCGATATTCTGGCCAAGGCAGGTCCGGTGGCGGCGGTTGCCGTGACCACGCTGGCGACCTTCATTTTCGGCCTGCATGACAAGGGGGTCGCCATCGTGGGCGAGGTGCCGATGGGCCTTCCGCCGCTGACGCTGCCGGCCTTCGATCCGGCGATGTGGAGCCAGCTGTTCATTCCGGCGCTGCTGATCTCGATCATCGGTTTTGTGGAATCGGTGTCGGTTGCACAGACCCTGGCGGCGAAGAAACGCCAGCGCATCATCCCCGATCAGGAACTGGTGGGTCTGGGCGCGTCCAACATCGCGGCGGCGGTGTCGGGCGGCTACCCGGTGACCGGTGGCTTTGCCCGGTCTGTCGTGAACTTCGACGCCGGCGCGGAAACCCCCGCCGCCGGTGCGTTTACCGCTATCGGCATCGCGCTGGCCGCGCTGCTGCTGACCCCGCTGCTGTTCTTCTTACCGAAGGCCACGCTGGCGGCCACCATCATCGTGGCGGTTCTGTCGCTGGTCGACCTGTCGATCCTCAGCCGCGCCTGGGGCTATTCCAAGGTTGATTTCGCTGCCGTTGCCGCCACCATCTTCCTGACCCTGGGCTTTGGTGTCGAAGTGGGCGTCAGCGCCGGTGTGATGCTGTCGATCGGGTTGTTCCTGTACAAGACCTCGCGCCCGCACGTGGCAGAGGTGGGCCTTGTTCCTGGCACCCATCACTTCCGCAACATCCTGCGGCACGAGGTGGAAACCATCCCCGGTGTCGTCACCCTGCGTGTCGACGAAAGCCTGTACTTCGCCAACGCCCGGTTCCTGGAGGACTATGTCACCAACCGGGTGATCAAGGACACGACGCTGCGCGATGTGGTTTTGATGTTCTCGGCCGTGAACGAAGTCGACATGAGCGCGCTGGAAAGCATGGAAGCGTTGAACCACCGGTTGAAAGACATGGGCATCCGCCTGCACTTCTCCGAGGTGAAGGGCCCGGTCATGGACCGCCTTAAGCGCAGCCATTTCCTGGACGAGATCGAGGGCAAGGTTTACCTGTCGCAGTACGATGCCTGGACCGCGCTGCGGAATCCGCACCTGCCACCGTCACAGACGGGCGCGGCCAACGCTGCTGAGGGTCCAGCCCTCGCGGCCCAGTAAAAGAACAGGGATCAGGGGGCGTCCATAGCCGGCGCCCCCGTCCACGTTCACGTGATTGCCGCAATGCACCGGCGCTTCGGTGGGGGTGTGGCCGTGAACGACAAGCCGACCGTGGTCGCGCGGATCATCCAGAAATTCATCGCGGATCCAGATCAGGTCATCCTCGGTCTGTTGTTGCAGCGGCACGCCGGGCCGGATCCCCGCGTGGACAAAGACGTGATCGTCGGTCAGGTGCGTCGTATCGAGGGATTCGAAAAACGCGATATGCGACGGCGGGATCGCCTGCAGCGCGTCGGCATGGATGTCTTCCAGCGCTCTGCGTTCATCCGCATCAACCCCGTAGGACTCCAGCGTCGCACGACCGCCGACAACCGGTGCCAGCCAGTTGCGCGGCGTTTTCATCCGCGGATCGGCGTAGTGCGGATCCTTCAGGAACCGCAGCAGGAACCGGTCGTGGTTGCCCATCAGCGGGATCCAGGGGCGGCCCGCGGCAATCCCGTCCAGCAGCATGTCGATCACGCCGCGGCTGTCGGGTCCGCGGTCGGTGAAATCGCCCACCAGCACCACCGGGGCGCCTGCGTGTTCGTCCCGTTCGATCAGGTCGAAGGCGTTTTCAAGCATCTCGCGTTGGCCGTGAACATCGCCGATGGCGTAAATTGGGGGCATCCTGGGTCCTTTCGTTGTTTCCTGCGTAACGGGTTGCCCTGGCATCGAAAAGGGTTCGGACTGCAAAGTCTGGCGTTTTGTGGTGGGAATGAAAAACGCCGCCCCGGTCGGGGCGGCGTTTGTTCGTTTCGCAAAGGATGCGTTCAGGCCACGTCGAATTCCAGCGGCTTGATCTGGCGGAACAGGCCGGTTTCGGCCAGCTTCGCCCGCGCCTCTGCCGAGACCGGTTCGTCGACGTAAAGCAACGCGATGGCTTCACCGCCGGCAACGGCACGGCCCAGGGTAAAGTTCGCGATGTTGACGCCGTGATCGCCCATGGTCTTGCCCAGCACGCCGATGATGCCCGGCACGTCTTCGTTCGTGGTATAAAGCATGTGCGACCCGATCTCGGCGTCGATGTTGATGCCCTTGATCTGGATGAAGCGCGGCTTGCCATCGCTGAACACGGTGCCCGCGATGGACCGTTCGCGCTTGTCGGTGACCACGGTCAGCTTGACGAAGCCTTCGAAAGCGCCCGACTTGGCCTGGTTGGTGGTCGAGATCTGGACGCCGCGTTCACGGGCGATCAGCGGGGCCGACACCATGTTCACATCGGGGTTCACCTGCTTCATGATCCCCGCGATGGCCGAACAGTTCAGCGCTTCCAGGTTCATTTCGGCCACGACACCGTCATACAGGATGTTGATTGCCTTGATCGGTTCATCGGTCATCTGGCCGATGAAGCTGCCCAGGTGATCGGCCAGTTTGATCCACGGACCCATGACCTTGGCCTCTTCGGCGGTGACGGACGGCATGTTCAACGCGTTCTGCACCGCGCCGGTCAGAAGGTAGTCGGCCATCTGCTCCGCGACCTGAAGGGCCACGTTTTCCTGTGCCTCGGTGGTGGCTGCGCCGAGGTGCGGGGTGCAGACGACGTTGGGCAGGTTGAACAGCGGGTTTTCCTTGGCCGGTTCTTCGGCGAACACGTCAAAGGCGGCACCGGCGACGTGGCCCGATTTCAGCAGGTCGGCCAATGCGTCTTCGTCAACCAGGCCACCGCGGGCACAGTTGATGATGCGCACGCCTTTCTTGGTCTTTTCAAGGTTTTCGCGGCTCAGGATGTTGCGGGTGCCATCGGTCAAGGGCACGTGCAAGGTGATGAAGTCGGCACGCTTCAGCAGAACGTCCAGATCGTCGATCTTCTCGACCTGCATCTTCTCGGCCTTCTCTTCCGAAAGGAAGGGATCGTAGGCGATGACCTTCATCTTCAGGCCGCGGGCGCGGTCGCAGACGATGCCACCGATGTTGCCCGCGCCGATCACGCCAAGGGTCTTGCCGGTCAGTTCGACCCCCATGAACTTGGATTTTTCCCATTTGCCAGCGTGGGTTGAGGCCGACGCTTCGGGGATCTGGCGAGCCACGGCGAACATCATCGCGATGGCGTGTTCGGCGGTGGTGATCATGTTGCCGAACGGCGTGTTCATGACGATCACGCCTTTCTTCGATGCCGCTTCCTTGTCGATGTTGTCGGTGCCGATGCCGGCGCGGCCGATCACCTTGAGGTTGGTGGCGTTTTCAAGGATCGTCGGGGTCACCTTGGTGGCCGAACGGATGGCAAGACCATCGTAGTTGCCGATGATTTCTGCCAGCTTTTCCTTGTCCTTGCCGACTTCGGGCATGAAATCCACGTCGATGCCGCGATCACGGAAGATCTGGACGGCGGCGTCGGACAGTTTATCAGAGATGAGTACCTTGGGAGCCATGGATCTGGTCCTTTCGAGGGGGGCACAGCCTATGCACATTCCATGCACAAACCATGCATACGATTGATGAGTATCGGGGTGGCTGGACCGGTGCGCAGGGCGCAGCGGTCAAACCGGCGTGTCTGGAAACCGGCCCCAGGTCACGCCCGGGGCGCGGTGGATCAGGCGGTTTCGGCCAGGGCTGCGATCTCGGCGTTGAACGCCCATTCGAGCCACGGCAGCATTGCCTGGATGTCCGAGGTTTCGACCGTACCGCCACACCAGATCCGCAGACCGGCCGGGGCGTCGCGATAGGCCCCCACGTCGAGCGCCGCGCCTTCGGCTTCCAGCCGCTTGGCCACGGCTTTGGCAAAGGTGGCGCCATCGGTGATGCGCGGATCGGTGAACTTCAGGCAGACGCTGGTGTTCGACCGGGTCGCCGGGTCAACCGCCAGGTTGTCGATCCAGTCGCGGGCTTCGCAGAAATCCCAGATTGCCTGCGCGTTGGCATTGGCCCGGGCGATCAGGCCCTGCAGCCCGCCGACCGACCGCGCCCAGTCCAGCGCGACGAGGTAATCCTCGACCGCGAGCATCGACGGGGTGTTGATGGTTTCGCCCTTGAAGATGCCTTCGATCAGCTTGCCGCCCTTGGTGAGGCGGAAGATTTTCGGCAGCGGCCAGGCCGGGGTGTAGCTTTCGAGCCGTTCGACGGCGCGGGGCGACAGGATCAGCATGCCATGGGCCGCTTCGCCGCCCAGAACCTTCTGCCAGGAGAAGGTCACGACATCCAGCTTGTCCCAGGGCAGGTCCATCGCGAAGGCGGCGCTGGTGGCGTCGCAGATGGTCAGGCCGTCGCGGTCTGCGGGGATCGCATCGCCATTGGGAAGGCGCACACCCGAGGTGGTGCCGTTCCAGGTGAAGACCACGTCATTGTTGAAATCGACCGTCGCGAAATCGACGATCTCGCCATAGGCAGCGGTCTTGACCTCGGCGTCGATCTTCAGCTGCTTGACGACATCGGTGACCCAGCCCGAGCCGAAGCTTTCCCAGGCCAGCATTTCCGCCTTGCGGGCACCCAGCAGCGACCACAGCGCCATTTCGACGGCGCCGGTGTCCGAGGCCGGCACGATGCCGATTCGGTAGTCGGCCGGCACGCCCAAAAGCGCGCGCGTTTCCTCGATGGCGGCCTTCAGCTTGGCCTTGCCGATCGCGGCGCGATGCGAGCGCCCAAGCGCGGCATCCGACAGATTGTTCAGATTGAAAGTGGGGATCTTGGCGCAGGGGCCAGAGGAAAAACGCGGATTTGCCGGCCGCGTTGCCGGTGCATTGGTAGCCATGTCGGTCTAACCTTCCAGATAGAAGCCCCTCGTTGGGGAGGGGTGTCCCACCGCCGCGTTTACGGGGGCTTGCGGTGACTCGCAAGTCGGAAAAAACGCCCGGATGGACGTTTTCGGGCGCTGATCTTCTGGCGATGGAGCGGATCGGAAACTTTTGGTTATGAAGTCAAAGACGCCGCCGCGCACGGCGCAGGCAGGGTCGGCCTGTCGTCTTCCTTCGGAAACGCAACAGGCGGCGGGCGCGCCTGGCCGGTGCGGCGCGCAAGACGACGCAGGCGCGCGGTCTGGCGCTTTGGTCATGTCGTCGCTATGGGAGGCGCGACATTTCTGGAGGCTGGCCAATGTATGTTGCTGTTCTGATCTCACGCCCCGGCGGGCTGGAACCCCCCATGGTCGAGGCGTTGCGCAATGCCTGGGGCGGCGGTGTCGCGGTCTGGCTGAACCCCGGCGAGGCGGCAGAATTCGATCTGCCTGTGTTGCCTGACACCCTTGATGCGGTGCGTACCGATCTGGATTCGGTCGGGGTCGATGTGAACGTTCTGCCAAGCGCGGGGCGGCGCAAGGCGATGTTGCTGGCCGACATGGATTCGACCATGATCCAGCAGGAATGCATCGACGAACTGGCGGACGAGGCCGGGGTCGGCGCGCGGGTGAAGGACATCACCGCCCGCGCGATGAACGGGGAGCTGGATTTCGAAGGTGCGCTGACCGAACGGGTCGGTCTGCTGAAGGGGCTGCCGGTGTCGGTGATCGACCGGGTGCTGGACACCCGGATCACCTTCATGCCCGGTGGGGCGGCCCTGGTGGCGACGATGAAGGCAAACGGCGGCCACGCGGCCCTGGTGTCGGGCGGCTTCACCGCCTTTACCGCAAGGGTGGCGGCGGCGCTTGGCTTTGACGAAAACCGCGCCAACACGCTGTTGACCGATGGCGATCTGCTGAGCGGCGAGGTGGGCCGCCCGATCCTGGGGCGCGAGGCCAAGGTTCAGGCGCTGAAAGAGATCACCGCGCGGTTGGGGCTGTCGCCTGCCGATGTGCTGGCGGTGGGTGACGGGGCGAATGATCTGGGGATGCTCGGACTGGCAGGGATGGGTGTGGCCCTGCACGCCAAGCCGTCGGTTCAAGCCCAGTGTGCCTTGCGGGTGAACCACGGTGACCTGTCGGCGCTGCTGTACCTGCAGGGCTATGCCCGGTCGGATTTCGCCGCCTAGTGCAGCAGGTTCAGACGGTTGAGTTCCGATGCGTTGCGGCAGCCGTCTGGGGCCGTGCGTGACAGATCGGTGCGCGAGGCCAGCCATTCGGTGCATTGGTTCGTGAGCGGGCAGCCGCGGCAGCGGGTGATCATTTGCGCATAGGCTTTTTCGCTGAGCCGGCCCGAGGCCATTTCATCGGCAAGGTTCAACCCCATGACCCGCGCCACGCTGCGCGTGATCCAGAAATGACGGGTGGGATCGCCAAGGTGCAGTGTCATTTTGCGTTCGTCCTGTAGTTTGCCCGCAGCCGCGCAAAGCGTTCGTGGTTCACGCAGGTTTGCGGAACGGCGCGCGGGCGCTCGGTGCCGGGATGGTCAAGCCAGTGATGGCATCCTTCGGTCCAGGCACAGCCCCGGCAGTGCTGCACCATCGAAGCCCAGTCAGCGTTCGTCAGTTCACCGTCATCCATCGCGGCGACCAGATCGGTGCCGGTGGCTTTGGCCATGCGCTGAACCAGCCAGAAATGTTCGTTCTCGTCGCCCAGCGGTTCAAACGGGCGGTGTTCCGGGGATGGCTGGGTCATGGATGGCTGTTCCGCAGATCGCCGAACAGTTCCGCGTTGCGGCAATAGCCGGGCGGGTCGCTGGCCTGTGGGCCGGTGTCCAGCCAGTGTTCGCAGGAATCGGGGTTGGTACACCCTGTGCAGCGCAGCACCGCATCGTCGATTTCGCTGATCGTCAGGTGGCCGCGCAGGGCCTCTTCTTCCAGGTCGATGCCCAAGGCGTCGGCCATCCGGTCTACAAGCTGGGCGTGTCTCCGTAGGGTCTTTGTCGACTGCATGGTCTTTCCCCCTTCGCGCTGAAGTGCATGAACAGCACCTTAGCAGTCCTGGCCGGATCGACCCTTGATGCAGGTCAATGGCGGGTCACAAGGCGGCCGCGGTCCGGCGAACTGCCTCGATTCGCGCCGCATTCGGGGGATGAGTGCCCAGGAATTTGTCGCCGGGGTCGGGCAGACGCGTAAAGAATTCGGCGCCGCGCACCGGGTCAAAGCCTGCGCGAATCGCGATCACCGTGCCCAGGCGGTCGGCTTCGAGTTCGAATTCCTTGGAAAAGCTGCGTGCCCCCAGGCTGGCGCCCATCTGTTCGGCATTGCGCACCGCGTCGGCGCTTCCTCCGCCAAGTGCGGCCAGCCCTGAAAAGATCAGCGCCCCGACCGCGGCGTTCTGCTGCGCCCGGCCAAGGTGGCCCGCGATGTGATGCGACGCCTCGTGCCCCATGACAAAGGCCAGTTCATCGGCATTCTGCGCGCTCAGAATCAACGCAAGGTTGAAAGCCAGAATCGGACGACCGTTGGCATCGACGGTCTGGAAGGCATTCGGCGCTTCGCCGGGGGTGTCATCGACAACGATCTGGTAATCGCAGTTCACGCCTCGGGTGGCGCGCCGGCATTCTTCTTCGGCAACAGGTTCGACACGGTCGACAACCGACACGAATTGCTGTGCGGCGCGCTGCGCCAGCGCGCGGACCTCGCCCCGGGACAGATCTTGCCTCTGGGGTATGGATTGCGTTGTCTGGATCGGCTCGCAGGCGGCCAGGGCGATGACGATGAGAACGAGCAACCAACGCATGAAAGTTTCCGGTTAGGGCAGGGGCATTTCTGAAAATAGGTACAGCGCCGGTGCCGTACCAGTCAAAACTGGGTCATCGTGACGGCTTGGGCGGGAAACCTCTTGCGTGCGGGGACGGGCGCGTTAGGCTGAGCGCATGTTCAGCATCGAGCACGAATTCGACTCCACCGTCGTGACCCTGGTAGACGAGGGCGAAGCGCCCTTGATGGAAGATATCGTCGTCAACAGCTTTGCCGAATGCATCACCGTGGAACAGTACGATCCGCGGGAAGACCGGGTGAACCGTATTACCCTGTCAATTTCGCAGATGCGCGACCTGGCTGCTGCGATCGAACTGCCCGAAGGGGTCTATTCCCGGATCAAGTGACCCGGTTTCACAACCCTGTCGTGTCTCTGTCACGGAACCGAGATGTTCGCCCCGTATCGCGGACGCAGGTTCCATGCTGCTGCCGGATTCGACCGATGACCGAACTTGATCCTCTTCGTTTTGTGCTGCGTTGCCTGTTCGAGCGTTGCGAAAGCTCTGTCTTTCAGCAGGCGCGCCGCTGGGCATTCGGGCTGAGCGCCCGCTGACCCACTGGCCAACCGCGCCGTTTCGCGCCAGTCTGCCCGCAAACGCAGGGGAGGGCGCGATATGGCACAGATCACGGCGGGCGCGGCGCTGGTTGCGCGTTTGGGGCGCCTTGGCGTCGATTGCATCTTTGCCAATTCCGGCACCGATTTCCCGCCGATCATCGAAGGCCTGGCAGAGGCCGCCGCGAAGGGCATGGCGCTGCCGCGCGCGGTGACTGTGCCACATGAAACCGCGGCTGTCGCCATGGCGCATGGCTATACGCTGGCCACAGGCCGGGCGCAGGCGGTGATGGTGCACACCAACGTGGGGCTCGCGAATGCGGTGATCGGCACGATCAATGCGCGGGCCGACAACATTCCGATGCTGCTGTTTTCGGGCCGCACGCCGACGACCGAGGCCGGGCGCTTCGGCGCGCGGACCGTGCCGATTGGCTGGGGGCAGGAAATGTCGGATCAGCATGCGCTGGTCCGGGAGCCCTGCAAATGGAACTATGAACTGCGGTTTCCTGAACAGGTGCAGGACATGACCGACCGCGCCCATGGCATTGCGCATTCGGTACCGCGCGGCCCGGTCTATCTGTCGCTTCCGCGCGAGGTCTTGTGCGAGACCGTCGATCTGCCTGAGGTGCCGGCGCAGATGGCACCGTCGTCGCCGATGGCCCATCCCGGCGACATCGCCGAGGCGGCGCGGCTGATCGCCGGGGCGCAGTTCCCTGTGATCTTTGCGCAACGCGGCGCGGGATCGTCAGAGGCGTTCGAGGCGCTGTCGGCCACGGTGGATCGCTGGGCCATTCCGGTCTGCCAATACTGGTCGCTGCAACTGGCGTTGGCCAGTGATCACCCGATGGCCACCGGCCCCGATCCGGCGCCGTTGCTGGCGCAGGCTGATGTGGTTGTCGTGCTGGAAGGGCTGGCGCCGTGGATGCCTGACGCGCATGCGCCAAGGGCCGATTCGACGGTGATCCAGATCGGCCAGGACCCGTTGTTTGCCCAGACACCGGTACGGAATTTCCGGTCGGACTTGTCGCTGGCGGGGGATCTGGGTTGCAATGTGGTGGCGCTGTGCGCGGCGCTTGACCGGCTTGATCCGGGCGACCGCAGCGCGCGCCGCGCTCGGGTTGCGGCAACCAGCGCCGCGCGGTGGGATGCGGTCGACAACCAGATTGCCGCGGACGGGCGCGGCCCCGCCCTGACCAAGCGCTGGGTCAGCGACCGGCTGGCGCGGCTGTCGGGCGACCATCGGGTGACGATTTTTGGCGAACTGGGGGCGCAACTGCCGGCGATGCGGCTGAGCGATCCGCAAGCCTGGTTCGAAAGCCCGCATTCGGGCGGGCTGGGTTTTGGCCTGCCGGCCGCAATGGGGTTCCACATGGCGCGGCCAGACCGGCTGACCATCGCGACGGTGGGCGACGGATCATACATCTTTGCCAATCCGCTGGCGTGTTTGCAGGTCGCCAAGGCGCAGGGGCTGTCGCTGCTGGTTGTGGTGCTGAACAATTCCGAATGGGGCGCGGTGCGGGCATCTGTCAGCGGGCTGTACCCCGAGGGTTATGCGGTGAAGGCCAACGCCGTCCCGTTGACCGATCTGTCCCCGTCGCCCGATTTCGCCGTGGCCGCGCAGGCCTGCGGCGCGCTGGGCCTGTCAGCCGACAGCCCCGAAACGTTCGAGACCGCGCTGGCCAGGGCGGTGGCCCACGTCACGGCCGGGCAGGGCGTCGCGGTGATCGACGCCACCGTGCTGCGCGACTGAGCCGTCAGAGCGGGTGGTGACAAGCCACCTGAACGCCGTCGACATCGCGCAGCTTGGGCACGTCTGCCGCGCAGCGGTCCGAGGCAAAGGGGCACCGCGCCCGGAAGGCACAGCCCGATGGCGGGTTCAGCGGATCGGGCAGTTCGGTTTCCCGCCCTTCCGGCGCCTTCAGGTCACGGCCCACCACCGGCGCGCTTTCGGCCAGCAGTTTGGTGTAGGGGTGGCGAGGACTGGAGAATATCCGTGCCGCCGGCCCGATCTCGACCACTGCGCCAAAATACAGGACGGCGACCCGGTCGCTGACAGCTTCGACCACCGCAAGGTCATGACTGATGAACAGGTAGGTCAGGTTGAACCGTGCTTTCAGATCGCTGAGCAGGTTCAGAACCTGCGCCTGCACCGAAACGTCCAGCGCCGATACCGGCTCATCCAGGATCAGGATGCGGGCATCGGCGGCCAGCGCGCGGGCGATGCCGATCCGCTGGGCCTGACCGCCGGAAAATTCATGCGGATAGCGATCGAGGAATTCTTCGCGCAGGTTCACGGCGGCAAAGATTTCGCGGATCCGTGCAGCGCGTGCCTCGGCGTTCATCCGGTGCAGGTGGCGCAGCGGGGCTTCCATGATCTGACGGATGGTCTTGCGCGGGTTCAGACTGCTTTGCGGATCCTGAAAGACATACTGGATGCGCCGCCCGAAAACGGCTGGATCGGCGTTGTCGAGCGGTTCGCCATCGATTTCGATCGTCCCGGTGGTCGGTGGCAGCAGCCCGACAAGCATCCGCGCCAGCGTGGACTTTCCACAACCGGATTCGCCCACGATGCCAAGCGTTTCGCCCACCGGCACCGACAGCGTTACCGGCTGCACCGCGTGGACAAAGGCGCGCGGCGGCCCGATCAGGCGCTTGCCCACCGGGAACGCCTTGCTGAGGTCGGTCAGTTTCAGCGCTTCGGTCATGACGCGGCCTCGTGTTCCGGCAGGGGTTCGGGGGCGATGCAGCGGATCTTGCGCCCGCTTTCCTCTGTCAGCTCTATGGTGCCATGGCGGCAGGCGTCGGTGGCCTTGTGGCAGCGGTCGGCAAAGGCACAGCCATCGGGCAGCCTGTCGACAACCGGCGGGAGGCCGGGAATGGCGGCCAGGGTGCGGCGACCCTGACCCAGTTCCGGCACACAGGCCATCAGCCGTTTGGTATAGGGATGCCGCGGCGCATGCAGAATGGCCTCGGTATCGCCCTCCTCGACGATCCGGCCGGCGTACATCACCGCGACACGGTCACACAACTGCGCCACCACGCCAAAGTCATGAGTGATAAAGAGGATGGCCAGCCCGCGTTCGCGCCGCAAATCATCCAGAAGGGACAAGATCTGCGCCTGCACCGTCACGTCCAGCGCGGTTGTGGGTTCGTCGGCGATGATGACCTCGGGGTCATTGGCCAGCGACATGGCGATGCCCACGCGCTGGCGCATCCCGCCCGACATTTCGTGCGGATAGTTCGACAACCGGCTTTCGGCATTCGGAATGCGCACCGATTTCAGCAGGTCCAGTGCCTTGGCGCGGGCCTCGGCCACGCTGACGGGGTGGTGCGCACGGATCGCCTCGATCAGCTGGTCGCCAACGGAATACAGCGGGTGCAGCGTGGTCAGCGGATCCTGAAAGATATAAGCGACGCGGTGTCCCCTCAGACCGCGCAGAACCTCGTAAGGTGCGCCGATCAGATCGTCCCCCTTGTAATACACCGCGCCGCCGGTGATGACCCCGGGAGGAGAGGCCACCAATCCCATGATGGACAGGGCCGTCACGGATTTGCCCGATCCGCTTTCGCCGATCAGCCCGAGGCATTCGCCGGGGCGGACCGACAGATCGACGCCGCCGACCGCCTTGTAGATCCGGGTCTTGACGTGAAACTGGGTCTGAAGCCCGCAGAGCTGCAACAAGGCTGTCGCATCGGCTGCCGGCACCGGGTCTTTCCGATCGACCATCGTGGTCGGCATCGGGCGGGACAGCGCCCCGGACTTCAGCCGGGGATCCAGCGCATCGCGCACCCCGTCACCCAGCAGGTTGATCGCCATCACGATGATCAGGATCATCGCCCCCGGCACCACCGAGGTATGCGGGTTGGTGATCAAGGCTGACCGCGCCTCGCCCAGCATCGACCCGAGATCGGCCTGTGGCGGCTGGCTGCCCAGCCCAAGAAAGGACAGGCCTGCGGTTTCCAGGATCATCCAGCCCACCGTCGTGGACATCGCAATCACGATCACCGGGATGACGTTCGGCACCACTTCGGTGACGATGATCCGGGCGTTGGTCATGCCCGACAGCCGGGCGGCATCGACGAATTCCTTGTGCGCAATGCCCACCGTCACGCCGCGAATGTTGCGGGCGAAGAACGGGATGTTGACCGCCGCAACCGCAATCAGCGCATTCATCAGCCCCGGCCCCAGCGCCGCCACGATGGCCAGCGCCAGCAGGATATAGGGAAACGCCATCAGCATATCGACGCCGCGCATGATCAGGTTGTCGGTGCGCCCGCCATAGAACCCCGCAATCACGCCGATCGTGGCGCCGATCGTGGCAGCGACCACGGCGGCGGTGAACCCCACCGCCAGCGACAACCGCGTACCCCACATCAGCCGGCTCAGCAGGTCGCGGCCCAGGTGATCGGTGCCCAGCGGCGCGGTGTCCGAAAACGGTTTCAGGAACCGGTTGGCGGTGTTGGTGACATCCGGGTCCGCCAGCGGCAACAGCGGGGTGATCAACGCCAGCAGAACGACGACCGCCATCACGATCAGCCCGGCCAGCGCCAGCCGGTTGCGCGACAGCAGGCGGAAAAAGCTCATGTCTTGATCCTCGGGTCCAGAAGGCTCTGCGCCACGTCCACCGCGATGTTGAACAGGACATAGCAGGCGGCGACGAACACCACTCCGCCCTGCACCAGCAGGATGTCCCGCTTCAGGATCGCGTCGACCAGCATCCGGCCGACACCCGGCCACTGGAACACCATCTCGATGTAGACCGCGCCGGACAGCACGAACCCGGCCTGGATGCCTAATACCGGGATGATGCTGACCATCGCCGCACGCAGCGCGTGGCGCCAGATCACGCCGCGTTCGGTCACGCCCTTGGCGCGCGCCGTACGAATGAAATCCTGTCGCAGCACCTCCAGCATGGCGGATCGCGACAGACGTGCGATAACGCCGGTGGCCACCACCGCCAGCGCGATCACCGGCAAGGTCATGTGGCTGGCCAGAGCCGCGGCATCGCGCGCGCCGTAGATCGGCCACATGCCGGACACCGGGAACCAGCGCAGCCTGACCGCGAAGATCAGGATCATCATCATGCCCAGGAAAAAGCTGGGGATCGAAATGCCCAGCAGCACCACGAAGGTGATCAGCTTGTCGGCCCAGCCATATTGCCGCGCCGCAGACACCACACCGGCCGCGACCCCCAGGATCGAACACAGCATAAAGGCCGCCCCGGCCAGCACAAGCGTGGCGTTGAACCGCTCCAGCACCTCGTCCAGAACCGGACGATTCAGGCTGAAGCTGCGGCCGAAGTCACCCTGCAACATATTGCTTAGCCAGATAAAGTATCGCGGGATCAAGGGCTTGTCCAAGCCAAGGTCGCGATTCAGCTTCTCGACATTCTCAGGCGTCGCATAGGAACCCAGGATGGCGGTCGCCGGGTCGCCCGGGATCATCGCCATGATCAGGAACACGATGACGGAAATACCCAGAAGCACCGGGATCGCCGAAAGCAGTCGCTTCAGAACATAGCCTGCCATAAGGCCAGGTCCCCCTTTTCATCATCTTGCCTGAAATATCCCGGGGGGTCTGGGGGGCAGCGCCCCCCAGCCGGGGGGGGGGGGGGCCCCCCCCCCCCGCACCCCCCCCCCCC
>NZ_JAYLLH010000008.1:0-159095 GCF_035818635.1 Mesobacterium hydrothermale | reverse complement strand
GATGGGGATATGATCGCGTGATCCTCAGCGCCCGGCGGTCGCCGCCGGGCGCAGTTCCGTTCAACCGGCGGCCTTGTTGCGCCCCGCGCGCGGCAAGCGCACCAAGAACGTGCTGGAACTGCGCGCAAAAACCTGCCTTTCTGGGCCGGCAAAGGGGAACGCGCATGACCGATCTTCGCGACAAGACCATCGCCCGGGCCGTGGCCTTTTTCGACGATGGCCGTTTCCAGCGGGAACTGGCCGCGCTTGTCGCCTGTCCCAGCGAAAGCCAGCACGCGCGCGGTGCAGCGCACCTTCTGTCCTATCTCGACGATGTTCTGCGCCCTCTGCTGGAGGCGCTTGGCTTTGCAGTTCAAATCCACGCCGCCCATGGCGCGCGGCCCCCGATCCTGACGGCGGAACGGATCGAAGCGCCAGACCTGCCAACGATCCTGACCTATGGCCACGGCGATGTCGTGCTGGGACAGCACGACTTGTGGCGTGCAGGCCTGTCGCCCTTCACCCTGACCGAAGAGGGAGACCGGCTTTACGGGCGTGGCGCCGCGGACAACAAGGGGCAGCACCTGGTCAACCTGCTTGCGCTTGAGGCCGTGATCGAAACGCGCGGCGCGCTGGGGTTCAACCTGAAGATCCTGATCGAGACCGGCGAGGAAACCGGATCACCCGGGCTGAAGGATTTTTGCCGCGACAACCGCGCCTTGCTGGCGGCAGATGTCCTGATCGCTTCGGACGGGCCCCGGCTGCGGCCGGAAACGGTGACGGTGTTCGGCGGGTCGCGCGGCGGTGTCAGTTTCGACCTGCGGGTCGATCTGCGTGACGGCGCGCACCATTCGGGAAATTTCGGCGGGCTTCTGGCTGATCCGGCGATGATCCTTGCGCATGCCCTGTCGTGCATCACCGATGCGCGCGGCCAAATCCAGGTGCCCGAGTGGCGGCCTGACAGCCTGACACCGCGCATACGCGAGGTGCTGGCCGAACTGCCGCCGCATGACACCGGCGTCCCGCTGGACCCGGACTGGGGCGAAAAGGCCCTGAGCGCGGCAGAACGGGTGTTCGGCTGGAACAGCTTCGCGATCCTGGCGATGATTTCAGGTGTGCCCGATGCACCGCTGAATGCGATTGCCGGCTGGGCGCGGGCGACGTGCCAACTGCGCTATGTCATTGGCACGGATGTGGACGATATCCTGCCCGCGCTGCGCCGCCACCTGGACCGCGCGGGCTTTGCCCAGGTTCAGATCGTGGCGCATGACCACAATACCTTTCCCGCCACCCGGATGGACCCCGATCACCCGATGGTGCGCTACGTGGCGCGGTCGGTCGAACGTACCACGGGGGCATGGCCGCATGTGCTGCCGAACCTTGGGGGATCGTTGCCAAACGATTGTTTTTCCGAGGTGCTGGGCCTGCCCACGATCTGGATTCCGCACAGTTATGCCGGGTGTTCGCAACACGCGCCAAACGAACATGTGCTCAAGCCGATCTGCCGCCAGGCGCTTGGCGTCATGGCGGGGGTGTTCGCGGATATCGCAGAAACCGGTCTGCCGGACTTCGGGACAGAGGCGGCGTGAACGCGGCGCTCAGTCCGGGTCTTGCCACCCGAACAGCGCCCGCGCCTGATCCGCAGAGTAGCGGCCAAGCCTGACGTCTTCGGCAACCAGTGCCGGATCGCGCTGGTCTGGCGCGCCATACCCGCCACCGCCAGGTGTGCGCACATGTACGCGGTCGCCCGCGGTCAGGGCGATGTCCTGCGCTTTTGACAGATGTTCCGGCACAAAGCTCTGGCCGTTTTGCGTGACGGTGACACGGTTGACGCCGCCGTCCTGTCCGCCAAGCACACCCTGCGGCCCGAACCGGCCGTGATCCATGACAAAGCTTGCGCGGGCCGTGCCCTTGAGGATCTCGACTTCGTAATCCAGACCAAAGCCGCCCCGATGGCGACCGGCCCCGCCAGAGCCTTCGTGCAGGGCGTAGCGGTGATAGAGCACGGGGAATTGCTGTTCCATGATTTCGACCGGCGGGGATTTGGAGATCCCGATGGTCGAACACCCGTTGGATATCCCGTCGCCGTCCGCATAGCCGCCATATCCGCCCCCCGAGATCTGGTACATGACATAACTGCGGCCTTCTTCGGGCACCTCTCCGCCAAGGGCAAAGTTGCCGGACGATCCGGCGGGGGCCGCGGTTACGATGTCGGGCAGGGGGACGACAAGCGCGGCAAAGACGGCTTCGGCGATGCGCTGGCTGACCTCTGCCGCGCAGCCGGAAACCGGGCGGGGATAGCGTGCGTCAAGGAATGTCCCTTCGGGACGGACGATGGTCAGCGGCTCGAACGCGCCCGCGCTGATCGGCACATCTGGAAAGATGTGCCGCATCGCCAGGTAAACAGAAGATTGCGTCGTCGCCCAGACCGAATTCATCGGGCCCCGGCAGGGGGCTGACGATCCGGTGAAGTCGAAGGTCAGACTGTCGCCTTGCGCCGTCACCGTCAGGCGGATTTCCAGCGGTTCATTCACCACGCCGTCACTGTCGACGAACGCGCTGGCGGAATAGGTGCCCGCCGGGATCGCGGCGATATGGGCACGCATCTGCTGTGCGGCGCGGGCGCGCAATTCTTCGATTGCCGCGCGCACCGTGTCGTCGCCATAGCGATCAAGCAGCCGGAACAGCCGTGACTGGCCGACATAGAGCGCGGCGGCCTGTGCCTTTACATCGCCGATGCGCTGGTCGGCTACGCGAATGTTGGAACAGATGATGGCATAGATCTCGGGGTCCAGCGTGCCTTGCTTGAACAGGCGCACGGGCGGCAGGCGCAGGCCCTCCTGTTCCACCGCCGTGGCCGAGGCGGAAAACCCGCCGGGCACCGCGCCGCCGGTGTCGGGCCAGTGCCCGGTATTGGACAACCAGCAGAAGATTTCACCATTGCGATAAACCGGCATGGCAAAGCGCACGTCCATCAGGTGGGTGCCGCCGAGATAGGGATCGTTGACAATGTAGATGTCGCCGGGTTTCGGCGCCGCCGCCTTGCCCGCGGCGATCATCTCGATCAGCGTCCGAGTGGAAAACTGCATCGTACCGACAAAAACCGGCAGCCCCTGCGAGCCCTGGGCAATCAGGCTGCCATCGGTGGCCGAATAGATTCCGTCGGAGCGGTCGTTCGCTTCGGCAATCACCGGAGAGAACGCGGCGCGGGAAAAGCTCAGATCCATTTCATCGCAGACCTGTTGCAGGCCGGACTGGATGACGGTCAGGGTGATCGGGTCAAGGGTCATTGCGCGCGCCTCACGGTGACGATCAGGTTGCCGTCGCTGTCCTGAACGGCGCTGTCGCCGGGTTCGATCACCAGCGTGCAATCCATTTGTTCCACGATGGCCGGGCCGGTCAGCCGGGCGTCGGCAGGCAGATGGTCGCGCCAGTAAACCGGCGTGTCACGCCAGCCGTCGAACCACACCGGCCGGCTGCCGGTCTGCGCGTCGTCGAGCGTGGCCTTGCGCGCGTCGGCGTCGATCAGCAGTGACAGATCGACCTCGGGCCGGCGCCCGATGACAGAGGTATTGACGTTGACCAATGCCGGCCGGATTTCCGGCAGGGTGACCTGAAAGCGCTTGAAATAGGCGTCCTCGAACAGCGTTTGCAACTCGGCTTCGGTCGGGGTGCCATCGGGCAGGGGCACGCGCAGCAAGTGGGTCTGGCCGATGAATTGCATGTCGACGGAATGAAGGACACGCAACTCCGCGATCTCGACCCGTTCACGGGCGATGGCGGCTTTGCCGTCTTCGGTCTGGCGGGCAAACGCCGCATGCACATCGTCCATGTCGCAGGCATGCAGAGGACGGTTCACGGTCTGGACGAAATCGTGCCGCAGGTCGGCAACGATGCAACCCAGGGCGTTGGTGATGCCCGGCCGTGCGGGCACCAGCACCCGCGGCACACCCAGTTCACGGGCAATGGCGCAGGCGTGCAGCGGCCCGGCACCGCCAAAGGCGAACAGCGCGAAGTCGCGCGGGTCTTCACCCAGAGAGATCGACACCATGCGCACCGCGTCGGCCATCTTGGCGGTGGCGATGCGCAACACGGCCGCGGCCGCCTGGACTGCATCAAGCCCCAGCCGCGTTCCCAGCTTGTCGGCAAAGGCCTCGCGGATCGTTTCGATCGAGACCGTGCCGGAAATCGTGTTCAGCTTGCCCGGGTTCATCCGCCCCAGCAGCATGTTGGCGTCGGAAATCGTGGGGTCCGTGCCGCCCTTGCCATAGCAGATTGGCCCAGGTGTCGATCCGGCGCTGTCGGGACCGACCTGCAACAGCCCCGCCGCACTGACCCTTGCGATCGAGCCGCCGCCCGCGCCAACCGTGCGCACGTCAACCATCGGTACGTGGATCGGCATGGCATATTCGATCTCGATTTCGTGGCTGACCGCAGGATCGGCGCCGCGGATCATCGCCACATCGGTCGAAGTCCCGCCCATGTCATAGGTCAGCAAATCCGGGATCCCGGCGCGGCGCCCGGTATAGGCCGCCGCCATCACGCCCGACGCGGGGCCCGACATCACGGTTTTCGCCGCTTCCTCTGCCACGATGCGGGCCGAGACCATGCCGCCATTGCCGTTCATCACCAGAAGGTCGCGGCCATATCCGCGCCCGGCCAGCCGGTCCGCCAGCCGCTCGACATAGCGCCTGAGCAAAGGTTGAACCGAGGCATTGACGGCTGCGGTGACGCCGCGCTCGTACTCTCGGCTTTCCGACAGCAGGGCATGGCCCAGGGTGATATTGCCGTTGGGCCATTCCTCGCGCGCGATCTGGCCGGCGCGCAGCTCGTGCGCGGGGTTGGCATAGGCGTGCAGGAAGTGGATCACCAGCGCTTCGCAGTCCTGTGCGACTAGCGTCCTCAGCGCGGTGCGCAGGGCGTCTTCGTCCAGCGGCCGGTATTCCCGGCCATCGGCCAGCATCCGTTCCGGCACCTCCAGCCGCAGGTCGCGGGGGATCAGCGGACGGAACTGGCCCTTCATGCCATAGGCCTGCGGGCGTGTCCGCCGCCCCAGTTCCAGAACGTCGCGGAAGCCCTGGGTGGTGATCAGCCCTGTCTTGCACAACCGCCGTTCCAGCACTGCGTTGGTCGTAGTGGTGGTGCCATGCACGATCAGGTCAAGCGCAGCGGCATCGACTGATGCGGCATCCAGCGCCGCAAGAACCCCATCGGCCTGGTTGTCGAGCGTCGTCGGCACCTTGGCCAGACGGACACGGCCCGCGCGGCTGTCGTAATGGACCAGGTCGGTGAACGTGCCGCCCACATCGATCCCGGCGAAGCTACCGGTCAGGTCGGCGTTGTAGGTCATGCGGTGCCTCCGTTGGCAGCCAGAAATGCCGCGCGCACCTTGTCGGGCGTTGCGGGCAGATGGTGAACCCGCGCTCCGCAGGCGTGGGCAATGGCGTTCAGGATCGCCGGCGCGGTGGGGATCAGGCAATGTTCCCCCAGCCCCTTGGCGCCATAAGGGCCATGCGCGTCGCCGGTTTCCACGATGATGGTGTCGATCTCTGGCACATCGCCGATGGTCGGAATCAGGTAGTCGTGCAGGTTTTCTGTCCGGCCGGGAAGGAACTCTTCCATCAAGGCAAGGCCCAGGCCCTGTGCGATGCCGCCTTCGACCTGGCCTTCGACCAGCAGCGGATTGATGGCGCGCCCCACGTCATGGGCGGCGGTGAATTTCAGCAGTGTGACGGTGCCCAGATCGGTATCGACCTCAAGCTCCACCATCTGCGCGGCGGTCCCGAAGACCGCATAGGGCGCGCCCTGGCCGTTTTCATCCAGGGGCTGCGTCGGCGGATCATAGCTTTCCACCACCTCGATTGCATATCCATCGCTTTGCGGCAGGTCGATGCGGAGGGTGGTGTCGGCGTCGGACAGGACGAGCCCGTCGTCCGTCGGCAGGATCTGCGCGTCGGGCCCGACATTGCCCAGCCGCAGGATCCGTGCCCGCAGCGCCTCGCCTGCCAAACGGGCCGCGTTGCCGGTGACAAAGGTTTGTCGACTGGCCGAGGTCTTTCCCGCGTCGGGCGTCAGATCGGTATCGGCACCCACCAGCGTGACCGCGCCGACCGGCACACCAAGCGCGGTGGCGAATATTTGCGGGATCACCGTGTTTGAGCCCTGGCCGATATCCACCGCCCCCTGGTGCAGAACGATGTCGCCCGCCGGCGTCACGCCCGCACGGATCGTCGACGGGTTCGACATCGAGGTATTGCCGCAGCCATACCAGCCGCCGGCCACGCCAACGCCGCGTTTGACGGTCGTACTGGTGGCGTTGAAAGCAGCGGCATCGGCCAGGGCACGGTCCCACTGCGGTTTCAGAGCGTCGAAACAGTCGGCTATGCCCATGCCGGTCTCAAAAACCTGCCCGGTGACGGTTGGGTCGCCGTTGCGCAGGCAATTGCGGCGCCGGAACTCCAGCCGGTCTTGACCCAGCTTGTCGGCCAGCACGTCGAACAGTTGTTCCTGCGCCACTGCCGATTGCGGCACGCCGAATCCGCGGAATGCGCCCGACGGCGCGGTGTTGGTGTGGATGCCCGCGCTTTTCGCCTCGTAATGGGGTGTCAGGTAGGGGCCGGATGCGTGGATCGGCACGCGGTTCGCCACGGTCGGGCCCCAGCTGGCATAGGCCCCGGTGTTGAACACCCCGTCGAACCGGATCGCGCCAAGGCGCCCGTCGGCGTCGGTGCCGATTTCCATCCAGACCTCGGAGGGGTGGCGCTTGGTCGATGTGGCAATGCTTTCGGCGCGGGTATAAGCCATCCGCACCGGACGATCCAGGATCCATGCCGCCAGCGCGACGTAGGGCTGAGCGGTCAGGTCAAGCTTGGACCCAAAGCCGCCCCCCACCGCCGTCGGCAGGATGCGCACCGCGTCGGCGGACAGTCCCAGGATGCCGGCAATCGCGTCGCGGTTCATATAGGGCGCCTGGGTGCAGCACTGCAGCTCGATCCGGTCGCCGACGCGGCGCGCCGATGCGGCCTCGGGCTCGATATAGGCGTGTTCGATGAACCCGGTCGAAAACCGGCCCGAAACCACATGCGCCGCCCGGGCCATGCCCGCCGCGGCATCGCCGCGTGCAACATAGCCTCGGCACATGACGTTTTCGGCCCGGTCGGGATGCAGCAGATCGGCGCCAGCCGCCTGGTCCGGGGTCAGGTGTGCGGGCAGGGCTTCCCAGGTGACCGGAAACTCGGGCAGGGCGTCGATCACAGCGGCAGTGCCGACCACCGCGGCCACGGCCTCGCCCTTGAACCGGGTGGTGTCGACGGCAAAGACCGGCTGGTCTTCAAAGCCGGGGATTACCCCGAACGTGTTGGTTCCCGGTACATCCTGCGCGGTCAGGATCAGTTCCAGCCCGGTGGTCCGCTGAAACGCCTCCAGGTCGCCGAAGGCAAAGCGGGCACGGTGGACCGGCGACCGGATCACCCGTACCGACAGGGCATCGACCGGGGCGACGTCATCACCGAACCGTTCGGTTCCGGCCACCTTCGGCCCCCCATCCAGCCGGGAAATCGGCGCGCCGATCCCGCCTTCGGTCATCGGCGCGCTGCCGTCCGAGGCGGCATCCAGCACCGCTGCGATGATCTTGCGATAGCCGGTGCAGCGGCAAAGCACGCCGCTAAGCGCGTCGGCCACACGCGCCTCGGTCAGCGGCTGGCCCGACCGCAGCAGGGCGATGGCAGAGACCATCATGCCCGGCGTGCAGATCCCACATTGTGCCGCCTGGTGGCGCTGGAACGCTGCGGCAAGGCGCTGTGCGTCGTGGGCATGCGCGACGAGGCCAGCCTGGGTATCCACCCGGCGCCCGACGGCCTGTCCTGCCGCGGTGAGACAGGCACAAACCGGGGCACCGTCGATCAGCACTGTGCAAGCGCCGCAATCGCCGGCGTTGCAGCCCACCTTGACGTCTTTCGCACCGGCCGCGTTGCGCAGCACCTCGGACAGCCGCGCGGACGGGTCGACGGCAATGTCGATGTCTGAACCGTTCAGGGTAAAGGCAATCCGAGGCAGGGGTTCGTCAAGCGACATGGGCGGGCTCCGTTGCCTGAAAAAGCGTGCGGGCGATGAGGGTGCTTACCGCATCCATCCGGTATTCCGCCGGCGCGCGGACGTCGGTGATCGGGGACAGGTCCGGCAGATCCGCGGCCGCCACCACCGGCGCTATTTCGTCCGGGGTCGTTCCGACCAGGGCGGCCTCTAGCGCAGGCAGGCGGCGCGCAACCGGGGAACAGGCCCCGACAGCAAGCGCCGCGCGGCCGATCCGGCCGTTGTGAAGGTCGACCACCGCGGCAACCATCGCAATGGAAATGACAAGGTAGCGGCGTGCGCCCAGTTTGGTGAATGCGCCTTGGCCTGTGCCCTCGGGAATGCAGAGCGCGGTCACCAGTTCCCCGGGCCTCAACGCTGTCTGTCGCGGCCCTTTCAGGAACGCGGCCAGCGGCATCTGTCGTTGTCCGTCCGCGCCGGCAAGCTCGACCGTTGCGTCCAGTGTCAGCAGCGCGGGAACGCCGTCCGCCGCCGGCGAGGCGTTGCAGATATTGCCTGCCACCGTGCCCGCGTTCTGGATCTGGATCGAACCGACCTCGCGCGCGGCACCTTTCAGACCGTCGAACAGCGGCGGCAGGTCCGTGTGCAAGATATCGGTCCAGGTGGTCGCCGCGCCGATGCGCCAGCCGTGCGCATCGCGGGCGATCCCGCGCAGCCCGGCAATCGCGGTGATGTCGATCAACCGCGGCGGCGGCGGGCCATCCCTGAGCGCGGGATAGACATCGGTGCCACCCGCAAGAACCACGCCGCCCCCCGACAAAAGCGAAAGCGCGTCTTCCAGCGAGTCGGGGCGATGCAGCGTCATCCGGGGCCTCACCTGCTGTCCGCGCGAGGGCGGAGCTTCATTTGTGTGCAAACGATACTGACCCACGGTAGGAACTTGCATCAAAAGTTGTCAATCGACTCCTTCGGGTTTTGCGTCGCGCCTTCGGAAAAAAGAATTTCGTTTGTGTGCGAATGGATTTTCCCGGTGCCCCGGTGCCCGGAAAACTTGCACAGACCCCGGTGGGGCTGGGGGGCGACCCCGTTTGCGGGGGGTGGCCCGTGTCAAAACTGTTGACTCGGAAACGCCAGCCGTGCGTTCGTATACAAACGAATATCCCGCCCGTCGCGGTCCCGGCTTGCAGCCCGGCCGCCCAGACATCGGAGTCCGCACCGTGAGCGATACGCCCATCAAGCGCGACAAGGCCGACGTGCCGGACAAGATCCGTTGCGATGCCTGCCCGGTGATGTGCTATATCGCCGACGGGCGCGCCGGGGCCTGTGATCGCTATGCCAACGACGGCGGAGAACTGGTGCGGCTGGACCCGCACACGATCTTGCTGAACCGCGATGGCGACGCGCCGCTGGTTCCCTTTCTTGACCGCGAATGGGACGGGGACCTTGTGTCGGGCGAAGACACCTTCATCACCGCCATCGGGTCGGGCACCACCTATCCCGACTACAAGCCCGCGCCCTTCATCGTCGCGTCGCGCACGGCGGGGGCCGATATGATCACGGTCGTGACCGAAGGCATCTTTTCCTACTGCGGTGCGAAGGTGAAGATCGACACCGACCGGCATCTTGGCACCGAATGTGCGCCGGTGCGGGCCGAGGGCGAAACCATCGGCCATGTCACGACGTCCGAATACGGGTCGCAGATGTTGTCTCTGGGTGGCGTCCATCACCTGACCGGGGGATCGAAAAAGGAAGGCCGCGCCACCTGTGAAGCGCTGCTGGCGCTGTGCAACGGCGAAACCGTGGCCTTGACCATCGACGGCGGAGCCGAGCTTGAGATCACCGCCGGGCAAGCGCCGGTGGTGAACGGTCAGCGCGAGGAACGGATGCGCGTGGGCTGTGGCTCGGCCACGGTCGGCATGTTCGCGGCGCAATGGCAGGGCCTTGTGGACGAAGTCGTGGTGGTCGACGACCACATCACCGGCGTAATGTCCGAACATCAGGCCGGCAAGGTCATCGGCTGGCAACCGACCGGCATCCGGATCAAGGGCCGGCGGTCGACGCCCGGGCGCTATTTCCAGGTGGCAGAGCCGGGCACGGGCTGGGGCGGCACCGACCTGACCGATCCCTTGACGATCCTGGACAGCTGGCAGCCGAACAAGGGCGCGCGGCCTGGTCTGTCGCTGCTGATGGTATCGACCACTGGCGAAAACGCGGCCTATTATGAACTGAACGACGATCTTGTGCCGGTGGAACGGGACATGCCCGCGCGGCTGCTGCCGTCGGTCCAGCGGATCGAGGAAAACTGCGAACCGTCGATCGCGTCTGTCCTGTTCATGGCGGGTGCTGGCGGGTCTTTGCGGTCCGGGGTCACCGAGAATCCGGTTTCGCTGACGCGGTCGGTCCAATCGCGCCTGACGCGGGTCACGGTCGGTGGCGCGCCGGTCTGCATGTGGCCGGGGGGCGGGATTACCTTCATGGCGGACGTGACGCAGATGCCGCGCAATGCCTTTGGTTACGTTCCGACGCCGGCCCTGGTCGCACCAATCGAATTTACCATGACGGCCGCGGACTATGCCGCGCTTGGCGGGCACATGGACTATGTCATGCCACTGGAGGATGCTTTGCGGGGCGCGAAGGGCCGACAGAACGATCATCGCCTGTCCGGCCAGCGCCCCGAACGCCCTGCCGCGGGGATGCCCTGGCCCGGCGCCCGTGGCCAACAGGAGCAGGCCGAATGAGCTGGCAAGAGCGCCCCGGCGCGCAACGGATGCGCGATGGCCGCCTGCGGCTGATCCATGGACCGATTGACCTGATCGTGGCGTGTCAGGGCGCGCCGGACCGGGTCGAAGCGGCGTATCGTCGGGCGCAAGCGGCCTTCGCGCCGGTTTTGTCCGACCTTGTCGCGGAATTGCCGCGCCTGCGTGCGGCGACGGGGCCTGGTCCCACGGGGGCGGTGGCCCGCAACATGGCCGACACTGTCGAACGGTTTTCACCGGCTTTCGTCACCCCGATGGCGGCGGTTGCCGGGGCGGTTGCGGATCATCTTTTGCGCTGCGTGCTGACGCCCGATCACGGGCTGGCCTGCCTGCACATCAACAACGGCGGCGATATCGCACTTTGGACCGAGGGGCCGGTGCTGCGCGTGGCGATCTGCGACGATCCGACGACCGGTCGAATTGTCTCGCACGCGGGGGTAGGGCCGGGTGACGGGATTGGCGGGGTGGCGACCTCGGGCTGGCGTGGCCGGTCGCAGTCGCTTGGGATTGCCGACGCCGTCACGGTGCTGGCAGCGACCGCCGCCCTGGCCGATGCCGCTGCGACGCTGATCGCGAATGCGGTCGATGTGCCAGGCCATCCCGGTATCACCCGCGTGCCGGCGAACCGGCTGGCCCCCGACAGTGACCTGGGCGATCGCCTGGTGACCACCGATGTGGGGGCGTTGTCGTCCTCGGACAAGGCCGCGGCGGTTTCTCGCGGCCAAGCCGTGGCTCGGGATTTTGCCAATCGCGGCCTGATCGCCGCCGCCTACCTGTCCTGCCAGGGGGTGCGCCGGACGGTGACGCGGCAGGTCTTGCCGCGAAAGGCGGGTGAAAAACGTTTGAAAGAGGTGATCCATGCCTGAGCCGCAGAACCGCAAGACCGCGATCCTGACCGAAACCATCTGGCACGAAGGCGGTCCGGTCGCGGACACGCCGCTGCGCCGGGCCGCCTGCATGGCGGTGATCGCGAACCCGTTCGCCGGCCAGTATGTCGAGGACATCGCCGGGTTCATGGACGATCTGAAGCCGCTGGGCGCGCAGATGGCGCAGGATTTGATCGACGCGCTTGGCGGGGATCCCGACACCATCGAAGGCTACGGCAAGGGGGCCATTGTCGGCACCAACGGAGAACTGGAGCACGGCGCGCTCTGGCATGTGCCCGGCGGCTATGCCATGCGCGAGAAAATTGCCAACTCCATGGCCATCGTGCCTTCCACCAAGAAGGTGGGTGCGCCCGGCGCGCGGCTGGATGTGCCGATCACCCATGCCAACGCCTCCTACGTCCGGTCGCATTTCGACGCGATGGAAGTGGGCCTGCCCGATGCACCCAAAGCCGATGAAATCCTGCTGGTGCTGGTCATGACCACAGGCCCCCGGGTCCATGCCCGCGTCGGTGGCCTGGCGGCCAAGGACGTCAAGGGAGAGGACGGTCTGCGGTGAAGCTGCGCAAGATGATCACCCAAGTCGAAGAGGTCCGGACCGAGATGGGACAGGCGGTTTCGCCGCCGTCGCGCCGGGCCGTGGCCGCGGCGGTCATCGCGAACCCCTTCGCCGGGCGATATGCGCAGGACCTGTCCGAATTGATCGAAACCGGCGCGACGCTGGGCCAGCTGCTGGGCGAACAGGCGTTGGCCGCACTTGGCTGCGCGGCGCACGATGTGCAAGGCTATGGCAAGGCCGCAATGGTGGGCGAAGCGGGCGAACTGGAACACGCTGCCGCCCTGCTGCACCCCAAGTTGGGCGCACCGTTGCGCGCAGTATTGGGCGGCGGCAAGGCGTTGGTGCCCTCGTCCAAGGCGATGGGGGCCCCGGGCGATGTCCTGGACGTTCCCTTGGGCCACAAGGACGCGGCCTATGTCCGCAGCCATTTCGACGGGATGCGGCTGCGCGTGCCCGACGCGCCCCGCGCGACCGAGATTGTCGTCGCGGTCGCGCTTCAGATCACAGGGCGGCCGAACCCGCGGGTAGGCGGGCTGGCACACAGCGAAATCACCGGCGCGGATGGGCTGCGCTAGAGCGAAGGAGCAAGTTCGATGACGATTTTCGTAAAGAACGCCTGGTATGTTGCTGCCTGGTCCCGGGAAATCGACGACCAGCTTCGCCGCTACACCATTCTGAACGAACATATCGTGATGTTCCGCAAGTCCGACGGCTCTGTCGCGGCGCTCGAGGATCGTTGCCCGCACCGGCTGTTGCCTCTGTCCAAGGGCAAGCGGATCGGCGACACGGTGCAATGTGGCTATCACGGGCTGACCTTCGATGGCACCACCGGCAAATGCACCCGGGTTCCGGGCCAGACCAACCTGCCGGCGTCTGCCTATGTCGTCAGCTACAGGACCGAGGAAAAGCACGGCATTGTCTGGATCTGGATGGGGGATCCCGATCGGGCTGACCCGGCCCGGATCTTCGACATGCCGGAATTTACAGATCCCAACTGGGCGGTGCACCTGGGCGACGCGTTGCACCTGGAATCCAACTACCTGAACGTCGCAGAAAACCTGGTCGACCCGGCCCATATCAGTTTTGTTCACCCGACGACGCTGGGCAGTGCGGCCTCGGAAAACGTGCCCGTGCATGTGAAGACGGACGGCGAAGCCATCGTCGCCTGGCGCTGGATCCGCGATGCCGAACCCGTCGGGTTCTTCAAGGCCTTTGGCGGCTTCACCGGTAATGTCGACCGCTGGCACTACTATTATCTGTACACGCCGTGCACCGCGGTGATCGACTTCGGCTCGATCGAGGTCGAAAAGAACTGCGCCGAGGAAGACCGGAACCAGGGCGTCCGCATCTTTGCGCTGCATTTCATAACGCCGGTGACCGAAACCTATACCATCGACCGCTGGGCTCATATCCGCAATTCCGCGCTTGAGGATCCCGACGCGGTCGAGCGGATGGACGCTGCGTTCCGACTGGCTTTTGCCGAGGACAAGGAAATCCTCGAAGCGGTGCAGGCCGAAGAGAACCGCCCGCAGAAGCGCCGCCCGATCCGCATCGCCATCGACAAGGCCCCGCTGGTCTATCGCAAGCGGATCAACGACCTGCTTGAACTTGAACGCACCGAAGATCTGGCCGGCGACCTGTCGCCTGCCTTTGTTTACCACGACTGACCGGCGTGAGACCGGTTCCCGGCAGAGCCTCTGCCCCCAACAGGAGAGAGTACGACATGACCCTGACAAGACGGACCATCCTGGCCGCTGCCGCGGCCCTGACCCTGGTGCCCGCCGCCGCCATGGCGCAGGACACGATCAAGGTCGGCGAGATCAACCATTACAAACGCATGGCAGCCTTTGCCGAACCCTACAAGAAAGGGATCGAACTGGGCCTGGCCGAGATCAACGCCGCGGGTGGCGTTCTGGGCAAACCGCTGGAGTTCGTCTTTCGCGATGACCAGGGCGACCCGGCCGAGGCGGTGAAGATCGCCGAAGAACTGATGACCCGGGACGGCGCGGTGATGTTGACCGGAACGATCCTGTCGAACGTGGGGCTGGCGCTGTCGTCCTTCGCGGCGGAGAAAGGCTATGTCTACCTTGCGGCGGAACCGCTGGCCGACAGCCTTGTCTGGTCGTCGGGCAATGCCAATACGTTCCGCTTGCGGGCGTCGACCTGGATCCAGGCCGCGATGCTGGCGGAAGCGGCGGCCAAGACCGACGCGGTGAAATATGCCACCATCGCACCGAACTATGCCTACGGGCAGGATGCCGTGGCGGCGTTCAAGGCCAACCTCAAGCGGCTGAAGCCCGAGGTGGAGTTCGTGGCCGAACAGTGGCCCGCGCTGTTCAAGATCGATGCCGGTGCCGAGGTGCAGGCGCTTGAACGCGCCAAGCCCGACGCGATCTATAACGTGACCTTCGGCACCGATCTGGCCAAGTTCGTGCGCGAAGGCGGTGACCGTGGCCTGTTCGATGGCCGTCAGGTCTATGGCCTGCTGACCGGCGAACCGGAATACCTTGAACCCCTGGGTGACGAGGCGCCGGAAGGCTGGGTTGTCACCGGCTATCCCTGGTATGCGTTCGAAGACGGCACCCCGGAAAAGGCCTTTGTCGATGCCTACGAGGCCGCAACCGGCGAAACTCCGAAAATCGGCTCCCTGGTCGGGTACTTGACGGCGAAATCCATCGCCGCCGCGTTGAACCGGGCAGGGGCCACCGACACCGCGTCGATCATCGCGGGCTTCGAAGGGCTGGAAGTGGCCGACACCCCGATTGGCCCGATGATGTTCCGCGAGGTCGACAACCAGTCCACCATGGGGGCCTATGTCGGTACGCTGGCGCTTGAAGACGGCAAGGGGGTGATGGTCGATTGGTCCTACAAGGGGCCGGACGGCTATCTGCCCTCGGATGAAGAGATCATGGCCATGCGTCCGGCCGACTGATCCGGAGCAGCCGGCGGTTCGCACCGCCCCGGGGCCGGGACCCCGGGGGGGCAGCGTCGGCTGACCCTTCCCGTCTGTTCGTTCCGGGCCTGCCCCGGGCCGCACGGGCCCAATTCCTCCAGCCGGATTTTCAAGACCCATGGCCTTTCTTTTTGCCCAGTTCCTGACAGGACTTGCAAATGCGTCGTCGCTGTTTCTGGTCGCGTCGGGCCTGTCGCTGATCTTTGGCGTGACCCGGATCGTGAATTTCGCGCACGGGTCATTTTATATGCTGGGCGCGTTCATCGGCATCACCTTGATGGATATTCTGCCCGGTGCGGTGGGGTTCTGGGGCGCCATTGTTCTGACCGGGCTTGCGGTGGGCGCAATCGGAGCGATCGTTGAAATCATCGTGCTGCGCCCGATCTATCGTGCGCCGGAACTGTTCCAGCTGGTTGCCACCTTCGGGGTGATCCTGGTGATCCAGGATCTGGCGCTGATGATCTGGGGGGCAGAGGACCGGTTGGGTCCGCGCGCGCCCGGTCTGCGCGGTGTCTGGCGCATCTTTGGCGAGCCGGTGCCGAAATACGATCTGGTCATCATCGCCATAACCCCGTTCATCCTGTTTGCCTTGTGGTACCTGATCGCGCGCACCCGCGTCGGTATTCTGGTCCGCGCGGCGACGCAGGACCGCGAAATGGTGGGCGCGCTTGGCGTCAACCAGGCGTGGCTGTTCACCGGGGTCTTCGCGCTTGGCTGCGCACTGGCTGGATGGGGCGGGGCGCTGCAACTGCCCAAGGGCGGGGCCGATCTGCTGATGGATTTCAACATTATCGGCGCCGTCTTTGTTGTCGTGGTGATCGGCGGCATGGGCAGCCTGCCCGGCGCCTTCATCGCGGCGGTTCTGATCTCTGTGCTCAATGTGGTGGGCGTGACCTATCTGCCGCAATCGACGCTGGTTCTGATGTTCGTCGTCATGGCCATCGTGCTGATCATTCGCCCCTATGGTCTGCTGGGCCGCGAGGAAGTGGCTGGTGAACACGGTCAGGTCGGCGCGCCAGAGGCGCCGATCCGGCCTTATGGCCCGACCGGCCAGATGATCGTTGCGGGGCTTTTGCTGGGGCTTGCGGCGCTGCCGCTGTTCGTCGACGCGTTCATGATGATCCTGATGATCGACATCATCGTCTTCGCCCTGTTTGCCGCCTCGCTGCATTTCATCCTGGGCAGCGGTGGGCTGGTCAGTTTTGGTCATGCGGCGTTCTTTGGCGGCGGGGCCTATGCCGCTGCGCTGCTGGTTTATCACACCGACACCCCGATGGAGATCGCGTTTCTTTTCGCGCCATTGGCGGCGGGCCTGCTGGCCCTTTTGATCGGGTGGTTCTGCATCCGGCTGACCGGTGTCTATTTCGCGATGCTGACGCTGGCCTTTTCACAACTGGTCTGGTCGCTGGCATTCCAGTGGCGCGGGGTGACACGTGGCGATGACGGGCTGGTCAATATCTGGCCGTCACCCTGGCTGAATGACACGGTGCCCTATTACTATTTCACCTTGGTCCTGGGGGTCGGCGGCATCCTCTTTCTGCGCCACGTCATCCATTCGCCCTTTGGCTATGCGCTGCGTGCCGGTCGAGACAGCCCGCGTCAGGCCGAGGCGATGGGGATCAACGTCAAGCGTATCCAGTTTGCCGCATTTGCGCTGGCGGGCGTTCTGGCCGGCCTTGCTGGCGGGTTGTTCGTTTTTTCCAAAGGCTCGGTTTTTCCGACCGCGCTGGAAATCGCCGCGTCGTTCGATGCGCTGATCGTGGTCTTCCTGGGCGGGGTCAAGACGCTGGCGGGCGGGGTTGTCGGTGCGGGCTTCCTGACCGTTGTCGAACATTGGCTGACGCGGTTGGAATACTGGCGCCTGCTGTTGGGGCTGCTGATCATCGCTGTGGTGATCATCGCACCCGAAGGCATCGTCGGCTCGTTGCGCACGGCCTGGCAGAAGCTGCGGCACCGGTCCGACGATGAAGAGGTGGCCTCATGACCGAAATCCTGCGGGTCGAGTCCCTGAAGAAAAGCTATGACGGATTTCTGGCTGTCAACGGCGTGTCCTTTTCGGTTCAGAAGGGCGAGTTGAAGGCCCTGATCGGCCCCAACGGTGCCGGCAAGTCCACCTGTTTCAACATGCTGATGGGCCAGTTGAAGCCGACCGCGGGAGAGGTGTTCCTGAACGGCGAACGCATCACTGGCAAGCAACCGCGCGAGATCTGGCGCAAGGGGGTCGGGCGTACGTTTCAGATCACCGGAACGTACCAATCCATGACCGTGATCGAAAACGTACAGATGGCGTTGATGAGCCACCATCGGCGGCTCTTTGCGCTGGCGCCGCGGGCGTGGAAGCTCTACCGCGAAGAGGCGTTCGAATTCCTGCGTACGGTATCGATGGCCGATCAGGCCGACCGGCCCTGTTCGATCCTGGCCTATGGCGATCTGAAGCGGCTGGAACTGGCGATTGCCCTGACACATCGCCCGCACCTGCTGCTGATGGATGAACCGACCGCGGGCATGGCGCCATCGGCCCGGGTCGCGCTGATGCAACTGGTCGCCGACATCGTGAAAGAGCAGGGCGTGTCGGTGCTGTTCACCGAACACGACATGGACGTGGTTTTTGCCCATGCCCATCACATCATGGTGCTGAACCGGGGCGAATTGATCGCCGACGGCAGCGCCGAAGAGGTGCGCGCCAACCCGCAGGTCCAAGAGGTCTATCTGGGCGGCGGAACCCTGTTCAAGGAGGTGGGCCATGCTTAGCGTCGAGGGCATCCACAGCTACTATGGCAAGGCCCATATCCTTGACGGGCTCAGTTTCGACGTGACCCGCGGAGAGGTCGTGGCGCTGCTCGGACGCAACGGCGCAGGCAAATCGACGACAATGAAGTCCGTGATGCAGATCGTGTCCCCACGCAGCGGGCGCGTCACCTTTCAGGGCCGCGACCTGGTGGGTGAACCGGCCTACCGCGTTGCCAAATGCGGCATCGGCTATGTGCCGGAGGACCGCCGGATCTTTTCCGATCTGACGGTTCTGGAAAACCTGGAGGTGGGCCGCCAGCCACGCCGCGCCGACGCGCCGGAATGGACGGTCGAGCAGCTGTTCGACCTGTTTCCCAACCTGCGCGAACGCCGCACAAACCGGGGCAAGCACATGTCGGGCGGGGAACAACAGATGCTGACCATCGCGCGGACGCTGATGGGCAACCCGATGCTGCTTTTGCTGGACGAACCGTCCGAGGGCATCGCGCCGGTGATCGTGGAACAGATGGCCCATACCATCCAGCAGCTCAAGGCCGAAGGTCTGACGGTAATGATTTCCGAACAGAACCTGCATTTTGCCCGAGCCGTGGCGGACCGGGCGATCATCATCGAAAGCGGTGAGAAAAAGTTCGACGGCACCTTCGCAGAGCTTGAGGCCCACCCGGAGATCCGCGATGCCTATCTTTCGGTCTGATCTGCCCCGACGTTGCCAGAGGCCGATGCCGTGACCGGTGACCGCACGCCCCGGACAAGTGCCGAGCACGGCTATGTGCTCGATGACCAGATCGGGTTTTTGCTGCGCCGCGCCTATCAGCGCAATTCGACGATCTTCCTGTCAAAGGTGCCGGGCAACCTGACCCCGACGCAGTTTTCGGTGATGCACCGTTTGGCCGAGGACGGCCCGATGTCGCAGAACCTTCTGGGTCGGTCGGTGGCGATGGACGGGGCGACCACAAAGGGCGTTGTCGATCGGCTGATCGCCCGTGGCCTGCTGTCCACCCGGCGCGATCCCGACGACCGCCGCCGCCACCTGGTTTCGCTGTCGCCGGTGGGGGTCACCCTGATCGACAAGGCGGTCGAGGCCGCCAAGCAGGTCACCGAGGCCACGCTTGAGCCTTTGACCGAAAAAGAGCGGGCGACGCTGCTACGGCTGCTGGCCAGGATCGCGTGAGGAACACCGCTGCGACGCGGCATGCGGATGACGGTGGACCGGCCTGCACGGCCGGAAAAGCCGCGCAAGCCAGGTATGTCAAGGGCTGCGCAAAGAGCGGCGACCAGTCGCGAAAGACACTGGTCACGCGGTTTTGACGATCAAACGTTTCTGCTCGCGGCCTGCGCCTGTGCGGTTTCGAACGCGATCAGCAAAGCCGCAAGGTAAGTGATTGTGCTTCCGGTTTCGTCTTGCAGATCGCGCGCTGCGGCATGCGTCACCGTCAGGCGCCCATCCGCGCCTCTGTCGACCCAGCCCCGTGCTTGCAAAAGCGTCACCTTCCTGCGGACGGTCTCTCTCGGGATGCCGGAATACTCTGCCACCGACTGAATGTTGATCGCGCTTTGGTTGCTCTCCGGCGCGGTTTCCCGGGTCAATCGCCCCAGCTGGTCCAGTGCCGGAACCCACTCTTCGGGCTGTGTCCGGCTGCTAATGGTCGCCAGCACCAGGACAAGGTCAAGATCGCCGTCGAAGCGTTTTCTGAGCTGCACAAGCAGGTTGGTAAATCCCGAAAGGTGCGCGGGCCAAATGGCATCAAAGTTTTCCCTGACAAAGGTTCGCTGCCGTGTGTTGCGCAGTGGCATTCAGCCTCTCCTATGGTTTGCGCCCATTTTGGGCGGCAAGTGACTTTTCCCGCAATCAAAACCTGTTAACACTTTAACTGAAAGAATTTTAGGCCGAGGGCGTGTTGACTGGATTTTCCCTGAGCAGACTGATTTCCGCGCGCAAGGCTTTCCTGGTCGGGCGGCCTGACGCTGGCTGCACGCAGCAGAATGACCGCTCTGCCAAGGGGGTTGGGGTGGTTCTTCTGGCTTGCTGCGCGTCGGTCCCGGCCCTGGCGCAAGACCGCGACCCGATGCTGTTTCATGATCGGAACGGCCTGACCGTCCGTGGTCACCTGCAATTCGGTTTGAACGCGGTTGCCGAACGGAATCTGTTCTGGGACCTGGCGGCGACGACCAACCCGGGCAGCGGTTTTGATCCGGATACCAACTGGCTGGAAGGATACATAAAGCCGGGCATCAGCTTTGACTTGCAGCTTGAGTCCGGGGCCGTGCTGTATGGAAAGCTGTCGGCGGTCTCGTCATATACTTGGGGAACGGATGCGTTTGACCGGGGCGACACCGGTGCCACCACGCTGGAAGAGGCCTATTTTGCGATCCGTGGCGATCTGGGCAACGGCCTTGCCTATGATCTGTCACTGGGGCCGCGTGAACTGACCCTTGGGACCGGCATGTTGATTGCGAACGGCGCGACCAGTGGGTTCGAGCGGGGCGCGTTGAAGTTCGGCCCACGCAAAGCCTGGGAAATGGCGGCTATCGGGCGGCTGACTTACGGAAACGTCACCGGGACGGCGTTCTATCTCGATCCGAACGAACTGCCGTCGACGAACGGCAACAACGAACTGGCCGGCCTCGACATGCGCTATGATGATCCGGCGGGGGGGTATCTGGGGGCGACCTTTGTGTCCGTGCTCAATTCCGACTCGCCATATCCCTAGGCCGCACCGGGCGGTGTCGGAGCACCGACCGTGACGCCCGGCGCGCGCGAGGATACAAAGACGCTTGGCCTTTATGCAAAGACCAGCCCGTTCAGCGGCGCCTTGCAAAACTGGAGGTTCACCGGCGATGTCGCCTATCAGTGGAACGACAGGGTCGATCTGGAAGCCTGGGCCGGACGCGTGACCGCGGGATATACCTTTGCCGAGATGTCCTGGTCGCCCAGCCTGACCTTGGGATACCAAAGCTTTTCGGGCGACGACCCGAACACGGCAAAGCTCGAACGTTTCGACCCCCTATACTACCAAGGCAGCCCAAGCGCGTGGGCGACGGGGTCCAAATCGGCTTCGACGTTCATCAACTCCAACGTCAACGCCCTGACCCTGGCCGTTCAGGTCAGGCCGACGTAACAGGACACATGGACGCTGCGCTATGCGCATATCCGGGCCAACGAATTGAACAGCCCTGTCCAGTTCGGGCAGGCGACGCGTGTCGATCTGAGCGGCAACGTCGTTTCAGGTGTCACCGACAAGCATCTCGCAGACGATCTGTTCCTCGAATACAGTCGGATCCTAAATCGCAACACGTTCCTCACCGCGGGTGTCTCGGTCTCCTATCCCGGGGCCGGAATTGACATTGTCATAGGCAGGAGCGCGGCCCCATGGACAGGAGGTTTCATTAATGTCGTCGTCAACTTCTAAGCACATCGCACTGGCGATGGGGATTGCCCTTGCGGCAGGCGCGACGGGCGCACAAGCCCAGACCGCCCCGCTTTCGGCGCAGGAGTCAGACCCGAAGGTCATGGGGTGGATGCAGGGTTTTCCGCCACCGCCCGACAAGCTGATTACGCAACCTGACAGCAACTATTTCAGCTTTCCCAAGCTGCGCTGGTCGGTCTGTCACCTGCGAGAGTTCCTGCCGACCGAGGAAATCAGCCGTGGTACCGGCGCGCCCGTGCCGCTGGCCTATCCCAGCCCGGCCGAGTTCGCTGATCTTGCCCGCAAGATCGACGCGCTGACCTTCATGCCGATCGGTGGAACCGAACCGATGACCTGGGAGCAATCGCTCTATGCCAACTATACCGACGGGATGCTGATCCTGCACAAGGGGCAGGTGGTCTACGAACGCTATTTCGGCTGTCTCGAGGAAGACGGCAAGCACGCGATCATGTCGATGACCAAGTCGATCACAGGCTTGATGGGCGAAATCCTTGTGACGGAAGGCGTGTTGGACGATACGTTGCTTGTCCGCGATGTGATCCCCGACATCGGTGACAGCGCCTTTGCCAGCGCGACGGTGCGGCAGGTCATGGATATGACCACCGGTGTGCAATATTCCGAGGACTATTCGGATCCCAACGCCGATATCTGGGTTTATTCCCGCGCTGCCAGCCCGCTGCCGAAACCGGAAGGCTATGATGGACCCGACGGCTATTGGGAATACCTTCAGCAGGTCAAACCCGAGGGCAACCACGGCGACGCCTTTCACTACAAGACGATCAATTCGGACATGCTGGGGTGGATGATTTCCCGCGTCACCGGTAAGGCGGTTACCGATCTTGCCTCTGAACGGCTGTGGCGGCGGATGGGGGCCGAACAAGACGCCTACCAGACGGTCGACGGCAAAGGTGTGCCGTTCGCCGGCGGCGGCGTCACGGCAGGGTTGCGCGATCTTGGGCGGCTTGGGCAGTTGCTGCTGGACAAGGGTGTCGCCGCAGATGGCACGCGCCTGTTTCCGGCCGAGGTCGTCGAAAGCATCGCTGCGGGGGGCGATCCGTCGAAGTTCCACGGTTTCGCGACCATCCCCAATGGCAGCTATACAAGTCAGTTCTGGGTCTTCCACAATGACAATGGTGCCTTTGCGGCGCGGGGGGTGCATGGTCAGACGATCTATGTCGATCCCACCGCAGAGATGGTGCTGGTGCGACTGGCGTCGTTCCCACGCGCGCAAAACGGCTTTATCGACCCTACGTCGCTGCCCGCCTATCAGGCTGTCGCCGATTTCCTGATGACGCGTGACTGAGGACAGGCCTTTGCGCGAACCGGCCCGCGCGCCCGATGACCGGTCAGTTTCGCCTGTTCCGTCGGGTGCGTGCTGTTTTTCCGGCCCGGCGCTATCCCTGACGCCGGGCCGGGCGACGCCGAGGGGGCCAGATGACACGCGAGAGGAGGGGTGAACCGCAATGAGCGCAGCGAAGGCCACAGGGTGGCAAAGGTTTGACAAGGCGGCGTTTGGCATCGTCTACGGGGCGATCACGGTGCTTAGCATCCTGCTGGCCACGGCTGCCCATCCCGAAGCGCCGTTCGAAACAGCCGCGGTGCTCTTTGGCTCGGTTCTTGCGATCACGCTGGCCAAGACTTTCGCGGAATTTCTGGGGCACGCGCTTGAGGCGGGGCAGCGGCTGACGCGATCGGGTTGGCAAGCCGCGTGGCGGCACAGCACGCCGACGCTGGCAGCGGCCAACCTGCCCACGGCCTTGTTCGTGGCCGCCGGTTTGGGCTGGATGCAGCCCGAGTCCGCTTTGCTGAGCTCTCAGGCCGTTTGCATCGCACTTCTTGCAACGACCGGCGCCCGGATCGGCTGGGTGCTGGACCGAAGCGTCATGAACGCTCTGCTTGGGGCCTTGTTTGCTGGCGGGATCGGTCTTGCACTTGCGATCTTGAAACACCTGATCCACTAGCGGCATCAGTCGGGCCATGGGGGCGCTGTTGGGCGGCGGTCAGTCCTTGCCGATATCGGGCGCTTGATATCGGGGCTTGCGTCAAACACTATCGCTTTGGGGTTTTGATCATCCGGGCCGCAAGGCAAGCCCGGCCTGTCGTGATCGCCGCGCCGCGCGCCCCTTGGACCCGATAAACCTGTCTGGAGGATCGCCTTGGTTGGCAAGCTTCTCGGTCGCTTCTCGCTACCTTGCCTGTTGCTCGGGCTGCTCTTTTTCGCGGCGTCGCTGACGCCATCGCTGATCCCGCGCGGACCGGACGTTCAGGGCGTGCTTGGCGGGCTTGTCACAGCCATCGGATACCTGATCGGTCAGATCGTTGCGTTTTTTTGGCGGGCCGCGGATCTTCCGCAGCTGTCTGGACGCAAAGCACAGGGTCTGACCGGTCTCATCGCGGTGCCTCTGGTGGTGTTTTTTCTCTGGGTTCTGGGCTCCAGCCTGACATGGCAAAACGACATCCGTCAGAAAATGGGCCTCGAGCCGGCCGAAGCGCTTGGGCTTGTCAGTATCCTTGTCACGGCACTCGTTACGTTTCTGTCGGTCTACCTGCTCGGGTGGCTTGTCGCGGGGCTGTTTCGCCTGATCCGAAGCCGTCTGGGGCGCGTGATGCCAGCCCGCCGCGCCAATGTGTTGGGGTTTGTCGCGGTTGTATTGATCCTTTTCGTGGTCACGCGCGACGGCATCGTTGATGTTGTTGTGCGCGGGCTCGACGAAAGCTATGAGACCGCCCAGGCCTTGTTCGAAAACGCGCCGCCGGCGCCAGTCGCGCCGCAGATGACAGGCAGCGCGGCGTCGCTGATTGACTGGAGCGCAATCGGGAAACCAGGGCGCGATTTCATCACCTCCGGGCCGACGGCCGAAGACATTTCCGCCTTCACCGGGCGGTCCGCACGCGATCCGATCCGCGTCTATGTCGGGCGTGCCAACGGCGACACACCTCATGCGCGCGCGGAACTGGCCCTGGCCGAGCTCAAGCGCCAGGGGGCTTTTGACAGGGATGTGCTGATCGTGGCCAGCCCGACCGGCACCGGCTGGATGGACCCCGGATCACACGACCCGGTCGAATACATGCACGATGGCAACATCGCGACCGTTGCGGCGCAGTATTCCTACCTGCAATCGCCGCTCGCGCTGATCCTGGAAACGAACACGGGGCTAGAGCAGGCAACCGCCTTGCAGGATGTCATACATGGCTATTGGAAAACCCTGCCAAAAGACAGCCGACCGCGCCTTTATGTTCATGGGTTGAGTCTCGGAGCATGGTCGTCGATGCATGCAACCAACCTGTTTCGCTTGCTGGATGATCCGATCGACGGGGCGTTCTGGGCCGGGCCGCCATTCCCGTCCGCGTTCTGGAACTATGTTCAGAACCAGCGGGCCCAGGGGTCAACATGGGTCCTTCCGGTCATCGGTGACAGCACTCTGGTGCGCTATGCTTCGCACGTTTCCGACGCATCCGCCGCTGGCGCCGCCTGGGGGCCGATGCGGATCGTATTTCTTCAATATTCCAGCGATCCGGTGGTGTTCTATGACCCACGGTCGCTGTGGCGCGCGCCGCCCTGGATGCGCGATCCTCCGGCACCGGATATGTCGGCGCACCTCATGTTCATGCCTGTCGTGACACAGTTCCAGCTGGCTTTGGACATGGCCTTGTCTTTCGGGGCGCCCCCCGGGTTCGGGCACGCCTATTACGCACAGGACTACATCGGTCCCTGGGTCCAGGTGACAGCGCCCGAGGGTTGGACCGGGGCCGACACCGTCCGCCTCAAGCGGCACTGCGACATGGGTTTCCAGCACGGTTGCGCGAACCGCCAACGATAAGTCTCTGGGCTGTCCACTGCGTCGATATCGAAAGCGGCAAGGAACGCCGGCGTCAGTCAAGTCGATGGACGGCCCACAGCGCGCCGCAGCGCTTTGGCCCGGTTCACGCGGATTTGCTGCAACCAAACCGATGGGTGCTGGCAAAGGTTGGAAAGGGGCCTCTGACAGGCCCACAGCGCCGTGAGCACTGCGGTTCCCGTGCAGTGGACCGGGAAAGTCTTGACACATGGCCGATCATCGGACCAGCTTTGAAAAGTTGACCGCGAAAGGTGACTTTCCGCTTTGTGCGCAGAAGCCGCTTTTGCTTGGAAATTCTGTATTTTGACAGGCACTTTGGGTGCTTGGGAACCTTTCATGGCAAACGTCATTGGAACCGACTCTGACGAACGTCTTGAAGGCACGTCAGAAAACGACACGATCAATGGAAATGGTGGAAACGACACGCTTGTTGCGCAGCGCCTGTCGGATCGATTGCTGGGTGGATCGGGAACAGATGTTGCGATTCTGCCGTTCGAGCGCAGTCTTGCGCTATGGGAGGCGGTCGATGGCGGGTTGCGGTTCCGTGCCTTTGCGAACCACGCCATCGAGGTCTTCGTTGCGGATGATGTCGAATTTGTCGAGTTTGCATCGGGCACGGTCGAACGGCTTACCCGGCTGAGTTATGCCGATCTGGCCGCCCGGGCCGAACCCCTTGGCGGAACAATCGACGGCGACGTCTCCACGACCGCGACGGCGGGGTCCGATGTCCTGTTCGATCTCAGGCAGCAGCAGCTGTATTCGGGCGGCGACGGCAGCGATATCTTCCTCGGCGGGGCGGTCGGGCGCGAGGAATTGGGTAACTACTACGACGGTTCGCGCCTTGTCGGCGAAGACCCAGAGCATGGCGCCAACTCCAGGGGCGACCGTGTCGTCATCGACTGGTCGCTGTTCGACGGTTTCAATTCCGACCCCGGTCAGGCCGCTGAGTCCCACGAGGTCCATGTCCGGGTACTGTCTTATTCCGAACCGGGCTCAGACTATCTTTACCACAACTCGCAGTATGCGGTCCCGGCAGAGATCGAACTGACGGATACCAGCGGCAACAACACTTTCGGCGTTCCCGTCACCGGAAGACTGTTCCTGAGCGGCATAGAGGCGGTCGATTTTCGGGGCACCACCGGAAACGACACGCTCACCGGCGGGGCCGGAGACGACGTGATCGACGGTTATTTCGGCAACGATCTGATCTTTGGCAACCAGGGCGTGAATGACCTCGATGGCGGATATGGGGATGACACCGTGCTGGGCGGGCTTTACGGCCACTGGAACGGCGGGGAGGGCCTGGACCTGCTGGCGGCGGATCTGTCCTGGGCCGCGGAACCGATCGTCTATGACGCCCGGATCAGCACCGCCAGCCAGACATGGAATGCGGGTCAATGGAACGAAACCCGGTTTTCAGGTTTCGAGAACTTCCAGATCAACCTGACGACGGGCAACGATTTCTTCTATTCCGGTGCAGGCAAACCCAACAGCGATCTGAACCTGATCCTGGCTGGCGACGGCGACGACACCATCGGCGCTCCTGATCCGGGGCCCTTTTCCTACAGCGAGTCAACGCTGCGCGGGGGCCAGGGGACTGATACGCTGATCCTCGACTATACGACTGTATCGCTGGGTGTCGGTGTCAGGATGACCAACCTGAGCGGCGGCAACGCCGACATCACGGATGTCAGTGAAGGATTCCGCACGGCCAACGTCCTCGACGTCGCCGGATTCGAGATCCTGGATTTCTCGGGCACATCGCGCAACGACCGCGTGTATGGCGGCGCACGTGCCGACACGCTGCGCGGCAATGGCGACAATGACACGCTGATGGGCAACGCTGGCAACGATCTGCTTGAAGGTGGCGACGGCAACGACCTTTTGCGCCCGGGTGCAGGGAACGACACGGTCTTGGGCGGTCTGGGCAACGACACGGTCGAGCTTGCCGAAGGCGAGGACAGTGTCGAGACCGGCGAAGGCAATGACAGCGTCACGATTCTGGGCGGTATCGCGGCATTGGACAGCGGCGGCGGAAACGACGTGGTCAATGCAGGAACGACCACGCAGGGGCATTGGAGCGGAGGCCCCGGCTGGGACGTTCTGCTGGGCGATTTCTCGGCCATGACACAGGCGATTGTCTACGATCCCCAATCCGGGGAACATCGCACCACAGATGGTTCCCTGCGCTTCGAAAGCTTCGAAACCCTGTCGGTGGCCTTTGGGTCCGGCGACGATGTCATCGTGGACTCCAAAGGTGGCGGCAACGGTGAGCACCTGAACGCCGGTCTTGGCGACGACACCGTGACAGTCGCTCTTGGCGGTGCTTTCAACGCGACGATATCGGGGGGTGAGGGCGCAGACCTTCTGATTATTGACGCGGAAACCTCGGCCACGGGCGACTACTATCGCGTCGACCGGATAGCGATGTTTGGCGGCGATGACGGGTTTCTGACCGACACCGCTGCATCCATTGCCGATGTGCGTGCAATCTCCTTTATCGGCGCTCTCAACGACCAGACCTACAACAGGCGGACCTCTACAGACGGTTTCGAACGGGTCAGCATCGCCGCCACCGAACAGAATGACAGCCTGTTTGGCGGGGCGCTGTCCGATACGCTGATCGGCAATGCGGGCAACGATCTGCTGGTCGGCGCGGGCGGCATCGACAGCATCGACGGCGGTGATGGCAACGACTGGGTTGTAGCGGGCACGACAACCGCGGGCAACTGGCATGGCAGCGCGGGTATCGACTTGTTGGAGGCCGATCTGTCCGCGCTGACCGCAGCTGTGCTGTACGACGCGGCGACCGGCGCCCATCGCAGCAGCGACGGCGCGGTGCAGTTCACCTCGTTCGAAAGTCTGAAACTGACACTTGGCAGTGGCGACGATTTCCTACGCGATTTGCCGGGCCATTCCGTGGGAATTGGCGGACTGGGCAACACCACGCCAGCCATCGACATGGGTGCGGGCAATGATACGCTCGATATCTCTCCGGGCGGTATGGGCCGTGCGACGATTGAAGGTGGCGATGGCGAGGATCTTTTGATCCTCGACGCTTCGGTCCCTGCGCCAGATGATAACATGACAGTCGCGACCGTCGCTATGCGCGATGCCGCTGGGAACCGCCCGGCTGCCACGGGATCTCTTGCGGACGTGGGGCGCATCTACTTCAACGGAATCGTCGGCCTGTCTCAGCTGTCAGGGTTCGAGCGCGTACAGATCTCGGGCACCCAAAACGGCGACGAGCTTTTTGGCGGGGCGCTGTCCGATACGCTGATCGGCAACGCGGGCAACGATCTGCTGGTCGGCGCGGGCGGCATCGACAGCATCGACGGCGGTGATGGCGAAGATGTCGTGATCGCAGGCACCGTGACCGCCGGCAACTGGCACGGCGGAAACTGGGCGGACATCCTGCGCGCCGATCTCTCGGGCGTTGGCTCTGCCATCCGCTACGATGCGGCGACCGGCGAGCACCGCTCCGAAGACGGCGCGGTGCGGTTCTCATCTTTCGAGACCCTGCAACTGAAGCTGGGCGGTGCGGACGATTACGTACGCGACTTGCCATGGAATGGCACGAACAATGCCGGGGGTTCCACCAACACCGAGATCGAGATGGGAGGTGGCAACGACACGCTTTGGTTGTCGCTTGGCGGGCTCAACCGGGCCACCGTGACCGGCGGGACAGGCGAGGACCGGCTGATTGTCGACGCCGCGACTCCTCCGGGTGGCGAGCGGTATGAGGTCGTCCGCATGCGAATGCTCGATCTCGACGGCTACATCATCTCGGAACCCGACACGGATCTGGCCGAGATCGGGGGGATCTCCTATCAGGCCCGGGCGTCGGACGGACGGGTGTACAATCAGCGGATGTCTCTTTCGGAGTTCGAAAGCACCGAAATCGTCGCGACAAATGCCGACGACGAGCTTTTGGGCGGCGTTGGGGATGACCGATTGACCGGGCGCGGCGGCAACGACCTGCTGGGCGGCGGTAGCGGCGGCACCGACACGGCGGTGTTCGGTGTCGCCTCGGACACGGTGACCGTGCGCCGTCTGAACGATGGCACCCTTCAGGTCGGCTCTGACGAGGGGTCGGACACGCTGTCAGGCATAGACCTCCTCGAGTTTACAGACCGGACCATCGCGGCCATGGATTTCGCGGCGCCTACGGGCGCACTGCGCATCATGGGCGACGGGGTCGAAGGTGCGACGCTTCGGGCCGCCATCGCCTTTAGCGATGCACAGGGGATTGGCTTGCCAAACTGGCAATGGTTCCGCAACGACACCGAAATCACCGGCGCGACCGGACAAGATTACAGGCTGACGCCTGCGGACATTGGCGCGGCAATCTCTGTCCGGGTGACCTATGTCGACGGCTTCGGCATGGACGAGGAAATGCGGGCGACGCCGACCGATGCGATCGTTGCGCGCGCGACCATCGACGGAACCGACGCGGCGGACAGGCTGGACGGGACCGCGGCGCCTGAACGGATCGAGGGCAGGGCAGGGAACGACACCCTGTCCGGAGAAGGCGGTGTCGATCACCTGGACGGCGGCCCCGGCGACGATTTTGTCTATGGCGACGGGCTCAAGGTGGCGCTGGTTCTTGACGTGGCCTGGCAGGTCTATCGCTTGTATCTTGCCACCCTTGCGCGCGAACCCGATATGGGCGGGCATCTGACCTGGACGCAGGCGATTTTCGAAGGGGCGTCGACACCCGCCAAGGTGGCGGCAGGCTTCGTGGGCAGCCAGGAATTCCAGAATACGTATGGCGCTCTGGACGATCCGGCCTTCGTGGAATTGCTCTACCAGAACGTTCTGGGCCGTCCCTCGGACCCAGCAGGGCTTCAGGGGTGGTTGAACGCGCTGGCAGGGGGGGCATCCCGTGCGGACGTGGTGTTGGGATTCTCGGACAGCCGCGAGTTCCAGAACACGACCCAAACCGACGCCGTCGCCTGGAGCCATGGTCACACCGACAGCAACTGGTCGGACGATGTCTTTCGCCTCTACGGGGCGACGCTGGACCGGCAGCCCGATCTGGGCGGTTTCCGCGACTGGGTGGGGCGACTGGGCTCGGGCACACCCTTTCTGACCGCAATCGAGGGCTTCACCGGTTCCCCCGAATTCCAGAACACCTACGGCGCGCTCGACGATGCCGGCTTCGTCAGTCTGCTCTATCGGAACGTGTTGGACCGGGCGGCGGATGCGGGCGGATTGGCCGATTGGCTGGGTCGACTGGGGGCCGGCATGACCTGCGCCCAGGTGGTCGAAGGTTTTGCCCAGAGTCGCGAATTCATCAATGCGACGGCTGCGCCTTTGATGGCGTGGATGCGCGGCCAGGGAAACGACGACGTTCTTGCCGGTGGCGCAGGCGCGAATGTGCTGATCGGCGGATTGATGAGCGATACTTTCGTCTTCGACCAATCCGATGGCGGGTCGCACCGGGTGCTGGACCTGGAGCTTTGGGACAGCCTGCGCTTCGACGGCTTCGGCTATGCCACGGCGCAAGAGGCTCGGGCGTACATGACCCAGGTCGGCGCAAATGTCGTGTTCAACGACGCGGGGACCATGGTAACGTTCGTGGGTGCCGACCTGTCAACCATGGACGTGGGAATGTTCGTCTGACCGGATGTGATGCATCCGCATAAGAAAGCCGGTGCTTTTTCCGGATCGGAACGTTGCCGGATTGCGTGCCGGCGACCGGACGGGCTGCCGGGCGACTCGGGTCGTCCAGCTTTTGCCGATGCGCACCCGTCAATTTCTTGCATTCACGGCGAGGGCGGCCAGCCGGTAGAACCCGTGTGCCATCTTGGTGAACGGCATCAACAGGAAAAACGCCAGCACCGCCCCCAGATGCAGCGCCAGAAGCAAGGGCATCGCCGCCGTCTGGCCAAGGGCGAAAAGCACCAGCCCGCTGAAGCCCACGACCCCCAAGAGGCCGACAAACGCGATTTCCCCGCCAAATGCGCCGCGCGCACCAAGGGCCCGGTCGGACCGCAGCTTGAGCCGGATCATCCCGGCGCAGCCCAGCACCAGCAGCAGGCCGCCCGACACCCCCAGCAGCTTTGGCAGGGAAAGCAGGCCGTAGGGCGCGGGCATGGCCAGCGCGTAATGCATCAGCGTCGCCACGCTGGTCGCCGCAAAGCACGGCAGGAACCCGTACATCACCGCCTGATGCGCCAGCCGACGCGCATGGCTGAACCGATCTTCGTCCTCGAAGTTGCAGCCATCGCCGTGCCCGCCTTTCAGGTCCTTCATATGGGCGGCCTGTTTCACGGCCACGACCAGATGCGCGGCGCTGAACGGCCCCGCTTCGACCCGCCGCCAGTAGCGGCGCAGGCTGACGCCGATGCTGACCAGTGGAAACAGGAACGCGGGCAGGAAGATCGCCACCATCGCATTGTGCGACAGCACGGCGTAAAAGCCTTCGCCGCCCTGCGACCCCGACGCCCGTGCGGCCCAGAACAGCAGCGCAAAGCCAAGGACCGCCGCCACGGCGATCAGCACACCATTCTTCTGGAACGCCTTGCCGGCAGCGCGTGGAAAGGCGAGGTCTTCCCAGCTCTCCTGCCGCACATTGGCCAGCGCCTGAGGCAGGTTCAGGTCAAACTCATGCGGGGCAGTGTATTGGCAGGCATAGAAGCAGCCCCGGCAGTTGTGACACAGGTTCGCCAGTTGCGTCAGCGCGCCATCGCTGAACGCGCGTTCCGCGTGTAGGGCAGGGAACACTGAACAATAGCCTTCGCAGTAGCGGCAGGCGTTGCAGATCTCGGCCTGACGACGGGCCTCTTGCAGCAGATCAGTTTGCAGTTGCATGGGCTGCGGCCTCCTTGCCTGCGATGCGTCCGAAAACGGTTCCGATGGTCATGCCGAACCCGGCAAGGTAGCCTTGGCCAAGGATCGACCCGGCCATGGTTTCGCCCGCCGCCCACAGGTTGGTGACAGGGCGATTGCCGATGGCGCATTGCGCGCGCTCGTCGACCTTCAGCCCCAGATAGGTAAAGGTGACGCCCGTGCGCAGCGAATAGCCGTAAAACGGCGGGTCGGTAGTCGGACGCGCCCAGTTGGTCTTGGGCGGGGTCAGTCCGGTGGTTGTGACACCGTCCAGCTCGGTCGGGTGAAAACTCGAGGTATCCCCGCAGGCGGCGTTGAACTCGGCCACGGTCTGCACCAGCGCATCGGCGGGCAGTCCCATCTTTTGCGCCAGTTCCTCCAGCGTGTCGGCCTGGATCGGCGGAAAGACGGAGGGCATGAACAGGTTCAGCGACTTGGCGTCAATGATGACATAGCCCACCTGATCGGGCTGCGCGGCCACCAGCCGCCCCCAGATCGCATAGCGTTTGGGCCAGACATCCTCGCCCTCGTCATAGAACCGCCGGGCGTCCTTGTTGACGACGATGGAAAACGGCACGCAATCCAGCCGCGTGACAATGCCGCCGTCGAATTTTGGGGCACGGCCGTCGATGGCGACGGCGTGGCATTGCGTCGGGTCGCCCACCTGTTCGACGCCCTGGGCCAGCAGATCGGCCAGCACGACGCCACGATTGTAGGGCGTGCCGCGAATGAGAAAGTTCTTTGCCGCCGGCCCCCAGGCGCGGGCCAGCCAATCGGTATCGGCCTGGAATCCGCCCGAGGCGACGATGACCGATTTCGGTGCGATGCGGTGGGTGCCGCCGTCTTGGGTGTAGTCGATATAGTCGATCCGGTCTTCGGTCAGCTCCAGATGGGTCACCGACGCCTCATAGGCCACCTGCACCCCCAGCTTTTCAGCGGTGCGGTAGTAGGCGTTGACCAACCCCTTGCCGCCGCCCAGGAAAAACGCGTTGGTCCGCGCCAAAGACAGGGTGCCCGACAGCGACGGCTGAAAGCGCACGCCATGCGCATCCATCCAGGGCAGGCATTCCTCGGACGTGCGGATCGCCAGTCGCGCCAATCCTTCGTGGGTCTTGCCGCCGGTGACTTTCAGCAGGTCAGCCAGGTATTCCTCTTCGGTGTAGCTGTCGACCAGCGGGCCCAGCGGCCCATGATGCATACAGCGAAAGTTCCGCGTGTGGCGGGAATTGCCGCCGCGATAGGCCTTTGGCGCGGCTTCAAGGATCAGCACGCGGGCACCTGCCTCGGCGGCGGTGATTGCGGCACAAAGCGCGGCATTGCCGCCGCCGATCACGACAATATCGGGGGTCTCGGACAGGCTCACAACAGGTCACCGACTTCTTCTTTATGAGCGCGGAACCGCGTTGCAATTGATTGCAATGTTTCGCCGTCTGTTTCGTCCTCATCACCCGCCAGCGGCGGATAGCCCGTCGCGGCCATCCCCGCAAATCGCGGATCGCCTTGACCAAGGCCGGAGTAGTCCCCTGTCAAATCCCCCATGAGGCGGCGGAACTGTTCGATCTTCGCTTGCACGATACCGCGACAGGCGTGTCAGGTCGGCCTTGCCTCCGATGGGGAGTAAGGGAGCCAGAAGGTCGCTTGCATCGCTCTGCACGGCTTGACTGAACTTGCCGGACTTGAGCTGGGCCTGATAGTGCCCGATCAGATCAGGCATCCCTGCCGCTTCTGCGTCAGCATCAAGCGTCGGATCGTCCATGAACACCTCGGTGTATTCCAGCGACCAGTTCAGCGCCCGCTGGAAGTACGCCTATATCTCGGCGTCAATGTCCTCAATGCTCGGGCCATCTTGCATTCCAAGCCCCTGAAAATAAACGTCCAACGAATTGCTTAGATAGCGACATCTTAGCGTCGCCTCCTTGCGATGAACAGTTCTCAGAGAGGTCGAGACTTCGGCCCGACCCACCTTTTTGACGAGGTGGCGGGGCACGGCCATGCGAAAATAATATGTCGTGCCGCGAAGCACGAGATGCGGAGTAATGCCCATCCTTGGCGCTCCCACTGTAGCAGTATTCTGTAGCAGGAGCCGGATTTGCCAGTTTCGCTCTTGGAAAACTGTAGATTGACCAGTGGGTTACAGGTCAAGTGGCGGAGACGAAGGGATTCGAACCCTCGAGACGGTTTCCCGTCTACTCCCTTAGCAGGGGAGCGCCTTCGACCACTCGGCCACGTCTCCGCTGGCCTGTCTATGGGGGAGGGCGGGCGATGACAAGCAGAAATTGCGGCTTCGCTGCAATCTCTTGTGCCCGCAGGGAAAAAGGCCGGGGCATGCACCTGGCACACCCCGGTCAGGGAGCGTCAGGCGAAGCTCTTTTCGATCCGGTCCAGTGTGCGCATCGCCTCCAGAACCTGGGCGACAGAGCCGTTGGGCTCGCGGCCTTCCTGGATCGCGGCAACGAATTCGCGGTCGATCAGTTCGATCCCGTTGTTCGACACCGCCACGTCCGACAGGTCGATCTGGTTCTCGCGCCCGTCATAAAGGTCGTCATAGCGGGCGATATAGGTGCCGTTGTCGCAGATATAGCGAAAGAACGTGCCCAGCGGCCCGTCGTTGTTGAACGACAGCGACAGGGTGCAGATCGCACCCGACGGCGTCTTCATGCCGATGGACATGTCCATCGCGATGCCCAGATCAGGGTGGTGCGGGCCTTCCAGGCCGTAGCACTGCGACACGGTTTCGCCGGTCTGGTACTGGAACAGATCAACCGTGTGGCAGGCGTGGTGCCACAGCAGATGGTCGGTCCAGGATCGCGGCTCGCCCTTGGCGTTCATGTTCGACCGGCGGAAGAAATAGGTCTGCACGTCCATCTGCTGGACCTTCAGCTCGCCGGCCACGATCTTGTTGTGGATCCACTGGTGCGACGGGTTGAAGCGGCGCACCTGGCCGGCCATGGCCAGAACCCCGGTCTCGCGCTGGACGCGCACGATCTCTTCGGAATCGGCCAGCGAATCCGCCATCGGGATTTCCACCAGCACCGGCTTGCCGGCCTTCATGCAGGCAATGGCCTGTGCGGCGTGCAACTGGGTGGGCGTGGCCAGGATCACCGCGTCCACGTCATCGCGGGCGATGCAGTCCTCCAGCGTGGTGGCGGCGTGGCCGATGCCCCGCTCGGCGGCCAGTGCGTCGATCTTGGCCCGGGTCGGCCCCATGACCGAGGTCACGGTCACGCCGTCGATATTGGCCAGCGCGTCAAGGTGCTTGATCCCGAAAGCGCCATAGGCGCCAGCGACACAAATCCGCATGTCTTTTCCTTCCTATTCCGCCGCGATCTTGCGGGCGTCGTGATACGAACGGTTTTCCAGGATGATATGGCCCACGGCGGTGTTCGACGCGGGGACGTGATAATGGCGGTGCACCTCGACCACGTTGTCTTCCAGCGCGCCGCGCATGACGTGCCACATCACCATTTCCACGCCTTCGGACCCGGCTTCGCGCAGGTATTCGACATGGGGAATCTGGCTCAGCCCCACCGGGTCGCTGGTCAGCCGGTCAAGGAACGCGTTGTCCCATTCCGGGTTGATCAGGCCGGCGCGCTTGTATTGCAACTGGTGGCTCATGCCGCCGGTGCCGAAAATCATCACGTTCAGATCTTCGGGATAGCTTTCGATCGCGCGGCGGATGGCCTTCCCAAGGTTGTAACAGCGGTTCCCGGTGGGGGCAGGGTACTGCACCACATTGACCGCCAGCGGGATCACAAGGCAGGGCCAGTCGTCTTCGGGTGTCTTGTCGCCGAACATCACCGACAGCGGTACGGTCAGCCCGTGGTCGACCTCCATCTCGTTCATGATGGTCATGTCGAATTCGTCCAGGATCAGCGACTGCGCAATATGGCTCGCCAGTTTCTGGTGGTTCTTCACCACCGGCACAGGGCGCGGGCCCCAGCCTTCGTCGGCGGGCTGGAATTCCGCTGCCGCCCCCAGCGCGAAGGTCGGGATGCACGATGCGTCGAACGCGGTGCAGTGGTCGTTGTAGACAAGGAAGATCACGTCGGGCGTGTTGTCCTTCATCCACGCGCGGCTTTTTTCAAACCCCTTGAAGACCGGCTGCCAATAGGGCTGATCGGTGATATGCGTGTCCATGGCGACACCGATTGCGGGGACGTGGGAACAGCCCACGCCGGCGATGATCCGTGCCATCACTCGTCCTCCCATTCAGATTTGTAACGGTTGCCCTCGATCGACCGGCCGCCGTGCAGCATCATGTCGCGATAGGCCTCGACGCCCATGCCGGTCATGATCCCGGCAAGGTTCTGGAAGTTGATCCCGTCGTTGGCGGCCAGTTTCGAGGTGTAATAGATGTTCCCGCCCAGTTCGAGCAGCCGGTTCCAGTCGCGCTTCAGCACCGCCTCGCGCTGGTCCGCCGTCATCGGGTACTTGTCCAGATAGGCTTCCTCGTCGGCGTTGAAGGCATCACGGTTCTTCTGCAGCCGCAGGGAAATGCAGAACTGGTTCAGGTGATAGCCCTCGCGCGACCGGTCGGCGTCGAAGACGAAGGTGCCGGGAATGTCCTCGTAGTCTTTTTCCATTTGGCACTCCTTGTCGGTTGGGCTGGCGCGGCCAGCCGGTCCTCTCTCGTGGCAGAGAGGTAGCAACTGGGGCCGCGCTGGCCCAATTGAAAGGCGCGTGAGTGTATTGGAAATTGCTATAGGGGGCGTGCGGGCGGTGCGTCCGGACACGGTGGTCCGGCGGCCCGGCGACTGGTGCGGGGGGCGAGGGGGGCGGCCAGGGTGGGCACATGTTTCGCCGTCTGGCGGTTTGGTGTCGCCCGGTGTGCTGCATCGGCAGGCGCATCCTTGTGCGCATGGATTGTGCATAGGATGTGCATACAATGTGCATGCCGGGTTTGCTGATGAAATTCAGTTTGTTAACAAAATCTGACCACCTGCGGGCAGCCGCCGGTCATAGCCTGTCTGAATAGACGGATTATTCCCCCAGGCCGCGCGATGCCTGCCGCAGCAGGTCAAGATAGCGCTGCTGCATCCGCGTTGGTCGCCACCCGGTGCGATAGGTCAGCCCGATGGGCCGGGCGCTGCCCTCCAGCGCGATATCCAGCGCGGCGAAATTCCCCGCCGCGGCCTCGATCGCGATCTGGTGGCGGGAAATCAGCGAGATATAGGGCCCCTCGGCCAGCATCCCGCGCAGCATCACCAGCGATGACGATACCACCCGCACCGGGGTTTCCGGCAGGTCCTGAATGCGCAGCGTGTCGAACAGGTATTGCCCCGCCGGGGTTTCACGCGGCGGCGCAACCCACGGAAAAGACAGGGTATCTTCCAGCGTCAGCCCGTGTCGCCCCACCAGCGGGTGCGACGGGTGCGCCACCACCACCAGCGCGTCGCGGAACAGCGGTTCCTGCGTCACGTCCTCGGCCGGGGCGGGGTCGCGCAGGGCCCCGATCAGGCAGTCCAGATCGCCTTCGCGCAGGCTGCGCAGCAGTTCCGTATACCGTCCGTCGATCACCCGCACCTGCACGCCCGCGTTGGCCGTGATCAGCGCGTGGGTCGCGCGCGGCACGATGGTGGACCGCGCCAGCGGCAGGCTGCCCAGCCGGAAGGTGCTGCGCGTATCCCCCAGTTCCGCCGCGATTTCTTCGATGCCCTGCCGGATTTCGGCCTGCGCCAGCTTGGCGCTCTGGGTAAAGGTCTGCGCCGCCGGCGTCAGTTCCACCCCCGAAGGTGTCGCCCGGAACAGCGGCAAGGCGCAGAGGTCCTCCAACCCCCGCGCAGCACGATGAATCGTCGGTTGCGACAGGTCGAGAGAGCGCGCCGCGATGGTGAAGCTGCCGGTGGCGGCGATGGCGATCAGCGCGCGCAGCTGCGCCGCCGTCAGCAACCGGTCGAACCCCGCGCGCCCCTTGCCGCCCCGCGTCGCGTTGCGCGCGCCCTGCGCCAGGTGTTCCAGCGCCGTGCTGACCCGGCGCACGAACAGCGCCCCGGTGGGCGTCGGCGCGAACCGCCGCATCCGCCGCACCAGCAGCGTGGTGCCCAGCTCGGACTCCAGCTTGCGGATGGCCTGTGTCGCGGCGGGTTGCGACAGGTGGCAGCGCGCCGCGGCCTCGGAAACCGAACCGCTCAGCACCGCCTCCTGGAACACGCGCATGTGGCGAAGGTTGGGGAAGTCCATGGCAGACCCTAATAGCGAAAACTTATGCTACCGGCCTTAATCGAAATAGGCAAACCCGATGGTTTTATGCAATCTCCGCCGCAAAGACACCGCCCAAGAAACCGGGAGAAACCCATGTCCGACAAGAAAACCGCGCTTGTGATCAGCGCCCATTCCGCCGACTTCGTCTGGCGGGCGGGCGGTGCGATCGCGCTGCACCAGTCCAAGGGCTACGACGTTACCGTCGTTTGCCTAAGCTACGGTGAACGCGGCGAAAGCGCCAAGCTTTGGAAACAGGACGGTATGACGCTGGAGCGGGTGAAGGCCGCACGCCGCGAAGAGGCCGAGAACGCCGCCGCCGCGCTGGGGGTGACCGATATCCGCTTCCTGGACCGCGGCGACTATCCGCTGGACCTGGGCCGCGAAACGCTGGAGCAGATGGTCGACATCATCCGCGAAGTGCAGCCCAAGTTCATGTTCAGCCATTCGAAATGGGACCCCTACAACACCGACCACATGCGCACGACCGATTTCGCGCTGGAGGCGCGGATGGTGGCGCAGGCCTGGGGCCACAACCCCGGCCAGAAGGTGCTGGGCGCGCCGCAGCTGTACCTGTTCGAGCCGCACCAGACCGAACAGATGGAATGGAAGCCCAACGTGTTCCTGGACATCACCCCGGTGTGGGACAAGAAATGGGCCGCGATCCAGTGCATGCAGGGCCAAGAGCACCTGTGGCACTTCTATGAAAACGTCGCCCAGAACCGCGGCAACCATTTCCGCCGCAACTCTGGCGGCATGTCGGGCGGGCGCGATTGCCGCTATGCCGAGGGCTTCCAGGCGATTTTCCCGCGCACCGTGGACGAGTTGGACTGATGAAGGTCGCGGCGGGATACACGGGCCTGCAAAAGGTCCTGCACTGGGCGGTCGTGGGAATGATCGCGCTGAACTATACCCTGTTCGAGGAAATCGGCCGCGCCTTTCGCGGGGTCGTCCGGGACGGGGTCTATGACTACAATTGGGTTGTCATCGGGCATATCGCGATGGGCGCGGGCGTTCTGGTCTTCGCGCTGTGGCGGATGGCGCTGAAGGTCCGCCTGGGCGCGCCTGCGGCCCCCGAGAACGAACCGGAACTGTTCAAGAAGTTGGCGGTCGTCGGGCACCTGGCGCTTTACGCGATCATGATCCTGATGCCGGTCAGCGGGATGGTGGCCTGGTTCACCGCCAGCGGCAGCATCGGCGAAGTGCACGAGATCATGAAACCGATCCTGATCGCCCTGGTGGTGATCCACGTCGGCGCGGTGGCGGCACACAAGCTGGTCTGGAAGACCGATGTGCCCAAGCGGATGTTCTGAGGGAGGATGAGATGGGCGGAGTAGTCGTTCAAAACATCGAGCGCGCCGATCCCGTGGTGGTCGCGGCGCTGGGAAAATGCGGTGTCGCCACCGTGCACGAGGCGCAGGGCCGCAAGGGCCTGATGGCCAGCTACATGCGGCCGATCTATCGCGGCACCCGGCTGGCGGCGAGCGCGGTCACGATCTCTGCGCCGCCGGGGGACAACTGGATGGTGCATGTCTGCATCGAACAGTGTCAGGCCGGCGACATCATGGTGCTGGCGCCGACCAGCCCCTGTGAAGACGGCTATTTCGGCGACCTTCTGGCGACCTCGGCCCAGGCACGGGGCGTCAAGGGGCTGATCATCGATGCCGGTGTGCGGGACGTGATGGACCTGGAAGAGATGCAGTTTCCGGTCTGGTCCAAGGCGATTTTTGCCCAGGGCACGGTGAAGGAAACCGTTGGGTCGGTGAATATCCCGGTGGTTTGCGCGGGGGCGCTGGTCACCCCCGGCGATGTGATTGTCGCCGATGATGACGGGGTGTGCGTCGTGCGCCGTGAAGAGGCCGAGGACGTGCTGGTCAAGGCGCAGAAGCGCGAGGAGGCGGAGGTTGCCAAGCGCGCGCGGCTGGCGGCGGGAGAGCTGGGGCTGGACATCTATGACATGCGCGGACGCCTGGCGGAGAAAGGGTTGAAATACCTGTGACGCGGCTCGGATCGCAGGCGCGATCCGGCGGGATGAGAGGTTTCGGATCGCTGGCGCGATCCGATCGGGGCGCGCTGGCGCGCGTGCGGGGGCGCTGCCCCCGGACCCCCGGGATATTTTCGGCAAGATGATGAGGAGATCGGGCTGGTGGACGCAGTGCGCTGCATGTGGATGCGGGGGGGGACCTCGAAAGGTGGGTATTTCCTGGCCGAAGACCTGGTGGCCGTGGCCGACCGGGACGCATTCCTGCTGGGGGTGATGGGATCCCCGGATATCCGCCAGATCGACGGGATGGGCGGGGCCGATCCGCTGACCAGTAAGGTGGCGGTGGTGGAAGCTTCGGAACGGGTGGGGGTCGATGTGGATTACCTGTTCCTGCAGGTGTTCGTCGATCAGGCCATCGTGACCGACGCGCAGAATTGCGGCAACATCCTTGCCGGTGTCGGGCCCTTCGCCATCGAGCGCGGGCTGGTGGCGGCACAGGACGGCGAGACGCCGGTGACGATTTTCATGGAGAATACCGGCCAGGTGGCGGTGGCGCGGGTGCAGACCCCGGGCGGCAAGGTCAGCTATGCGGGGGAGGCGCGGATCGACGGGGTGCCGGGGACATCGGCGCCGGTGCCGATTGCGTTCCAGGACACCGCCGGGTCGTCCTGCGGGGCCTTGTTGCCCACGGGCAACGTGGTCGACGTGGTTGCGGGGGTCGAGGTGACGATGATCGACAACGGCATGCCCTGTGTCGTCCTGCGCGCGGCAGACATGGGGATTTCCGGGCAAGAGACGCCGGAGGAGCTGGAAGGCAACGCCGACCTGCGGGCACGGCTGGAGGCGATCCGGCTGGCCTGCGGGCCGCGGATGAACCTGGGTGACGTGGCGGCGAAATCGGTGCCGAAGATGACCATGGTCAGCCCCGCAGTGAACGGTGGGGCAATCGGCACGCGGACGTTCATTCCGCACCGCTGCCACAAGACGATCGGCGTGCTGGGGGCGGTTTCCGTCGCCACCGCCTGCCTGACGCCGGGGGCCGTGGGCTATGACATGGCAGACCGCGGCGTGGGCCGCGAACGGGTGCTGTCGGTGGAGCACCCGACCGGCGAAATGACCGTGGTGGCCACGCTGGATGACACGGGCCTTGTGGCCGAGGCGGCAATTCTGCGCACCGCGCGCAAACTGATGGATGGAGAGGTCTTCGCATGAGCGAGAAACAGGTGATGGACGCGGATTGGCTGGTGTTTCACCCCAACCCCAAGAAACCCGATTTCGTGCTGCCCGAGGGGGCCGTGGATGCGCATTGCCACGTCTTTGGGCCGTCGCCCGAGTTTCCCTTCGCGCCGGAGCGGAAATACACGCCCTGCAACGCGGGCAAGGATCAGCTTTATGCGCTGCGCGATCATCTGGGATTTGCCCGCAACGTGATCGTGCAGGCGACCTGCCACGGCAAGGACAACCGCGCCATGGTCGATGCCTGCCGCAGCGCCGGCGACCTGGCGCGCGGGATCGCCAGCGTCGGCGCCGATATCCCCCTGGACGAGTTGCAGCAGATGCACGAGGCCGGGGTGCGCGGGGTGCGCTTCAACTTTGTCAAGCGGCTGGTGGATGCGACGCCGAAAGAGGTGTTCCTGGGCATTGCCGAGAAGATCGCGCCCCTGGGCTGGCACATCGTGGTCTATTTCGAGGGCCAGGACCTGGAGGAGCTGATCCCGTTCCTCAACCAGTTGCCAACCATCATCGTGGTCGACCACATGGGCCGTCCGGACGTGGAGAAGGGGGTCGATCACCCCGATTTCCAGCGCTTTCTGCAACTGATGGAAGACAACCCGCGGGTCTGGTCCAAGGTGACCTGCCCGGAACGGCTGTCGAAATCCGGTCCGCCGGAGTATGACGACGTGGTGCCCTTTGCCCGGGCGGTGGTGGAACGGTTTCCCGACCGCGTACTGTGGGGCACCGACTGGCCGCATCCCAATATGAAATCGCATATGCCCGACGACGGCAATCTGGTGGATTTCATTCCGAAAATCGCGCGAACCCGCGAAGAACAGCAAAAGCTGCTCGTGGACAACCCGATGCGCCTGTACTGGGCGTGACCGCTTTGCCTGCCCGGCGAAACCCGGACGACAAGGCATAGATCAGGAGGAAAACCGATGCATGACCTGCCCGGTTACGACTATCACCTCGACATCCCCGGCACGACCATCTTCGATGGCAAGCAGGCGATGAAGGGCTATGCGCTGAACAAGATGTGCTATGACTTCAACAAGGCCGTGAACCGCGAGGCGTTCAAGGCCGATCCCGAAGCGTGGATGGAAAAATACGGCCTGAACGAGGAACAGAAACAGGCGATCCGCAACAGCGATATCCTGGGGATGATCGCGGCGGGTGGCAATATCTACTACCTCGCCAAGCTGGCCGGCATCTTCAAGCTGTCAGTGCAGGACGTCGGCGGGCTGCAAACCGGCCGGACCACCGAGGAGTTCAAAGAATTCCTGAAGAGCCAGGCATAAGGGGTTACGATCATGGCAAAAATTCTTGGCGGCATCACCACCTCGCACATCCCTGCCGTGGGCAATGCGATCCAGCAGGAACTGTATGACGATCCCTATTGGAAGCCGTTTTTCGATGGCTATCCCAAGGTTCATGCCTGGGTGAAGGACAACAAGCCCGACTATGTGATCAACATTTACAACGATCACGGGCTTGGGTTTTTCCTGGACAAGATGCCGACCTTCGCGATCGGCGCGGCGCATGAATACCGCAACGAGGACGAAGGCTGGGGCCTGCCCGAACTGCCGCCGTTCCCCGGGGCGCCGGAACTGTCGTGGCACATCATCGAATCCATGGTGGCGGATGAATTCGACATCACGTCCTGCCAGGAACTGCCGGTCGACCACGGGTTCGTGGTGCCGATGCAGCTGTTCTGGCCGGGGGCGCCGAACAACCCAGACATGCCGCGCGCCGTACCGATTTCGGCCAATACCGTACAACACCCGATCCCGACGCTGAAGCGGGCGCTGGACTTTGGCCGCGCGCTGCGCCGCGCGCTTTTGTCCTTCCCCGAGGATGCCAAGATCGTGGTGCTGGGCACCGGCGGGCTGAGCCATCAGCTGGACGGTGCGCGGGCGGGCTTCATCAACAAGGAGTTCGACCAGTATTGCCTGGACAACATCGTGCACAATCCCGACGAGCTGACCAAGATCACCCGCCAGGAACTGGTCGAAAAGGCCGGCGCGCAGGGCACCGAATTCCTGATGTGGTTGATGATGCGCGGCGCTCTTGGCGATGACGTGACCGAGATCACTCGGAACTACCATATTCCGATCTCGAACACCGGGGCAGGGACCCTGCTGCTGGAATGCGCGGCGTGAGCCTGTTGAAAACCGCCGGGGATGTGACGCTGGTCTTCGTCCCCGGCCTTTTGTCCGATGCCCGGGTCTGGGCGCCGGTACGCGCGCTGTTGGGCCTTGGCGGGTACGCGGCGGATGTCGACGGGCCGGCGTCGATCACCGGCATGGCAGAGCGGGTGCTGGCGGCCGTTGACGGTCCGCTGATCGTGCTGGGGCATTCGATGGGTGGGCGCGTGGGCATGGAAATGGCCCGGATCGCGCCCGATCGCATGCGCGGGCTGGTTCTGGCCGACACCGGGCATCATCCGCTGGCCGAGGGGGAAACCGCAACGCGCGAAGCCAAGATCGCGCAGGGCCATGCCGACATGGGCGCGTTGTGCGATGCGTGGTTGCCGCCGATGGTGGATGACAGCCGCCACGGCGATTATGTGCTGATGGGTGCACTGCGCGAGATGGTGCTGGCCAAGGGGCCGCAGGTGCACGAGGCGCAGATCCGGGCCCTGATGGGCCGGCCTGATGCCGGGGCCTATCTTGCGGCGGTCCATTGCCCGATCCTGCTGTCCGTGGGGCGCAATGACCGCTGGAGCCCGGTCTCTCATCATGACGAGATCGCCGCCATGGCCCCCGAGGCGGAGGTCGCGGTGATCGAGGGGGCCGGGCATTTCCTGCCGATCGAAAAACCGGTCGAAACCGCCAACGTGATTGCCGATTGGATGCGGCGCAAGGGGCTTTTCCCGGCGCGCTGACACCCACACGGGCGCGCGTCGGGCCCGGCGACAGGCTGTCGGGGCGCAGAAAAACGGCCCATGCGCCCGTTGGCGACCGCGAAAATCACCAAAATCCGTAGCAGTGGGTATTCCATCTGCTGAATGCTGCCGCTACCGTCGCGGCACTTCAACGATCCGCGCGCAACGCGGACGCTTGCGTTTCGCGCATCCACATAAACGGGAGGAAAAATATGGATCGTCGTTCTTTTCTGAAAACGTCTGCTGTTGGCGGTGCCGCCGCCGCCGCGTCCACGCTGGCCGCTCCGGCCTATGCACAGGGCAAGCGGACTCTGACCATGGTCACGTCGTGGCCGCGTGGCTTCGCCGTTCTGGATGATGCCGCCAGCTACCTGGAGCAGTATGTCGCTGCCGTGTCCGATGGCGAACTGACCATCGACAAGAAGGCACCGGGCGAACTGGTGGGTGCGTTCGAAGTGTTCGACGCCGTGTCGTCGGGCCAGGCCGACATGTATCACTCGGCCGACTACTACTTCATCGGTCAGCACCCGGGCTATGCCTATTTCACCGCCGTGCCGTTCGGCGGCACCGCGCAGGAAGTCACCAACTGGTACTATCAGGATGGCGGTCAGGAACTGCATGACGAACTGGGCTCGATCTTCAACCTGAAGGGCCTGATGGCCGGTAACTCGGGGTCGCAGTCGGGTGGCTGGTTCCGCAAGGAAATCGCGTCGGCCGCCGACTTCAACGGCCTGAAATTCCGTATGCCGGGTCTGGGTGGCAAGGTGCTGTCCAAGCTGGGCGCATCGGTGCAGAACATCCCCGGCGGCGAACTGTATCAGGCGCTGTCCTCGGGCGCGCTGGACGGTCTGGAGTGGGTTGGCCCGATGGCCGACGAGCGCGCAGGCTTCCAGGAAGTCGCGAAGATCTATTACACCGCCGGTTTCCACGAACCGGGCTCGGCGCTGTCCTCCTCGGTCAACCTGGATGTCTGGAACGACCTGAGCGAAAAGCACAAGCAGATCCTGAACGTCGCCTCGATGGCCACCACGTTCTTCCAGCTGTCGGAAACCCTGGCCAACAACGGTGCCGCACTGGCCCGTCTGCAGGCGCAGGGCGTCAAGACGCTTCAGTTCTCGGACGACGTCTGGGATGCGTTCGGCGCCGCCTCGAAAGAGGTCATGGACGAGAACATGAACGACGAACTGTTCGCCAAGATCCGCACCTCGTTCGAAGCCTCGCTGGCCAAGTCGGCAAGCTGGATCAACAAGTCGGACGGCTTCTATGTTGCACAGCGCGTGCGCGTGCTGGGCGGCGAGTGATCCTCGCCAGCGCTTGAAATCGGAAGGGCCCTTGCACCGCAGGGGCCCTTTCGGCTCGGGCAAGTCCTGACAATGCTTAGCGGACCCGGGAGGGGTCCTTGGGGGAAAACACATGGATGAGGTCCGCGCGGTCAGCCTGGGCGAAGCCTTTGCCGCCCTTGGCGACGGCATCCTTTGGGTCCTGACCAACATCGGCATGGCCTTCTACAATTTCGGCTACGCCATCACGCATCCGGCCAGCTGGCTGAACTGGAACGATCCGCTCGCGCTCATGCGGTTTGCCTATTATGGCGGGTCGGTTGAATTCTTCTACGTTGTCTTCACCACGTTCCTGGTTCTGACGGCCATCGGCATGTGGAAGAACAGCTTCATGTGGGGCATGGTGCGCGGGCTGGAATTCCTGGCCAACACGCTGGGCCGCACCTTTGCCTGGGCCGGGCTGCTGATGGTGTTGCAGCAGGTGGTCATCGTCTTCATGCAGCGGATTTTCACCCGGCCCGACATTTCGTTCGGGTTTGGCATTCCGTTGCAGTTCGACATCTCGTGGTACGCCGAGGAACTGAAGCTTTATAACGCCATGGTGGTGGCGCTTTGCCTGACCTACACCTTCGTGCAGGGCGGGCATGTGCGGGTTGACCTGGTCTATTCTGCGGTCAAGTTCCGCACCAAGCGCGTGATCGACATGGTCGGCAGCCTGATCTTCATGATGCCGATGGCGACGCTGATCTGGATGTATTCGTGGTTCTTCATGTGGCGTCACCTTATCACGCCCAAGATCTCGGCCTCGGACAAGCTGGAACTGCTGGAACGCAAGGCCCGGCTGCTGAAGTGGAACGTGGAAACCATCGGCTTCAGCCCGAACGGCTTCAGCGCCTACTTCATCTTCAAGATCCTGATCGTCGCGCTTTGCGGCCTGATCTTCCTGCAGGCGATGGCGTTTTTCTGGCGCTCTTACCTTGAATGGAAAGAGGGCGAAGCGTCGGAAGGTAAATATCTGGACAAAGACGTGCTCGAGGCTGGTGAAGAAGCCTACGACCACGCGGAATTCTGAGGCGGGGACTGACACATGCTATTCGGACTTGATGGCGTCGAGATCGGCCTGATCATCGTCTTTCTCACGCTCTTTTCGGCCATTCTGTCGGGTTTTCCGGTGGCGTTTGCCATCGGTGGCGCGGGGGCCATTTCCTTTGGGATCATCGCCACGCTGGACAGCGCCGGCCTGTTGATCCACCAGGCAATCGACACGTCGTCGGATGCCTATAACGCGCTGATCGCCAGCGGGATCAAGCCCGACAAAATCTCGGTCTTTACCTACCCGGACTTGCCAAGACTTGCCGAGCACGTGTTCCCGCGTGGCTGGGAAGTGGCGATGGATCGCAACGTGTCCTTCATCGTCAACCGGATCAACGAACGGGTGATCGCGGGCCAGTCGATCGAAACGCTGCTGGCGGTGTTGATGTTCGTGCTGATGGGGATCGTTCTGGAACGGTCGAAGATCGCAGATGATCTGCTGAACACCATGGCCCGGGTCTTTGGTCCGCTGCCGGGCGGTCTGGCGGTGTCCATTGTGGTGGTGGGGGCCTTCCTTGCGGCCTCGACCGGGATCGTGGGGGCCACCGTGGTGACCATGGGGCTGCTGGCCCTGCCAACCATGCTGCGCAACAACTATTCGCCGGAACTGGCCACCGGCGTGATCGCCGCGTCTGGTACGCTGGGGCAGATCATCCCGCCGTCGATCGTGATCGTTCTGCTGGGAACGCTGGCGGGTGACCTGTATTCTGCCGCGCAAGAGGCGCGGGCACAGGCCGCGGGCTGTACCGATGCGCTGACCTATCTGGGTGAGCCGGCGGTTGTCTCGGTGGGGACGCTGTTCCAGGCCGCGCTACTGCCGGGGGTTCTTCTGGCAGGACTCTACGCGGCCTATGCCTTTGGCTTCGCCATGTTGAACCCGTCCAAGGCACCGCCGGTGCAGATGTCCGCGAGCACCGGCGAACCTGTCACCCGGAGCGAGGCGTTCACCTGGTACCTGGGCATTCCCGTTGCGCTGATCGCGGGCACCATGCTGCTGGCGCAGGTGAATGTTGTGGGCAACCAGTCGCTGGTCGTCGACAGCTTTTCTGATATCGGCGACGCCGCCAGCCTGCGCACCAATGTCGGTGAGCAATGCCAGGCGTCGATGATCGAACTGCACGGGCAAGAGGCCTGGGATACCGCCGTTGCCGAGCAGAAAGCCATCGACGATGCCGGCGGTGTCCAGCAAAGCCACCGCCTGAACGAAGAAGAGCTGGTCGCCGCGCGTCAGGCCAAGATCGACAATGCCGCGCCGATTGGCACCGGTATTGCAATCCTGGCAGTGATCATGGGGATCATCCTGGCGCTGGGGCGTGGCGTGTCGCCGTCGTCTGACCCGATTCCGCTGATGGTGGGCGCCGGGGGCATCGTGCTTGGCCTCTTGGTCGACACGCTGCTGATCGGGCCGCAAACCTCGCCCGGAGCGACGGTGTTCCTGATGCTGATCCCTTGGGTTCTGACCCTTTGGGGGGCGAAACATGCCGCCTCCCGGCTGGCGCAGAACGAACTGATCCGCGTCGTGTTCCCGCCGCTGGTCCTGATCGTTGCGGTGCTGGGCTCGATCCTTGGCGGTATCACCAACCCGACGCCCGCAGCGGCGCTTGGGGCGGCCGGTGCCATCATGCTTGCGGCTTACCGCAAGCTGCGTGAAAACGACCGCAGCCCGAAGGTCATCCTGTTCTCGACATTCGCCGTGATCATCATGATCCTTGTGGGCATCAACTTTGACTTGCGGATCAACCAGGATCAGGTGTCGGTTGAAAGCTGGTTCTTCTTCTTTGTCGCCTACGGCGCCTATCTTTATGCCGGGTTCGGTCTGCTGTTCAGCTGCTGGGTCCTGTTCAAGATGGGGGTTCTGACACCGGCGGTGCGGGAAACCGCGAAGGTGACCAGCATGGTGTTTACCATCCTGATCGCATCGCAACTGCTGAACCTCGTGGTGATTTCCTTCGGGGGCGAGCATTACATCCAGGCCTTCCTGAAGAGCTTTGAGCGCCCCGAGGCGGCGTTCATCATCGTGATGATCATCCTCTTCATCCTGGGCTTCGTGCTCGACTTCCTGGAAATCATCTACATCGTGGTGCCGATCGTGGGGCCGGTGATCTATGGTGCGCATTTCGATCCGAAATGGGTGACCATCATGATCGCGGTGAACCTGCAAACCAGCTTCCTGACGCCGCCGTTCGGCTTTGCGCTGTTCTATCTGCGTGGCGTGGCACCAAAAGAGGTGACGACCGGGCACATCTATCGCGGGGTCATTCCCTTCGTGATGATCCAGGTTCTGGGGCTTGCCATGCTTTGGTTCTTCCCCGGCATCGTGACCATCGTGCCGGATCTGATGCCGAACTGATCGCGGTTCCGTTGAAAGCTTTTGACGGCCCGGGCATCGCCCGGGCCGTTGTCTCTTCGCGGTTGTCGTCGGCTTGCGTTTTCCGATGTTGCTGGCCGTATGGGTGAAACCGCCAAAATAGAGCGCCTTGGCCCCCAACGGCTGTCAGTGTTTCGTCTGACGCTGCATGCCGCGCCGCGCCCAATGGTGTGCCCACGGGACGGATCGCGGGCAGGGGGGCGCTTTTGGCGTTGGGGCGGGCGGGTCTGGTCGCGGCGTAAAAGGATGCGCGGCGGATGCAGTATCACGCCTGGACAGAAGCGGTCCGCGACCTGATCGGTCGGCCGAGGCAGGACCGCGCGTGCGTGACCTGACCCCGGGTCGGACCGGCCAAGAAGATGTCAGCCCTTGCGCAGGTCGGGCAGGGCGATATTGGCCACCTGTTCGGCAATCGGGTCGACCGAAAGCGGGTGCACCTCGGCGCTGTAGTCCTCGCCCGGGTCCTTGGGCTGCCAACGGCCCTGTCGATACAGTTCCAGCCCGGAAAACGCTTCCTTGTAGCCCATCTTCGCGCTGCCGGGCACCCAGTAACCCAGATAGACATACGGCAGGCCCGCTTCGCGCGCGATTTCGATGTGGTCGAGGATCATGTAGGTGCCCAGCCCTTGCTGCGGCAGTTCGGGGTCATAGAAGCTGTAGACCATGGACACGCCATCATCGAGCACATCGGTCAGGCAGACTGCGGTCAGTGCACCAAGGTCGTCGACATATTCCACCACGCGCGTGCGGATCGGCGTTTCCTCGATCATCGCGGCGAATTCGAACACGTCCATATCGGCCATGCCACCGTCTGCGTGGCGGCTTTCCAGGTAGGTAAGGAACAGGTCGTATTGTTCTTCCGTGGCCCAGGGGCTTGTGGCCTTGCGCGTCAGGTGGGCATTGCGCCGGTTGGTGCGGCGCTGGCTTTTTGACGGTTTGAACCGGTCGACAGCGATCCGCGCCGACAGGCAGGCGGCACAATCCGAACAGGACGGGCGGTACAGCACGTTCTGCGACCGGCGAAACCCCTGCTTTGACAGGCTGTCGTTCAAGGTCTGGGCGTTTTCCCCCTGAAGCGCCGTGAACAGCTTCCGCTCCATCCGGCCCTCAAGATAAGGACACGGTTGCGGCGCGGTCACATAGAACTGCGGAGCAAACGGAAGTGAATGGCGCATGAGAATCCAAAAGGGCGGTGTCACCAGCACGTTAGCAAGGGGTCGGGGGCGCGCCAAGCCCCCTGTCATCATCGCGTCACATGGCAGGTCTGGCAAACGCGCGCCCTGTGGGAGCGCCTTTCCAAGCCACAATATCTTGTGTCAAAAGCGGCGGTTCAGCACGACGGTTCCCAGCATCATATCGGTCAGACCCTGACGGCGTTCCGACAGGAACATCAGCAGGATCGAAATCACCTGAAAAATCGGAATCGACATCGACACTGTATAGCCCAGCGTGTGCAGGAAGGCCTGCCCCGGGTCGAGCCGCTGGCCATGGGCGTCGCGCAGTTCGATCGACATCAGACGCATGCCCCAGGTGGCCGAACCGCCCGAAATCGTGATGACCCGGTAGAAAAAGCCAATCAGCAGGTACAGCACCGGCAGGAAGAACAGACCGATGAAGGCCGTCAGCAGGATCACCGGCACAACCAGTGCCATGATCAGGACAGTGTCGAGAAGCCAGGCAATGCCGCGCTTGACGGGCGTATCGGTATAGAACTCGGCCTGGTGGATAGGGTCGGGCAGGTGTGACATGGACTCGGTATACATCATCTGTCGGTCTGTTTTCAGAGGGAAACCCCGGCGCTTTCGCCGGGGCAGGGAGGGAAGGATTGGCCCCGGATCAGGCCCGGGGCCAGGGCGTTCAGGCGTCTTCGTCTTCGCGCAGGGAGGCGTCTTGGCGGGCCTTGCGGGCGGCGTCGGAGCGTTCGTCCATGAACTGGTCGAATTCGGCCTTGTCCTTGGCGGCGCGCAGCCGGTCGAGGAACGACTCGAACTGTTCCTGTTCTTCCTGCAGACGGCGCAGCGTGTCGGCCTTGTAGGCGTCGAAGGCGCTATTGCCCGAGGGCTTCATCGCGCCCCAGGCGGCCTGATGGCGGGCCCGGCGGTCGGCGCGGAAGTCAGAGTGACGGCAGGATTTCGAAAACATGCGTTTGCTCCAGATCATATAGGCCAGAAGGGCAAGGCCCACGGGCCAGAAGAAGATGAACCCGACCACCATGGCGGCGATCCAGGCGCCTTTGCCCCTGGCATCCAGCCAGGCTTCGGCGCGCGAGAACCACCCGGCATTTGCGGGAAGCGTGGCTGCGGTTGCGGTATTCATGTCTCTCTCCGTTTAGGTTGATGTGAATGTCTTTCACATTGCTAAGATCGGAAGCCCGAAAGACGTTTGCAAGGGGGGATGTGAACGTTTTTTACATTTTTCAAAAGAGTCGTTTTGTTTCATATGGTTGCGCAGATATTTTTGGTTGATTTCCGGGTTTTCCTGCATTTGCGCTGGCAGGGCACCCCCTCGGGTTCCGCCTGTGCCGGGCAGGTTTGCACCCTCTCTTGCCAGTCCGGGTGGGCTGACATACCGTCGCGCGGGGTTCGCGCCTTGCTGCGCGGTGGGCAAACGACGTGTTGGGATACGGAATGCAGGGAAGCACCTTGGAACTGGTGATGATGGCGGCGACGCTGGCGGGGGCCGGGCTGGCCTCGGGCGTGTTGTCGGGGCTGTTCGGCGTGGGCGGCGGGGCGATCCTTGTTCCGATCCTCAGCGCCGCTTTCGCGGTGCTGGGGACCGATCCGGCGCATGTGGCGCATCTTGCCGTGGGCACCTCGTTGGGCATCATCGTGCCGACCACGATTCAATCCTACAAGGCGCACCGCAGCCGGGGCATGGGCAATGCCGCGCTGCTGAAACGCTGGCGCCTGTTCGTGCCGGCGGGTGTGATCGTCGCGTCCTTCATCGTCGGCTTCGTATCCGGGGACGTGCTGCGCAGCGTGTTCGTGGTCGTGGCGGTGGTCATCGCCGCCAAGATGCTGTTCCTGCCGAAGGGCTGGTACCTGGCCAAGGACCTGCCATCGAAACCTGTCACCGACGGTGTCGGATTTGGCATCGGGTTCATCTCGACCTTCATGGGGATCGGCGGCGGAAACCTGAACAACCTGTTCATGACGCTGTTCGGCCAGCCGATGCACCAGGCTGTGGCGACCTCGGCCGGGCTGGGTCCGCTGGTCGCGATCCCGGGCGTCATCGGCTATATGATTTCCGGCTGGGGTGCAGACGGCGTGCCGCCCCTGTCCATCGGCCATGTCAACCTGGCGGCGCTGGCCCTTGTCGCCCCCTTTGCCATGCTGGCGGCCCCCATTGGCGCAACGCTGGCGCACAAGCTGTCGGCGCGGAAGCTGGAAATCGCCTTTGCGCTGTTCCTGGTTTCCGTCGCGGTGCGGATGAGCATGGATATCTTCGCGTGATTGCATCGGGGCGGGCCGGGCGGTAGCACTGCATCCAGCGAACAACGGAAAGGCCCCGATCATGACACATGGCGCAGCCAAGCCCCGCACTGGCGGGCAGGTTCTGGTTGATCAACTGCTCATCCACGGGGCCGATACCGGCTTTTGCGTGCCTGGTGAAAGCTATCTCGAGGTGCTGGACGCGCTGCATGACGTGCCCGACCGGTTCACCCTGATCAACGCCCGGCACGAGGCCGGCGCCGCCAACATGGCCGAAGCCTATGGCAAGCTGACCGGGCGGCCCGGCATCGCGCTGGTGACCCGGGGCCCCGGCGCCTGCCATGCCGCCATCGGCGTGCATATCGCGCAGCAGGACAGCACGCCGATGATCCTGCTGGTGGGGCAGATTTCCCGCGACATGACGGACCGCGAAGCGTTCCAGGAGGTCGATTACCGTGCCATGTTCGGAACGGTGGCGAAATGGGCGACGCAGATCGACGATGCCCGCCGCATCCCTGAATACATGGCGCGTGCGTTCCGCGTGGCGACCTCGGGCCGCCCGGGCCCGGTGGTCATCGCTTTGCCCGAAGACATGCTGACCGAAGTGGTCGAGGTCGCGGATGCCCCGCGCTATACCCCTGCGCAGGCGGAACTCTGGCCCGGCGCGGTCGAGGCGATCCGCGACGCGTTCTTTGCCGCCGACCGGCCCATGGTGGTGGTGGGCGGATCGGGCTGGGATGACGAGGCCGCCAGCCAGATCACCGGCTTTGCCGAGGCAAACCACCTGCCGGTCGTCTGTTCCTTCCGCCGTCAGGACGTGGTCGCGGCGGCCTCTCCGTCCTTTGTCGGCGACCTTGGCACCTCGACCAACCCGGCGCTGTTCAAGCGCATGGCCGAGGCCGATCTGCTGCTGGTCATCGGGGCCCGTCTGGGGGACATGACCACCAAGGCCTACACCGCCGTCACGCCGCCAACGCCGGGGCAGCGGGTGATCCATATCTATCCCGACCCGGATGAAATCGGTCGGGTCTATGCCCCCGATCTGGGGCTTGTCGCGTCCTCTGCCGCCGCCGCGCTGTGGCTGAGCGGGCTGCGGATGGAAACCGATTCCGAGCGTTGGAAAGGCTGGACACAGGACCTACGCGCCGCCTACGAGGCGGATACCGAGGCCCCCAATGGCGGCGACCGCCCGCTGGATATGGGTGTGGCCCTGTGCCAGATGCGGGACGACCTGCCCGACGACATGATCGTCACGCTGGACGCGGGCAACCATACCGGCTGGGCGCAACGTTATCTGCGGTTCGGCCGTCCGGGGCGTGAACTGGGATCGACCTGCGGCGCGATGGGCTATTCCGTGCCCGCCGCCGTCAGCGCCGCGATCCGCCATCCCGACCGGCTGGTGGTGTCATTCGTCGGCGACGGCGGTTTCATGATGACGGGCAACGAACTGGCCACCGCCGCGCAATACGGCGCGTGCCCGATCATCCTTGTGTTCAACAACGGGATCTACGGCACCATCCGCATGCACCAGGAACGCGACCACCCGGGCCGGGTGTCCGGCACCACGCTGCAAGGTCAGGATTTCGTCAAGATCGCCGAAGGCTACGGTGCCTATGCCGAACGCGTCACCCGGACCGAAGAATTCTCCCCGGCCTTTACGCGTGCCCGCGCCGCCGGCCGTCCGGCCTTGCTGGAGCTGGTGACCGACCCGGACCAGATCTCGACCCGCACCACGCTTTCGGCAATGCGCGCGGTGGCCAAGACGTGACGCCCGCAGGGGGGCGTTCATACGGACGTTGTAAGGCCTGGAGGAAGGTGGAGGCGAGTACCGGAATCGAACCGGTGTACACGGATTTGCAATCCCTCTGATCCAACTGAAACAAAAGAACAAAAGTGTAAACACACCCCAAATGAGGGGTGTGAAAAATCAAACGGTTACAAGCCGGGCGTAAACCAAAAACGCGGTTCTAGTCTCGGGCGCTTCATGAAGCCCGAGCACAAGCGCATGTCGCGCATGATGGGCTACACGCTGACCCTCGGCGGCTATGACGCTTGGGAAGGCTTTTCGCTGGTGGCGATGGCCCGCATGGCGCCCGAAGAGCGCGCGGCGCTGGCATGGGCTGCACTTCGTTCGCTGGACAAGCCGGAACAGGCCGAACTGGTTGCAGAGTCTGTTCTCAAGTTTGCCGACTACCCTCTGCCGACCTTCCTCAGCCCGATGGATGATGCGCGCTGGTGGGCGTCGTTCGCGTCCCTGAAAGAGCGCAAGGCTTATGCGCTGGCCGCGTATGAAGCCCTGCCGCCGCGCGAACAGATGGCTTTCCGCAAACACATTTCCGAAGTGGAGATTGCCGCATGAAGATGCTGACCCAACGCATTCCGTCTGGGGCTGCACTGCCCTTCGATCTGGAAAACCTGAAACTGCATATCCGCGCGCCCGATGATTCCGAGGATGGCGCGATCACAAACATCGGCCTGACGGCGGCGGCGGAACTGGAACAGTTTGCGCAGATTGCGCTGCTGACCCAGAACATCCGCGTTACCATCTTTGATCTGGCGAGTGGCAGCGGGATTGACCTGCCCATCGGCCCGGTTGCGGACGCTGATACACCGACTGTCACCATCAACGGTTCAGCCTTCACCGACTTTGACTTTGTGGGCGGCAACCGTCCGTATATACGCTGGCAGTCAGCCTACTTCACCCTCGCCCCCAGCCACATCGTTATCGAGTATCAGGCGGGCTTTGGAGCGGCAGCGGCTGACATTCCGGCTGACCTGTCCCAAGCCCTCATGGATCAGGCTGCACTGCACTATGACGGGCGATCCCCGATGGACGCCAAGAGCCTCACCACATCGCCGCATATGGCCCGTGTGGGCGCGCGGTATCGCGGGGTGCTGGCATGACCGATCTGGAACTGGACGAAATCCTGACACTGCATTGGCCGCGCGTGATGCGCCGCGCCATGCGCGATGGCGATGAATGGGCGCAGGGCTTTGCCAAATCCATCGCCCGCCACGGCAAGCGCCCTTCTTGGCGTCCATCCCCAAAGCAGGCGCGCATCATGCGCCGCATGATCAACGATCTGGCGACCGCGCCGGATGACGAACTTGAACTGATTGAGAGGTAGCGAAAGCGGCGACCCTGCGCGCCACCCCAGACGCAGGGCCGATGTAGTGGAACGGGTTAGCAACGGTGGCTCCACATCGGTCAGCCTACCACGGGCGGGATCAAAGGCAAAGGGCAGTCCGAAAGGTTGAGGCCCGATCCCCGGCACCGCGTTCATGGTGTCGCAAGCAGCAACCGACTGATCAGCGGGAACGCACGACTGATCAGGCCCAAGCGATGGCCCGGCTCCGGCGAGCAGGTGACTTCACGCAGAGGGCTTAGGGACTGCCGCAGCCGCGCGCTGTGGGCAGTCGTCCTATGCCCTTCGCTCCGACCCTCACCATCGAGCAGAGGGACAAGAGCACAACGATTGAACGAAGCGCTACGCGCGAAACGAGGAAACAATGTCAGACGCGGCAACGAAAAAAAGAGAGTGGAGGAAAGCAGACGGTTCGCTGTTGGAGTCTGACCGCGAAGCCGCGCGCGCTGATCTGTTCGATGGCTTCGATGCAAAGCCTGAAACTGGTCCCAATGCCGCAACATCTGTCCATGCGGGGAACCGTGGATGGAAGTTTTCTCTTTTCGCGCAGGATGCTGAGGGAACGCCCGCCGAACGAGCTATGCAATTCATGCATGGACTTCGCATCCCGGAAGGCCCGAACGCCGGAAAGCCGGTTTCTCTCGCACCCTTTCAGAGCAAATTCATCACCGGGGCGATGGCCGACAACACCGCCAACGCCATTCTCAGCATCGGGCGCGGCAACGGCAAATCCGCGATCACGGCTGGCCTTGCCCTCGGCGGTCTGATCGGTGTTTGGGATCGCCAGCCCCGCCGCGAAATCATCGCAGCCGCCCGGACGCGGGATCAGGGCCGGATCATCTGGGATTTTGTCGCTGGTTTCGCTGCGACCCTTCCCCTCGAACTGCAACGCCGCCTGATCTATCGCCGCGCCCCGCGCCTCGAAATCGAGTTTGAGGGCGATGGCGGAGGGCATGTGCTGCGCGTGATCGCAGCTGATGGCAAGTCCGCTCTTGGCGGCGCTCCGACAATGGCGATCTTGGACGAACGCGGTCACTGGGCGCTGGACCGGGGCGACGAACTGGAGCACGCGCTGTTGTCCGGTCTGGGCAAGCGTGATGGCCGCGCCTTCCTGATCAGCACATCCGCCAGTGACGACACGCACCCCTTTTCCCGGTGGATAGACGACCCTCTGCCCGGCACCTACGTTCAAGAGCATCGCCCCGCGCCCGGATTGCCTGCTGACGATCCCGAAAGCTTGCTGATCGCCAACCCCGGCGCGCCCCATGGCATCGGCGGTTCGCTGGAATGGCTGGAAGCGCAGGCCAAGCGGGCGATTGCGCGCGGCGGATCAAGTCTCACATCCTTCCGGCTCTACAACCGCAATGAGCGCGTGTCCGGTGAAGCCCGCGACATGCTGATCACGCTGGACGAATGGCTTAGCTGCGAAACCAATAGCCTGCCCCCTCGTGAGGGCGGTTGCGTGATTGGTATCGACCTCGGCGGCTCAGCATCCATGACGGCGGCGGCGTTCTATTGGCCTGCGACTGGCCGTCTCGAATGCCTCGGCACCTTTCCTTCCATGCCAAACCTGCTGGACCGGGGTCAGACCGATGGCGTGGCGGGCCGGTATGTCGAGATGCAAGAGCGCGGCGAACTGAGCGTTCTGGGCGATAAGACGGTTCCGGTTGCCCCGTGGCTGGTCGAAATCATGCGGCATGTTGAGGATCAGCCGATCCTTGCCCTGACCATGGACCGCTACAAGCAAGCTGAATTGGGCGAAGCCATTGCCCGTGCGGGGATCCGCGCGCCGCTGGTCTGGCGCGGTCAGGGCTTCCGGGACGGTGGCGAAGATGCAGAGCGGTTCCGCCGCGCCGCCTTTGACGGGCAAGTGAAGGCCAAGCCGTCCCTGCTGTTGCGCTCTGCCTTCGCCGACACCGTCTGTCTACGCGACCCCGCCAACAACATCAAAATCGCCAAGGCGCGCAGCACGGGCCGGATCGACGCCGCTGCTGCATCGGTGCTGGCAGTCGCGCAAGGCGCGCGGGTGGCGGCTCAACCCCAGACGAAAGCGAGGATGCAATGGTTTTGAACGCCGGAAGCCTCAGCCGCCGCATTCAAATTCGGCGCTACAACGAAACGGGCCGTGATGGGTTCGGCAATCCAGTGGGCGAATGGGAGGATTTTGGTCCCGTCATTTTCGCCCGGCGGCGCGACATATCAGATGCAGAGCGCCTCAGCGCAGGTGCTTGGGGTAACAAGCTGGTGACGCGGTTCATCATCCGGGCGACAGCGTTCGGGCGCAGCATCGCCCGGTATGACCGCCTTGTGCATGAGGGCATCACCTACGGGATCGACGGCATCAAAGAGGTTCCCGACGACCGGGGCTTTCTCGAAATCACCGCGCAGACGAGTGAAGCGCCATGAGTGTTCGCAAAGAGCATCACCGGCATTCCCGGAAGGTCACTCGCACAAAACGCTGGAAGGCTCTGCGGGCTGAAATCCTTGAGCGCGATGGATACCGTTGCCAGTCCTGCGGCTGCGGCGGGCGCTTGGAAGTGGATCACATCAAACCGGTCAGAACACACCCCGAATTGTCCTATGACCCGCGCAACCTTCAGGCTCTCTGCCCCGGTTGCCACACCCGAAAGACAAGGATCGAGTGCGGGCATCCCCCGCCCCGAGAGGACCGCCGAGATTGGCGGCAAGCAGTCGAGTCGCTAGCGCGGCCCGGCACCACCCCTGTTGAGCAGAAAGGATAAACGATGCTCGAATCAGTGAAGATCGCCCGGCGGCAAAGCGAAATCCGCCAGAACCTCGCCGAACTGGCGGGCAAGGAAACCCCGTCCGAAGACGAAGTGCGCAAGATGGATGAACTGGATCGGGAATACCGCTCCAACGAAACCCGCTACCGCGCCGCCCTGATCGCCGAAGATACCGAACGCCGCGATGCTGGCGACGAGCTGGAAACCCGCTCTGCGCAGGAATGGGCTGACCTCATGGCCGGTTTCGAGATGCGCCAGGTCGCGCTTGCCCTGGACGAAGGGCGTCAGCTTGACGGGCAGACGGCGGAAATCGTGACCGAACTGCGCAGCGCAGGCGGTTTCCGTGGCATCCCGGTTCCGTGGCAGGCTCTCGAAGTCCGGGCCGGTGAAACCGTGGCGGGCGGCACTCCGAACCCGATCCAGACCCGCCCCATCATTGACCGGTTGTTCCCTGACAGTGTGGCGGCGCGGATGGGTGCGCAAATGATCAGCATCGACGCGGGCGCGGTGGAATGGCCGGTGACAACTTCGGCCGTCACGGCGGGCTGGGCAGATGGCGAGGCTGCCAACGTGGCAGGTCCGACCACCTACGCGACCACTGACCGTGCCATGTCGCCGGATCACAACCTTGGCATTCAGATGCGGATCACCCGGAAGGCGCTCAAGCAATCCGGGGCAGCGCTGGAACAGGCGGTGCGGCGTGACATGAGTGGCGCAATGGGCGCGGCAATGGATCAGGCTGCATTCCTCGGCACCGGGGCCAATGGTCAGCCCCTTGGCGTGATCACCGGCGCGGCAACCTATGGCATCACGTCCACGGCGGTGGATGCGTCGGCAAGCTGGGGCGCGTTCCGCTCTGCCGTCACCCGGTTCATGACTGCCAATGCCGCCGGTTCGCCGGATGCGGCGCGCGCGCTGATCCGGCCCGAACTCTGGGATTATCTGGATGGCATCTACATCGCCGGAACGGCAGTGACCGAATGGGACCGCCTGACGAAGAACATCCCCGCTGGCAACATCGCCATGACGAACAACGCGCTTGCCGCGCCGTCTGGAACGCCCTCGGCAACCTCTTCGCTGCTGACAACCTCGGCGGGCGGTGTCGCGCCCATCTTTGTCGGTGCATGGGGCGCGGTAGACATGATCCGCGATCCTTACAGCGATGCACAATCCGGCGGGCTGCGCATCACGGCGCTGGCAACCATGGATGTGACCGTGGCGCGCCCGGCTCAGCTTGAACTGCTGACCGGCCTTGAACTGGCGGCTGCATAATGCTCTGGGGCGCTCACATTGGCAGCCTTGAGCTGCGCACCGATGGCGGGGAAACCCGCCTTCGGGCATCCTTCCCATATGGTCGGGAAACCGTGCTGGCCGAAGGCATTGGCGCAGGGCGTGAGCGTCGTGAGATGATCGCAGCCCGCGCCTTTGCAGATCGGCTTGAACGCGGCGAGGACGTGCATTTTCTGTCCGGCCATGACTTCAACAAGCCGCTGGCGTCACGTTCCGCCGGCACTCTGACCCTGACCGAAAATGACGACGCGCTGACCATTGAAGCGACAATCAGCGCTGACATGGGGCAGGTCAGCTATGTGCGGGACTTCCTGACCGCCAACGCCGCTGGCCTTGTGCGCGGTCTGTCGCCCGGTTTTCGCGTCCGCCCCGGCGGCGAGACGGTAGAGGAACGCGGAAACGCCATTCTGCGCACGATCAAGGCGGCTGACCTGATCGAAATCAGCGCCGTCACGAAACCCGCCTATCCGCAAGCCCAGATCGAAGCCCGGAACTGGCAACCCATCGGCGAGGTGGCAAAGCGTCTGACGCACCGCCCCGCCGCGATCCGGTGGAGGTGACAATGCTCGGATGGCTCATGAACAAACTGCGCCCGATCGAAACGCGGTCCAGCGGCGCAGGATATACCGCGCAAGTCATGGCGGCGCGCGATAGCTATATCAGCGGGCGGCGCGGCGTGGCCGAACTGACAGCAACGGTGCAAAGCTGCGTCAGCCTTTGGGAGGGCGGCTTTGCCATGGCCGATGTGTCTGGCACCGATCTGCTGACACGGGCCAACATGGCGCTTATCGCCCGCGCCGTCGCGCTCAATGGTGAAGCGGTCTATCTGATCACCGATCTGGGGCTTGTGCCTGCAACCGATTGGGACGTGACAACCCGCGATGGACGCCCGCGCGCCTATCGCCTCTCGATCCCCGAAGCTGGGGGCGGGCGCACGGTGACTGCCCTTGCTGCCGAGGTTCTGCACCTGCGGATCGGCTCAGACCACCTGACGCCATGGATCGGCACCGCGCCTTTGCGGCGGTCCAGCCTCACCGGGGCAATGCTTCATGCGGTAGAATCGGCCCTTAGTGAGACGTTTGAGAATGCCCCCCTTGGCTCTCAGATTGTGCCCTTGCCTGATACCGGGGCCGATGACATGGCGTCCATGCGCGGCGCATTCCGAGGGCGGCGCGGTTCAACGCTGGTAATCGAAGGCGTGGCGCAGGCGACGGCGGCGGGCATGAACCCCCAGATCGGCCAGAAATCGGATCAGCTTTCGCCCGATCTGTCCAAGTCCATGACGGCGGAAACACTGGCGGCGGCGCGGGAGGGAATCGCCATGGCCTATGGCGTCTTGCCGTCATTCCTCAATCGTGCGGCAACCGGCCCAGTGGTGCGAGAGGCGCAAAGGCAACTGGCGATCTGGACCTTGCAGCCCATTGCCGCGCTTCTGGCGGATGAAGCCTCGGCCAAGCTGGGGGTAGAGATCACGATTGACACCATCCGGCCCTTGCAAGCCTTCGATGCTGGCGGACGCGCCCGCGCACTCTCGGCGATCATCAAGACGATGGCAGAGGCCAAAGAGGCTGGCATACAGCCCGCTGACGTGTCCGGGGCTATGCGCATGGTGGACTGGGAAAGGTGAAATGCCGTGGCACGGCATCGCCACGGCAACGGAATGGCTGATCACGCCATGGGTTTTTGTCTGACAGGGCATCCCGACCCGAAGTGATCCACAAGTCGGCGAGTGTGTTAACCCCGACAAAGCGCGGCCCGCCTATCCTTTTGGGAACCTCCCGTGGGCGCGGCGCTAGGGCGGGCAAGCGGAAGCCCGCCCTTTCTATTTCTTGAGCCTGACGCCAGCCCCACCGCCATTCTCTGCAATGAACTCAACGCCCGCCGCTTCTAGGGCTTCACGGATTATCTGAATAGTGGTGGCTTTCAATTCTTCGCCTCGCTCAAGTCTGGAAACCGTCGCTTGTGCCACATCGGCCAAACTTGCCAAATCTCGAACACCCAACCCCAAAGCTGCTCGTGCCATTCTGCATTGCGTTGCGTTCATTTTTATAACCCTGTTATTTTTCTTGACGGCATGTCCAGCATGTGAAAAGCATAACTTAGTTATCATTATCACACTTGGAGGACTTCGCAATGTCTCATGCACCGCAACCCGTTTCGATCCATGAAAACCGTGCCGTCAACGGGCTAGCGCTGTCTGACGCTTCACTCTTTGAAGAAACTGTGACCGTCGCCCGCGAACTGCGCCAGCGCCAAGCCGAATATCGCAAGTCTCTTCCGACCGATCCGGCAGAGGCAATCCGCCTTGCCCTGCGGCATCTGGAATATGATCATGGCGACTATCCAGAAGGGATCGAAGACGCGCTACACCTTTCGTCCGCGCTTGCCGACCTGATGCTGGTGGCCTGCGATAAAGAAATGGGCTGGGATCCGACCGCCGCAAAATACATCGCCGAACGCATGGAAACCGCGATGCGCAAGGCTGTCGCTGCGCTTGACCGGGCAAACGACATCCTGCGCAATCCGGCGAATGCTGCACGGGATAGTAGTGAAGCGTGATCTGGAATTATTCCGTATGGACAGACTGAGTTTCATCTGGTAATCATCCAGATGAAAGGGGCGATATGATGCACACTGGCCAAGCAATTGAGATGCTTTCGGAAGAGTTGAACATCAAACACTCGGTTGCCGAAGACGTTGTTAAGCGCCTGCGCAAAGCCGAGTATCTCCCGCCTTCCAGTGGGCGCGGCAGGAGCGCGCATCACGTCAGTGACCTTGAAATCGCCCGGCTTCTCATTGCGCTTATGTCTTCGGAAAGCGCTGCTGGCGCGGCGGAACGCTGCAAATTCTTTGCCAGTTTGCCCCTTCAACCATCTGTTTCGACATTCCCCAAAAGCTGGAACTTGAAGGAAGAGCGCGACACATTTGAACAGCATCTTGTCGCCCTCTTGAAGTTTCTTCGGCTGGAACCCGATCAGGCGGGCAACGTGTATATTTCGACGGAGATTTACCTCGGAGCGGCTGCAATCGTTTATGAGGACCGGCCACGAGATGCTGAGCAGCATTTTAGCACCCGTTTTGAGGCACCTATCGAACTATCGTTTGAGGAGCGCCACCCATACTGGAGCGGCGTTCATCGCAGCGCAGAAATCGTCGGTTCTGTTCTTGCCCGGATCGCGGCCCGCGTTGATGCGGAGGCAATTTAGAATGACCGAACGTCGCCCAGCAGCAATCAGGAAATCCGACCTTACGCCCGCTTTTGAGGCGGCGAAGTCCGCTGGTTTTGATCAGGTGTCTGTCGTCGTTGAGACAGCCGAAGGGCAGCGTTTCCATATCACCGCAGGCATTGGCGGCGAGTCGTCCGAGGCTGATATGTCGCCGCTCGAAAAGTGGAGGGCGGGCCGTGCGTCCTAGGGGTTTCCCAGACAAGGTGCATCCCGTCCGTCGCAAGCTGGCTGACGGCTCAGTGCGCTACCATTTCTATGCGTGGCGTGGCGGGCCAAAATTCTGGCAAGACACTGTGCAGTATCCCAAGGATCCCGCTTTCTTTCACGCGTTTACGGAGGCGACCGTCCGTCCGCTATCAACTGACTACATGGTGCCGCAAATGGTGGATGATTTTCTGTCAAGCACCGCGATACCCAAGGGAAAGCGGTCTCGGGCCGACATTCGCAAATGGGGGCTGCGGTTTGCAGATCATTTTAAGGATGCGCCCGCCGTCATTTTCGAGGAGCGCGGCGCGCGCGGTGAAATGAATGCATGGCGCGCCATTTGGAAACACTCACCCAAACAGCACGACATGGCGGGCACTCACGCGGTTCGCATCCTGAATTGGGCCGTCGAAGAGGGTAAGCTATCCGAGCACCACTGCCACAAGCTGCACCGTCTTTATGAAGTTGACCGTTCGGAAATTGTGTGGACCCCGGCGGACCGGGAAGCCTTTGACGCCGTTGCGCCAGAGTGGGTGCGCCGCATTCTCTGCGCTGCATGTGAAACCGGCCTGCGTCCCGGCGATCTGATAAAGCTGACCACGGGTGCGGTGGAGCAAACACCGGCGGGGCGGCGGCTGCGGGTTCGCACTAACAAGCGGGGCCGTTTGGCGCACATCCCTATCACGCCGGAACTTGGCAAGATCATCGACGCAACGCCGCGCGACCGTCTCTTGATCCTTACGAACGCCAGCGGGAATCAACTGACGGAACACCGCGCTTCCGAGGGCGTCCGCCAATGGCGCGACAAGGCCAAGCTGTCCAATGATCTGCGCCTGTATGATGCCCGCGGAACGGCTGCAACTCTGCTTTTGAATGCGGACCTGTCGCTTGCAGAAATCGCCAACCACATGGGCTGGTCTGTCCGCTATGCGGCAAACGTGATCGAGCATTATGCGCGCGTTTCGCCCGACGAAACCGACGCTGTTCTGGTCAAGCTGGCCCAAGCGAAAGGGGGTGTAGCATGAACAAAACTGTAAACGCACCTGTAAACGGCGCAGTCCGCGCAAGCACCGATGACACGCAAGTCATTGAAAATAAATGGAGGCGAGTACCGGAATCGAACCGGTGTACACGGATTTGCAATCCGGCCTGCTATCCAAAGAAAACAAGGGGCTGCTGTTTCAAAAGAGGCCCCGACAAACCGTGAACTTTCCGCGAAAGTTTCAAACGCCGAACTGACCGGCGCAAACGAAAACCCCGGCGCGACGGCAATCGCAACCGGGGCTAAAGACGTTGTGGAAGGCGTCAATTCGTGCAGGGAGTATATCGCAGCTTTCCCCATCTTGGCAATGCATTGGGGGGCGCTGGTATGAACGCTCTGACCCCCAAAGCGGTGCTTTCCGAGCCGTGGCCCTACCTGGGCACCCCCGAGGGGCGGGCGGCGCTCTTTCGCAAGGAACTGTTGAACGCGGCCCTGGGCTACGCGGCCAAAGGCTATCCAGTGTTCCCAGCCATGATGATCGACGGTCAGAAAAAACCGCTGGTCAAGTGGGGCAAGGGCGAGGATGGCCACCCGGACCTGACAAAGCGGCGCGCCACGACTGACCCCGAGACGATCAAGTCGTGGTGGGCGCGCTGGCCTTTGGCGATGATCGGAATGCCAACGGGCAAGCCGTCTGGCGTGGTTGTATTGGACATTGATCGTAAGAACGGCGTGGACGGGCTCGCCAATCTTCGGGCGGTGGGGATCGACCCCTATTCCCTGTCCCCGGTCATATCCATCACTCCGAGCGGTGGCTTGCATGTGTTCATGCGCTACGACGGCCCGCTGAAGAACTCTGCGGGTCTCCTGGCTGATGGCGTCGATATTCGGGGGGATGGCGGCTATGTCGTTCTGCCCCCGTCTCTGCCTTCTACGACGCGCGATGAGTACCAGTGGATAGGCGGTGACAATGGGAGCCTCTAACCTTCCCGATTATGCGCCGGATCTGAGGTCGCTTGAGGAATCGAGGCGCGGCGAGAAATGGGCACAACGTGCGCTGGAATCGGAGGTCGCGATCGTCGCGGCCGCAGCCAATGGGACGCGCAACAACGCCCTAAACACGGCGGCTCTTAAACTGGGCAAGAAGGTTGCCGCTGGATACCTGCAAGAGGCTGAGGTCGAGGCGGCATTGATTGGCGCCGCGCAACTGTCGGGCCTTACCCAAGAGGATGGCCCCGAGGCGGTGCGCGCCACGATCAGGAGCGGCTTGACGGCTGGCCTGCAAGAGCCTGAGCACCCGCAAGACCGGCCCGACTATCGGCCCGACCCGCGCGGCCCGACGATCATTCAACCCGCACCGGCGCGCGAGAGCCAATTCTATTCGGCGGCAACGCTCAAGGGAAAGACGGTCCCGCCCCGGCAATGGCTGGTGCACGGGCTGGTGCCCCAAAAGACCGTCACGCTTTTCAGTGGCGATGGGGGCACCGGCAAGAGCCTCTTGGCGCTGCAACTGGCGGTCGCGGTCGCGGCGCAAACCGCATGGATCGGCAAGACGGCGAACACCGGGCGCGTGATCTTCCTGAGTGCCGAGGATGACGACGACGAATTGCACCGGCGGCTTGATGACATTCTGACGGCTGAGGGCCGGGACTATGACGATCTGTCGGGCCTCACCTTGCGGTCGCTGGCGGGCGAGGATGCGTTGCTGGCGGTCGAGACGCAAATTGCCCTGATGCAATCCGCGCTGTTCGAGGAACTGGACAAGCGGGCGGCTGAGGAAGCCCCGGCCCTGATCGTCATTGACACCCTGGCGGACGTGTATCCGGCCAATGAGAACGACCGGGCCAAGGTGCGGCAATTCGTGGGCATCCTGCGCGGTCTGGCGATCAAGCGGAAATGCGCGGTCCTGCTGCTGGGCCACCCGTCCCTGACCGGCCTCAATAGCGGCACGGGAACGTCAGGATCGACGGCATGGAATAACTCTGTGCGGTCGCGACTCTACCTGTCGCGGATCACCGACAACGGCTTTGAGCCTGACCCTGACGCGCGGGTGCTGTCCACCAAGAAAGCCAACTACGGGCGCACGGGTGGCGAGATCAACCTCAAGTGGGAAGCGGGCGTATTCGTCGCTGAGGCGCAGCCCACGGGGCTTGATGCGCTGGCGGCAGGAGCCAAGGGCGAGCGGGTATTTCTCAAGCTGCTGGACACCCTGACCGCGCAAGGTCGCTACGTCTCTGCCAGCCCCGGCCCGACATACGCCCCGACGCAATTCGCCAGCCACCCCGAGGCTGAGGGCTGCACAAAGCGGGCGCTCAAGAGCGCGATGGATGCGCTTTTCGGACGTGGCGAGATCGTCATCGCCAGCCACGGCAATGGCGCGAAAGCCCGCTCACACATTGCAAGAAAGGGGGCCGATCATGGTCAAGAGTAAGGGTGCAACCCCCGGTGCAATACTGAGTGCAACCCCCGGTGCAACCCCCCGCCAACGCCCGGTCAACGGGGGTGCGACACATACCCCTTATACCCCGAGCGTTGCACCCGCACTTGGCGGCTGGTGCACGCCGCAGGTGGCGGGCGTCCGTCCCGTCCCCAGTCCCCAGTACCCCCAGTGGGACCCAGTGGGTGCAAGTGGGTGCAACGTGGTGCCAACGTGGTGCCAACGTGGTCCCAATGCGGTCACGATGCGGGCACGGTGCGGGCGCGGTGCGGGGTCTTCCTCTCTCTCTCCTGAAAAAATCCGAGGAAAAGGTGCCCTCTGGTCGCCTCTCAGGGCCTCTCTCAGCCTCTCTGGGAGGGCTTGCTGATGGCTAGAGCCTCCCAAGACGCAATGGCGGCTCTGCGCTTCCTTCCCCGACTGGTGGTTCCTGAGGGCCGCTTGGCTGGTAAGCGTGTGAAGCTGGCCACCTATCAAAAGCAATTCGTGCGCGGGGCCTTTGCCAAAGGTATCGAGGCCGGGTGCCTTTCGATTGGTCGGGGCAATGCCAAGACCGCCCTCTCGGCTGGTCTTAGCCTGGGGCACTTGATGGGGGAAATCGCCCCACAGCCTAAGCGGGAAATCATCTTCGCGGCCCGGAACCGGGACCAAGCCAAGACGGCTTTCGGGTTCCTCTTGGGCTTTATCGAGGGCCTGCCAGAGGACGAACAAGCGCAGTTCGCCGTCCGTCGCGGGTCCAAGCTGGAAGTCGAGACCGACGCCAACGGGGGCGGGCTGGCACGGGTCATTGCTGCGGATGGCAAGTCCATCCTGGGCGGTGCCCCGACGCTGGCGGTCCTGGACGAAAGGGCCGCTTGGGAACGTGAAAAAGGTGACGCCCTTGAGAATGCAATCTTGTCCGGTCTGGGCAAGCGCGATGGGCGGGCGCTGATTATCAGCACCTCGGCCCCGGATGACACCAACACCTTTTCCAAGTGGCTAGATGAGCCGCCTCCTGGCACCTACGTCCAAGAGCATCGACCCGACCCCGGCTTGCCGCCTGATGATCTGGAAAGCCTCTTGGTGGCCAATCCTGGGGCCTCTGAGGGTATCGGTCCCTCTGCGGAATGGCTGACGGCACAAGCGCGGCGGGCCATTGCACGGGGCGGCTCTGCACTGTCCAGCTTCCGCAACCTCAACCGCAATGAGCGTGTCGCCAGTGACGACCGTTCGGTGTTGCTGACCGTGGACGAATGGCTGGGCTGCGAGGTGTCGCCTGACGATCTGCCCCCGCGTGACGGGCCGGTGGTTATGGGCGTGGACCTCGGCGGGTCCCGGTCCATGTCTGCGGCGGCGCTCTACTGGCCTGAGACGGGACGGCTGGAATGTGTCGGGGCCTTCCCCTGCAATCCCGGCCTGTCGGATCGGGGCCAAGCGGATGGCGTGTCACACCGCTATGTCGAGATGCACGACCGGGGCGAACTGGTGACGATGGGCGACACGACCGTGCCTGTGGGTCGCTTCCTCGCCAGTGTCGTGGACCGCTTGAATGGGCAACCCCCGGCGGCAATCGCAGGTGACAGGTTCCGCCATGCTGAGTTTCTTGAGGCGCTGCGGGACGCGGGCCTTGAGAGGGTGCCATTCATTTGGCGCGGGTTCGGCTGGAAAGACGGCTCTGAGGACATAGAGCGGACCCGACGGGCGGTATTCGAGGGCCAGGTGCGCACGGTGCCGTCGCTCTTGCTGCGCTCTGCATTCGCGGACGCGATCACGCTGGTGGACCCGGCGGGCAATCACAAATTGGCGGCTGGCCGTAGCACGGGGCGCGTGGACCCCGTGGCCGCGACCGTTGTGGCCGTCGCCCAAGGGCAGCGCATGAAGCGCGCGCCCGCAATATCAGGAGGCCGCGTGGCTTGGGCATGATTGAAACTGCACAACGGCTGATCGGAAGGTTTGGGCAACCAGCCACACTCAGGAAGCCGGGAGCGAAAACCGGGCCGGAATGGAACCCCACGACGGGGGAACCAACCGACCATGCTGTTGTCATCGCTTTGACTGAATACTCTATCGAGGAAAGGGGTAGCGCGGGCTTGGCTGAAACTGACCTGCGGGCCTTTTTCGACGCCACGATTGAGCCGAATGCTGCTGACACGCTGCTAGTCGCTGGGCGCACATTCAGCGTGAAGAAAGTGGGGCGGATTTACCAAGGTGCGGACGTAGTTTGTTACGACGTGCAGGTGTCCGCATGAGCCGCCGGGACGATTACAAGCGCCATTCGGCCAAGGTCACGCGCGGCCCCCGGTGGAAGGCTCTGCGCTTGCAGGCCTTGGATCGGGACGGCTGGCAATGTGTCAAGTGCGGCACCCGGCGCCGCCTTGAGTGCGACCACATCTTGCCTGTCCGGGACCGGCCTGACCTCGCCTATGCTCTGTCAAATTTACAGATCCTCTGCGGGCGCTGCCACGCCCGCAAGACCCGAATTGAGGTGGGCCACGCCCCTCTCAGTAAGCCGCGCCAGGAGTGGCGCAATCTCCTGTCGAGCATGAAAGGAAAAACCAATGCTGGCATCTAAACGACTTGAACTGCGCCGGTCTGAAATCCGGCAATCCCTTGCCGAATTGGCGAACATCGAAACGCCCTCTGAGGATGAGGTGCGCAAGATGGGCGAACTGGATGCGGAATATCGCGCCAAGGAAGTCCAATACCGCGCCGCCCTTGTCTCTGAGGATGAGGAGCGCCGCGAGGCCGGGGCCGAACTGGAAACCCGCGAGGACCGTCAATACGACGATCTGGTGTCCAAGTTTGAACTGCGCCAAGTGGTGCTGAACCTGGACGAAGGCCGCGCCCTTGAAGGGGCCACGGCTGAAGTGGTGCAAGAAATGCGCGCCAAGGGCGGTTTCACCGGGGTGCCTATCCCGCTTGAAGCCCTTGAGGTTCGCGCCGGGGAAACGGTGTCGAGCGGCACCCCTGACCCGCGCACCACGCGCCCGATTGTGGACCGGCTCTTTGCCAACTCTGTCGCCACCCGCATGGGGGTCGCGGTGGTCAACATCGGCGTGGGCGAAACCGAATGGCCGCTTGTGACCGGCGGTGCCACGGCGGGCTGGGCCGCGTCTGAGAATGCCAACGTGCCGGGGCCGTCTGCCCTGACCACTGAGGACAAGGCGCTGAAACCCGATAGCACCCTGGGCGGGCACGTCCGGGTCACGCGCAAGGCGCTCAAGCAATCGGGGGCCGGTCTGGAACAAGCCATTCGCCGCGACCTCGGTAACGTCATGCGGGTGGAGCTGGACCGCGCGGTGTTCCAAGGTGCCGGGTCCGGGGGTGAGCCTCTGGGCATCATGGCCGGTCAGGCGACCTACGGTATCGGCACCACGGCAATCGACGCGGCGGCATCCTACGCGGCGTTCCGCGATGTGCTGACCACGTTCATCAATGCCAACGCGATCGAGGGGCCGTCCGGGGTCAAGCTGATGGTGCGCCCTGAGGTGTGGCAGGCGCTTGATGAGGATCTGATTGCGGGCACCTCTGACACGACCTGGGACCGCCTGACCCGGCGTTTCGGGGCGGGCAATATCGTGCTGGGCACCAATGCTCTGGACGCGCCCTCTGGCGATCCGGCGGCGTCCGATGCTCTGCTGACCTGCAACGCTGGGATTGCGCCGGCCTTCCTCGGGGTCTGGGGTGGCATCGACTTGATCCGCGATGTTTACAGCGGGGCGCAATCCGGCGAACTGCGGATCACGGCGCTGCAAACGGTCGATATGCAGGTGCCCCGTTCCACGGGTCTGCACGTCCTGACGGGTCTGCAATAATGCTCTGGGGCGGCGTAGAAGGCGGCGGGCTTGAACTGCGCCGCCAAGGTGGGGGTGCCCGGTTGTCCGGGCGCTTCCCCTATAACCGTCGCGCGGTTCTGTCGGATGGTGGCAGGACCGGGCGACCCCGCAAAGAGGTGATTGCGCCCCGCGCGTTCGCCTATCGGGTGGACCGTCCAGATGAGGACATTCACCTGTTGCTAGGCCATTCCTATGACCGGCCTCTGGCGTCCCGGAAAGCGGGGACGCTGGACATTCAGGACGGCGATGAGGCCCTGACCTTTGAGGCTGAAATCACGCCTGAGATTGCCGACACGACCCACGGGCGGGACGCGCTGGCGATGATCGGCGCGGGCCTCGCAATCGGTCTGTCGCCGGGGTTCCGGTTGCCGCCAAAGCGAGCGGTGCCTGAGCCTGAGATGATCGAGGATGAGGGGCACGACCCTGAGAACGGCGCGCATAATGCGATCATCCGCACGGTGCTGGCGGCGCTCTTGTATGAATTGAGCGTGGTCACGCGGCCTGCCTATGATGAGGCGCAGGTTGAGGCCCGGTCATGGACCCGCCCCCCTGAGGCGCGGGTGTTCCTGCCCTCTCGCAATCGGTGGAGGGCGTGACATGGCGATTGATCTACTCAAACAGTTTGAGGACGTGCCAGCGGCTTATCCTGACCCGCCTGCGGGCCTGTCAGCCGATGCGGCCGCATTGGACACCGACCTGATCTGGGGGCGTATTGAGGCGTATTGCGCGCACCGATGGACCCCGCGCGAGGTGGTGTGGACGATCCTGGGCGATGTTGGCGATCAATGGCACCCGCCCTTGACGCCCGTGGTATCCCGCGAGGCCCATTTCTGGGGCGACCAATGGGAAGGCCTGACCCTGCTGGACGGTCCTCTGGGCATCTGTCTGCCCTTCGATGGCACCTACAAGATCACGGCCCAAGTGGGCGGCGGTGACGTGCCTGCACCCGTCCTGGGGGCGTTCACCAGATTGGCGGAATACAGCGCCGACACTGAGGAACGCGCCGGGGCAACCGACTATTCGGTGAACCTTGGCGGGGCCATTCAAGAGAACTTTTCGCGCTATCCGTCATGGCTGGCGCGGGCCATGCAATACAGCGGCGCGGCTGACCTGTTGCGCCCATACCGGAGGGCGTGAACATGTGGCCTTTCAAGCGAAAACTGCCTGAGACGGAAACCCGCGCCAGCGGCACCGGATACACGGCGATGATGATGCAAGCCCGTGCCGAGTATATCACCGGCACCACGGGCGCGGCAGAACTGACAAGTGCAGTGCAGTCCTGTGTGAGCCTGTGGGAAGCCGGGTTCGCCATGGCCGATGTGGACGGCACCGACCTGTTGACCCGTCGCCTGCGGGCCGTGCTGGCGCGGCAACTGGCCTTGCGTGGTGAGGCGGTGTTCTACATCACCGACGACGCGATGGTGCCTGTCTCGGATTGGGACCTGCAAACCCGGCTCGGCAAGCCCACGGCCTACCGCCTGACCTTGCCCGACATTGGCGGGGGGCAGACGATCACGGCGCTTGCGGGCGAGGTGGCCCATATCGTCACTGGGGCCGATGCACGGCAACCGTGGGCGGGAACGCCGCCCCTGCGCCGCTCTGGCCTCTCTGCGTCTCTGCTACAGACGATGGAAGGGCTGTTGTCTGACGTGTATCGAGATGCGCCCATTGGCTCTGGCGTGGTGCCCATGCCGGAATCCAAGGAAGCCGACATGCAGGACGTGGCGCGCGGCTTCAAAGGGGCACGGGGCAAGGTGCTGGTGCGCGAAAGCGTGGCCGTCCAAGCCGCCGGTGGCCCCCAGCCCAATGCGGATTGGAAGCCTCAGGACCTCACCCCTGACCTGCAAAAGACGGGTGCCTTGAGCGCCCATGGGCAGGCGCGTGACGCGATCCTGTGCGCGTTCGGTGTTCTGCCCGCGATGGTGGCGAACAACGCCCAAGGTCCCCTTGTGAGGGAAGGGCAGCGCCAGCTTGCGACCTGGACCCTGCAACCCCTTGCAGAACTGGTGGGCGAGGAACTGACGGACAAGCTGGGCCAGCCGGTCACGCTGGACACCCTCAGGCCCTTGCAGGCTTACGACGCCGGGGGCCGTGCCCGCGCGGCGGCGGGTGTGGTGCAGGCTCTAGCGATGGCAAAAGAGGCGGGCGTTGATCCCGACACCGCCATGAAACTGGTGGGGTGGCAAGAATAAGCTGGCCCCCAAGGGGGCTTGCTCTGTCCATGCGGTTTAGGGCATTGTGTCTGTGGGCGTAGCAACCCGGACCAGTGATATACCGCAACAACCTTTGGCGAGGTTTCCACGTTGGCGCGTGGAGCGGCAGAACTTGTGAACGCTTGGCGGCGATCACTCACCCGGCCAACATAGGTCGGGGTGGTGGCGTCATACAAGACCTTCACGGGAAAATCGTCACGCTTGTCTCACTGGCAAGTTGCTAACACCCCGGCACCCGGACGCTCCGGGCAACGGCCTTAGCAAGCCAAAACCAGTGAGAAACCAAATGACTGAGAACATCGAAATACCCGCGTTCATCACCAGTGAACAACAGGCGCAGCTTGCCCGCGCACACCAGATGGCGACGGGGCGGCGCAAGCCTGACCCCCTTCTATCCTACATCCAAGACGTGCAGGACCGTGCCGTGCGACTTCACGGTGTCCTGTGTGCAATCGACCACCTAGACAATGAAAGCGCCTGTGCGGACGGTATGACGGCTCTGATCCACATCGCCCGCGATCTGCAACGCGATCTGGACGGCGTGAACTTGCCGGAGGGTCGCACCGATGGCTGATCCCACGATCTACGCGGTGAAGAACAAGCGCGACCACATCGACCGCCTGTATGAGATTGCGAACCTCGCCAAGATCGGCGCGGCGGCGACTAACACGGTGCTGAACCTTGACCATCTGGACAGCGCCCAATGCACCCTTTGGGAAGTGATCTACACGCTGGCCTCTGAGGGTATCGAGATTGCGGAGATGGAAAAGAAGGGCACCTAATGCTTGACCGTGTGACGGCCTCACGTTATCAATGTGTGAGACCGTCACGCGAATCTGAGTTTCTGAGTTGCCCGAGCCAGGACCCTACATCTTTACCCCGTCTGACCTTGCCGATTTGGCGGGCATTTCTGCCACCGTGCAACGTGACTGGCGGCGTCGTGGCATTCTCCCGAATCAGAGTGTTCGCGGGATTTGCAAGCGCTCAAGTAAGGGGCGATGGACCTTCACATTTGAAGGCTACAAGCTGTTGTGGCTCATTAATCGGTTGGCGAAATTCGGCTTTGATCTTTACGACGCAACTTTGCTTGCGGGCATTTTGATTGACGACATGCACAAGGCAATGGGGCGTGACATTGGCCGGTTTGAGCAGGGCGACGGCTATTGCCGCTACAGCCTGATTTTTCCAAAAGACAAAGAGACCTTTCGGCCTCAGTCCGACCTATACCGCACCAACGATCCGATGAATGACACGGGACCAGCGCCCGCGATGTTCACCACGGTGGACGTAGAACGGCTTTCGTTTGAGTTTGCCCGCTCTCTAGGCGGGCTTGCACAAGGCAAGGTGGATGAAATGCGGGCTTGGGTGCTGGAAACCGACCCAAGCGCCAAAGCGCTTTTTGATGAGGTGGACAAGGTTGCGCCGTTCCCATCGGAGAAAGGGTCCGATGGCTAAAGAGCCGCGCCCCCAAACCCAAGCCCGCCAGAACGCCGTCGCGCTTATCCAAGCTGCGCGTGAGGCTGGGTGGGCGCGTGCGCGGTTTGAACTCAAGCCGGATGGCACGACGGTTATCGACGCCTCTATGGCTGACCCTGAGGGCGGTGACGACTTCCTCAACACTGATTTGAGGATGGGCAAATGACAAAGAACGAATTGCCCAAGTATGTCTATGCAGACCGGGACTATGTGCGGTTCATCCGCCGCGCCCGTGGTCAATCGGTGATGATGAAGGAGGAGCCCGGAACGCCTGAGTTTTGGGACCACTACAAGCGCCTGTTGAAGGGCCGTGAACCCGTTCCGGCCAAGCGCAATTTCGAGGCGCTGATTCTTAGCTACTACGAAAGCGATGCGTTCAAGAAATTGAAGCCGCGCACGAAAGCCGATTATCGCAAATACATCGGCCATGTCCGGGCGATCTGGGGCACGAAAGACCCGGCCAAGATCGAGACGCATCACGTCTATGAACTGCACCGCGCCAACGCGGATCGGTGGCGTCAAGCCAACTATCTGGTGCAAGTCATGGTGGTTCTGATGAACCACGCCCGCCTGATTGGCTTCCTCAAGAAAGAGCATGGCAACCCTGCCAAGGGCATACCGCTCTTTAAGCAGGAAAGCGATGGCTGGGAACCGTGGCCGGATGATGTGCGGGCGGAGTTTGAGAAGGTGGCAACGCCCCGTGCCCGGCTTGTGTATGAACTGTGCTTGGGCACCGGCCAACGGATCGGTGACGTGCTCAAGATGCGCTGGAACCATATCCGCGACGGCGAATGGGACTTCACCCAAGGCAAGGGCGACAAGCCCATGTGGATACCGTTCACGGATCGTCTCAAGGCATATCTGGCGACGGTCGATAAGAAGGGCCTGACGGTCATTACCGACCTTGCAGGCCGTCCCGTCCGCTATCGCACGGTTGCCGACGAAATGCGCAAGGTCAAAGCCAAGATGGAGCACCCGGACGCGGCCACATACGTGACCCACGGGCTGCGCAAGAATGCGACCATCGAACTTTATCAGTCAGGTTGTGACGACGAGATGGTGAAGGCCGTCACGGGTCACTCTGGTGTCGAGATGCTCAAAAAATACGGAGGGATGATCCGCCAACGGGAACTGGCAACGCGGGCGCAGGATGCGCGAAACCGCTTTGAACAGAACAGGAAGGAAACATGAATGTTTCAACGCCTGTTTCAAAAATCGAGCAAGTGGAGAACTGATATGACGCAAGTCATTGAAAACAATGGAGGCGAGTACCGGAATCGAACCGGTGTACACGGATTTGCAATCCGCTGCGTCACCACTCCGCCAACTCGCCGCCGTCGTGGTGCGACGTGATTATGGCTTGTCGCGCGAGGCGTCAAGCGAATATCGCTGGGTTTTCGGGTGTGCTGAGGGCGCCCTGGTCACGGCGACGGAATTGCACAGCCAGAGTGTCGATCTGGACGTTGCCGCCGCCCGGGCGCTGTGGCATTAAGTGTGCGACGCAAGACAGACAGGGTTTCGACGATGACTGATTTCGTGACACGCCGGACAATGATGGTTGATACGCAGGTCCGGCCTTCGGATGTCACCAGCTTTCCGATTATCGACGCAATGCTGTCTGTTCCAAGAGAGGCTTTCGTGCCGCGCGACAAGCGCGAGATGGCCTATGTCGGCGAAAACATCGACCTTGGGGATGGGCGTGTGGTCATGGAACCGCGCACCCTGGCGAAGATGCTCGAGGTGCTTGATATCTCGGCTGATGAACTGGCGCTGTGTGTCGGGGCCGGCTTCGGCTATACTCCGGCCGTGATGTCACACCTGGCCGAGGCCGTGGTCGCGGTCGAAGAAGATGACGCGCTGGCCGAGGAAGCGCAGGCGCATCTGTCGGACACCGGTCATGACAACGTGGTGATGGCGCGCGGTGCGTTGGGGGTAGGGGCCCCGGACCACGGGCCGTATGATGTCATCCTGGTCGATGGCGGTGTCGAGCACCTGCCCGACGCCCTGGCCGACCAGTTGAAGGACGGGGGCCGCATCGTGTGCCTTTTCATGGAAGGGGCGCTTGGCGCGGTGCGAATCGGGTATAAGATGGACGGGGCGCTGACCTGGCGCTTTGCCTTTAACGCGGGGGCGCCGGTACTGCCGGGCTTTGAACGTCATCGCGCCTTTACACTTTGAACGCAAAACGACGGTAAAGAACAAATTGAACAGGGGGCACGCAAGAGCATGATCGCAAACAGGATCGGAAAAGGTGCCCTGCGCGGCACGCTCGTGGCCGGGATCGCCGCGCTTGCCCTTGCCGCGCCGCTGAAGGCGGAAACGTTGGGGGATGCGCTGGCCAGCGCTTATAACCACAGCGGTCTTCTGGAACAGAACCGCGCGCTGTTGCGCGCCGCGGACGAAGACGTCGCTGTCGCCGTCGCCGCTGTCCGCCCGGTGCTGAACTGGTCGGCGTCGGTCGAACGGCAGTTCGGCAAGTCTCATGTGGGGGGCACCGTGACCGGGTCTGCCTCGGATGAGGCCTCGGTGGGGATTTCGGCGGAACTCACGCTTTATGACTATGGCCGCAACCAATTGGCCATCGACGTTGCCAAGGAAACCGTTCTGGCGACGCGAGAGGCGTTGATCTCGATCGAACAGCGTGTGCTGCTGCGCGCGGTCAATGCCTTCATGGAAGTCCGCCGCGCCTCCGAAACCGTGGCCCTGCGTGAAAGCAACGTCCGCCTGATCACCGAAGAATTGCGTGCCGCGCGCGACCGTTTCGACGTTGGGGAAGTCACCCGTACCGACGTCGCGCTGGCAGAAGCCCGACTGGCTGCGGCCCGCAGCAACCTTGCCGTCGCCCAGGGCAACCTGGATATCGCGCGCGCGGAATATGCGGCCGCGATCGGGCACAAGCCAGGCCATGTGACACCGCCCAGCCGTCTGCCCAAGCTGCCGCCCCAGGCGCAGGCGGAAACCGTGGCCGTGCGCAGCCACCCGGACATGGTCGCCGCGCAACGCCAGGTGACTGTGGCCGATCTGAACGTGAAGCGCGCCGAACTGGCGATCAAGCCGACGGTGTCGCTGACCGGGCGCCTTGGCGTGACCCGCGATCTTGATACCGGCAACTGGACCGATGGCGGTACGATCACGCTGGGCGCATCGGGCCCGATCTATCAGGGTGGTCGTTTGAATGCACTGCGTCGCCAGGCGATTGCGCGCGGCGATGCGCAGCGCGGCAATCTGCATGTGGTGCGCCAGACAATCCGTCAGGACGTGGCCAACGCGTATGCCCGGCTGACTGTTGCAAATGCGGCGCGCCAGGCCAGCGAACGCCAAATTCGCGCGGCCACTGTGGCTTTCAACGGTGTGCGCGAGGAAGCGACGCTTGGCGCCCGCACCACGCTGGATGTGCTGAACGCCGAACAGGAACTGCTGGACGCCCGCGCCAACCAGATTTCCGCCGTGGTTGACGAATACATTGCGGCCTACACTGTCCTGGCCGCGATGGGCATGCTGACCGCCAGCGATCTGAAGCTTGGCGTGCAGCAGTATGATCCGGCGGCGTATTACAATCTGGTGAAAAACGCCCCTGCAACGCGCAGCAAGCAGGGCAAGAGCCTGGACCGTGTCCTGCAATCAATCGGAAAATACTAGTTTTCACTCTATCTGTTGTGAATTTCCCGGCCCGAGGATAGTCTTCGGGTCGAGGATAGAGTGGTAACAGATATGACAGATGCCGTGACAAACGTGGAAATCGAAGACGTCTTGTCGTCGATCCGCCGTCTCGTGGCGGATGAGCCCAGAAAACGCGACACCCTGCTGCAAGACAGTGACGATGCCCCGGCCAAACCCGCCGGCAAACTTGTCCTGACCCCGGCGCAGCGTGTGACCGTTCCGGGCGATGCCGTGGAAGACTTGGCCGAACCCGCGCAGACCGAACCCGCTCCGCAAGTGGATTCACCCACAGACGATAGCGCCGCCGATGATATGGCGGCGGCACCTTTGGCCAATCGCACGCTGGTCGAGGTCGAGGCGCTGGCGCGCCAGTTGCTGGCGCAGACCGATCCCGCGCGGCAAGAGGATATCCTGAACGGGATCCGCACCGCGCTGTTTGCGCATCGTGCCCCGATGCCCGAAATGCCCGCCGAAACGGCAAAAGCCGACGTGGTGCCCGAGGTCGAAACCGCGGCAGAGGATGGCTTGTTCGATGACCTGCCGGATCTGTCTGTGGCCGTCACTTCGGATACGGCCGTGGCTCCGGAAGCCGAGCCGTTGACCCTGACGACGCTTGCCCACGAGGAGTCCGCGCTGGAATTGACCGCGCTGCTTGAGCCCGTCCATGAGTCTGAAGTCGCGCCAGAGCCCGAGGCAGAGCCCGAGCAAGAGTCGCCGAGCGCGGCCGCGTCGCTGGAAGACAAGATTGCAGAGCTTGAAGCCCTGATCGGGCGCGGTTCCGGAAACTGGGATCCCGACGCCGACGATCGTGGCGGCAACGCCGCGGCAGAGCTGTCGCAGATCACCGCCATGCCCTGGGACGACAACGCAGAGCCCGAGGGCAAGCCCGAAGCGGTGCAAGACACCCCCAAGGCGTTTACCATCGACGTGTCCGCGCCGGACGCAACCGATGACAGTGACGATGCAGCGCCGTTCATCGAGGTTGACGGTACCGGGCCGGAAGGTGATGAAACCATCTATGCTCCGCGCGATGCGCGCCCGAACTGGGCCGGACTGCACGTGGTGCATTCCGCCGATGAGACAGAAGAAGAGACCACGATCGACGAGGACCAGTTGCACGAGCTGGTTTCGCGCATTGTGCGCGAAGAGCTGCAAGGTGTCCTGGGCGAACGGATCACCCGGAACGTGCGCAAGCTTGTACGGCGGGAAATCCAGCGCGCGCTTGCCGGGCATGACCTGGACTGACCCACGCGGAACAAGCATGACAGAGAAAACGCCCGGGCCAGCCTGGGCGTTTTTCGTTTCTCTTCGCTGTCAGAACATTGGCGCTGCTGCAAAGAAAAGCGCGCCTCTGCTGGGCAGAGGCGCGCTTTTTCACTGCTGGACGCGGTCTTAGGCGGCTTCGGCCTGTTGCGCGGCAGCATGACGGCGCTCGCTCTCTTCGCGCGACAGCGCGACAGAGGTGCGGACACCTTTGGATACGAATTCCATCAAACCGGACACGACACGCTCGTTCGGGTCGATCCCGGCACAGCTCAGTACTTCGCGGCCATCGCGGGAGCGCGCCCAGCGGGCGATCTGTTCCGGTCCGTTGCCATATTTCTTGTCATCGGCAATTGCATCATCGAGAGCAGCCAGCACCACCGCCGCAAAAAGCTTGCGTGCACGGTTGCCCTGTTCGCTGTTGAAGGCCGTACCATCAACGAATTCAGCCATGAGTCGTCCTTTGATTATTGGTCTTGTCTTTTCAGGCGTGGCGTGTGTTATGGCGCATTAATTTCGATTCGGATACCCCGCAAACGCATAGCATCCATGCAAAATTCGCATGGCTTCTGCAGGTGCAACACGATATTTCGTTGTCTTGCCAGGCGCACGCCCGCCAGATATAGGGGTCGTCAAATTCCAATCAACCTTTCGACAAGGTTTTGCTACGATGCCTAAGATCAACGGAAACGAAATTCGCCCCGGGAACGTGCTGGAGCATAACGGCGGCCTTTGGGCCGCGGTCAAGGTCGACCACGTCAAGCCTGGCAAGGGCGGCGCCTTTGCCCAGGTCGAGATGAAGAACCTGCGCAACGGCTCGAAGCTGAACGAACGCTTCCGCAGCGCCGACAAGGTCGAGCGTGTGCGCCTTGAGCAAAAGGACATGCAGTTCCTGTACGAAGACTCTGGTCAGTTGATCTTCATGGACACCGAAACCTATGAACAGGTGCAGGTGGATGCAGAACTGCTGGGCGAACGTCGCCCGTTTCTGCAAGATGGCATGACCATCGTCGTCGAATTCTATGAATCAGAGGCGCTGAACGCCACGTTGCCGCAAAAGGTCATCTGCGAGATCGTCGAGACCGAACCGGTTGTCAAAGGACAAACCGCCGCCAACAGTTTCAAGCCTGCGGTGCTGGACAATGGCGTGCGCATCGTCGTGCCGCCCTTCGTCGGGCAGGGCGAAAAGATCGTGGTGAACACCGAGACGATGGAATATTCCGAACGCGCCTGATCTGTCGCTGTTTGGTGGGAAGGATGACAAACGCCGCGGGGGCAGGGGCCCTCGCGGCGTTTCGCGTTTCTGCAAAGGCGACGACTGTCAGCTGCCAAACAGACCGTAGGGGTCGACTGCGGACACGCCCACGTCCTGGCCGTGGAACAGTGCGTCATGCAGTTCGTCGACGCTCAGGCCCAGGAACTGGACGCTGACCTCGTAATCGCTCAGCAGGGTCGGGTCGCCTTCGAACACCATGCGCGTGGCGATGGTTGCGCCGCCCGCAGTGTCGAAATAGAACAGGTCTTCCAGCGTTTCACCGACGACGATGGCGATATCCTCGGTCGTGTCGAAATCGGTCACCACGTCGTGGCCGGCTTTCGAAAGCGCCATGTTGAAGATGAACGTGTCGGCACCTGCGCCACCGGTTACGGTATCGCTGCCGGTTTCACCTTCCAGGAAGTCATTGCCGTTGCCGCCGTCCAGAACGTCATCCTCCTGGCCGCCAAAGATGAAGTCGTCGCCCGAGCCGCCATAGATCGTGTCTTCGTCATGGCCGCCGTCCAGCACATCAAGGCCGGACCCGCCAGAGATCAGATCATCGCCGTCGCCGCCCCAGGCACGGTTCGCGCCGTTGCCAAAGCTGATGTTGTCTTCGCCATCGCCGCCCCAGACCTGGTTTTCGCCAGAAACGATCGAAATGCTGTCGTTGCCGGACCCGCCGTAAATGGTGTCGTTGCCGGTCGAGGCGTCGATGGTGTCGTTGCCCGATCCACCATACATCAGGTTGTCGCCCAAGCCGCCGCTGATCGAATCCGACCCGTTGCCGCCATAGACAAGGTCGTTGCCATAGCTGCCGTTGATCGTGTCGTTGCCGCCGCCGCCGGCGATGAAGTCGTCGTCTTCGCCGCCTTCGATGCTGTCATGGCCAGTGCCACCGAACAGGATGTCCGCGCCCGCGCCGCCATAGATCGTATCCTGGCCAGCCCCGCCCGAGATCACGTCGTGACCATCGTTGGCATAGATCAGGTCGTCGTTGTTGCCGCCGGCCAGCGTGTCAGAGCCACTGCCACCGGTCATGGTGTCGTTGCCCGCCCCGCCAGACGCGCGGTTTGCGCCGTCGCCGGTTTCAACGATGTCGTTGCCGTCGCCTGCGTCCAGCCGGTCGTTGCCGTTTCCAGCCACAAGGGTGTCGTTGCCCTGGCCGCCCGTGGCGCGGTTGTCGCCGTCGCCGGCGTCAATGTCGTCGTCGCCATCGCCGCCGTCGACCCGGTCGATGCCCGACCCGGTGGTCAGCGTATCATTGCCCTGGCCACCGCTGACGCGGTTGTTGCCGTTGCCTGCGCGGATATCGTCGACACCGTCGCCGCCATCCATGCGGTCGTTTCCGTCACCGGCACGCATCGTATCGTCGCCGGTTCCGCCTGCCATGCGGTTGTTGCCTTCGCCGCCGTTCAGGTGGTCGTTGCCTTCGCCGCCCGCGATCCAGTCATCCCCCGACAGGCCCGAGACCGTATCGTCCCCATCTCCGCCGGTCAGGCGGTTGGTGCCTTCGCCGCCATAGACGGTGTCATTGCCTGCGCCGCCGTTCATCCAGTCGTCACCATTGGCGCCCGACATCCAGTCGTTGCCATAGCCACCGTTCATACGGTCGTTGCCATCGCCGCCCGAAAGAACGTCCTGGTCGTTTCCGCCGTTGATCCAGTCGTCGCCATTGCCGCCGATCAGGGTGTCATCCTGGTCGCCGCCGTCCAGCCGGTCTTCGCCGTCGCCACCGTTCAGACTGTCATAGCCTTCACTGCCGACAAGGTGGTCGCTGCCGGCATTGCCATAAAGGGTGTCGTTCCCGGTGCCGCCTGTGATCTTTTCATCGCCGCTGCCGCCGGAAACGCTGTCGTTGCCGCCGCCTGCGTTGATGATGTTGATGCCGGATGTTGCGGTGATCGTGTCGTTGCCGTCATCGCCGTTCACATAGTCGTCGCCGTCACCGACGTTGATCACGTCGTTGCCTTCCAGCGCGTCCACGATGTCGCGACCGTCCGTGCCAGTGATGACATCAGCCCAGGAAGTCCCGAGGAAGTAGGTCTTTTCGATAGTATCGTCGGTGCTCATTGCATGCCCCAAAACAAACGCCTTGCCGTAGACCCGTTCCGTTTCTCAGGCGGTTTGGGATCTGGTGGCCCATGGGTGATATTAACCATCCGATTGCGGCTGAATTTGGGAAACGCTGGGGTTTTTAGCGCGCGGAACGGCCGCCCCGTCCTGATTTCATCAACAAAAACCGCCCCGGAGAAGGATCTCCGGGGCGTTTTCTTCAAATTGTCGGAACCAGCGGGTCAGAGGAAGAAATCATCCACGTTCACATCCGTCGCGGACACACCTTCCAGCAACAGCGTGGTGTCGTAGTTCGAACTCATGGTTTCCAGCCCGCCCTTGAAGCCCACGCCCAGCAGCAGGTCGCCCCCGACCTCGACCACGCGCATGTCGTTGATGATGCCCCACAGGGTTTCGCCCTGTGCTGCCTCGATCATCAGCGTGTCGGTGTCGAGTTGGTTGAAATCCTCGATCGTGTCGTGCTGGCCGGCGTTTTCGGACCACACGAAATAGAACGTATCGTGGCCGTAGCCGCCTTTCAGCGTGTCATCTCCCGCACCGCCTACCAGCGTGTCATCGCCATAGCCGCCGTCCATCCGGTCAGACCCGGTTTCGCCCAGCAGAACGTCGTTGTCGTTACCGCCATAGATCAGGTCGTCGTCGTCGCCACCATAAACCAGATCGCGGCCTTCGCCGCCCCAGAGCGTGTCGTTGCCGTCGCCGCCATAGACCTTGTCGTTGCCGTCACCGCCATACATCAGGTCGTTTCCGGTTTCGCCATAGATGGTGTCGTTCATCAGGCCGCCGGTGACATAGTCGTTGCCCGCACCGCCATAGACGGTGTCATAGCCGTTGCCGCCGTGGGCACTGTCGTTGCCCGCGCCGCCATAGATCAGGTCTTCGTCTTCGCCGCCGGCCATTACATCGTTGCCATCGCCGCCGAACATGGTGTCCAGACCCTGGCCGCCCGACAAGGTGTCATTGCCGGCGTCGCCTTCCATGCTGTCGTTGCCCGCGCCACCGCCAAGGCTGTCGTCGCCCGCACCGGACAGAAGGGTATCGTTGTCGCCACCGCCCTTGACGATGTCGTCACCGCTGCCTGCAATCACATAGTCGTTGCCGGTGCCGCCGCTCAGCACGTTATTGCCTTCGCCGCCATCGACATGGTCGTCGCCCTTGCCGCCGAATATGATGTCATCGCCGTTTTCGCCAAAGACGAAGTCGTTGCCGGTGCCACCGGTCATCAGGTCGTCGCCTTCGCCGCCGCGCACGGTGTCGTGACCGGCACCGCCATGGGTCGTGTCGTTGCCATTGCCGCCATCGACGGTGTCGTTGTGCGCGCCCCCGGTCAGCAGGTCGTCGCCTTCGCCGCCGATCACCGTGTCGTTGCCCGCACCGCCATGGGCGCGGTCGTCGCCGTCGCCTGCGTCAATGTCGTCATTGCCTTCGCCGCCGGTCAGACGGTCATCTCCGGCGCCGCCCACAACGGTATCGGCGTTGTTGCCCGCGTCGATGCGGTCTTTTCCGCTGCCGGCGATCAGGGTGTCGTTTCCGTTGCCGCCGCTCATGCGGTTGTTGCCGTTTCCGGCAAGCACCTGATCGTGGCCGTCGCCGCCGTCCATGCGGTCGTTGCCGTCGCCGGCCTTCATCGTGTCGTTGCCAGCGCCACCCGCCATGCGGTTGTTGCCTTCGCCGCCGCTGATGCTGTCGTTGCCGGTGCCGCCTGCGATCCAGTCGTTGCCGGCCCAGCCCGAAACGATATCGTCGCCTGTACCGCCGGTCAGGCGGTCGTTGCCTTCACCGCCATAGACGGTGTCAGCGCCTTCGCCGCCGTTGATCCAGTCGTCGCCGGTGCTCCCGGTCAGCGAGTCGTTGCCGTCGCCGCCATTGACGCGATCGTTGCCGTCGCCGCCGTGAACGATATCGTTGCCCTTGCCACCATTCAGGAAATCGTCGCCGACGCCGCCTGCGATACTGTCATCGCCTTCGCCGCCATCGCCGCGGTCGTCGCCTTCGGCGCCGATGATGGTGTCGTTGCCGTTGCCCCCCGCCATCCGGTCGCCGCCCGCGTCGCCGAACAGAAAGTCGTCGCCCTCGCCGCCGTTCAGACGGTCAAACAGCACGCCGCCGACCAGCGAGTCATTGCCCGCGCTGCCGTTCAGGGTGTTTTCTCCGCCTTCGCCCAGCAGGGTGTCGTCACCGTCGCCGCCGTTCAGCTTGTCATTGTCGCCGCCGCCGTAAAGCTTGTCGTCCCCGGCCTTGCCGTTGATGATATCGCGGCCGTCGTCGCCCTTGATCGTTTCGGGCTCGTCGGTGCCATCGGTCACGGTAAAGCCTTCGGTCGACTCCGGGTCGGAATCGAACTGGTCCACCACGACATCGGAAATGGTGTCATTGCCGTCGCCATCGGTCCCGCCACCGACGATTGGATCGAACGGGTTGAAATTCAGATCGGTGGTCATCTTTACGTCCTTGCCTGTTCTTCGGGCACCTCTTTGGGTGCACAAGCTGTGTCTTGTTTCACTGCCCCGAAACCATCAGCCGACCTTGTCGACGCACACTGACACTACGAACACAGGGGCACCGAAACGGCGGCACCCGACGGGGAACCTTGGTAAATTGAACCGGCGAATTGGGATGGTTGGTTGGCCCAATCGAGGCTTTTCCACGGCGGGTGCGAAAGGGAGGTCGTTGTGAGAAATTAAACTGTTTTTTATCAATTATTTGACGTTATTTTTTCACGTAAACTCTGTGCGCGTTCCGGCTGGAATCGCATCAGTGTTACGGTCGCCGAACCGCAGCGGACCTGTGATTGTTTTCGGCACGGAAACAGACCGGGAAACGGGTCGGGATTGTTCGCTTATACCGTGGTCCAGGTGACGCGCGCCGCACCCGCCTGCATGGCGGCCCCGGCACGGTCGAATCGCAAATACGCCAGCCCCTGATCCCCTGCCTGGGAATAAAGCGTGCCAGCGGTCTTGCCGTCGGACACGATTTCTGTCCCTACGGCGGCGTGGCCCTCGACAGCGACCCGAACCAAACCCTTGCGCAGTTCAGTCTTGTGTTTCATCCGCGCGGTGACTTCCTGTCCGACATAGCAGCCCTTGCGGAAATCCACGCCGTTCAGCCGTTCGAACCCGGCTTCAAGGATGAACGTGTCAGGCGTCAGTTCGATCCCGCTTTGGGGGATGCCCAGCGACACCCGCAGCGCCGTCCAGTCAAGGCTTTCGTCCCCCGGCTGGCCGTTATAGCCGCGCCAGCCCATGCCGGGATCGCGCGGGTCCGGGAAAGCGCCCTCGGGCGGCGTTCCAAGGCCGCGCGACACGACGAGATCGGTTTCGATGATCTGCACGTCCGACCGCAGCTTGTACATCGTCAACCGTTGCAACAGCGGCCCCGCAAGCGCGCTGTCCACGTCCAGCAGCACCGCCTCGTGATCGGGAACAAGGAAGAAATCCGCCAGATACTTGCCCTGAGGCGTCAGCATCGCGGCATAGACCAGCCCCTTGTCCAGCTTGGTCACGTCGTTGCTGACCAGCCCTTGCAGGAAATGCAGCCGATCGCTGCCGGTCAGTCGCAGAACCGTGCGGGATGTGTCGGACATGTCGGGCTCCTGTTGCGCTTGGCCTTGTCATATAGGATCAAACGGGTCGGACAACAGGGGGCAGGCCATGCGCGCGCCGATTTCCGTAATCATTCCCACGCTGAACGCGGCAAACGGCTTGCCCGGCTGTCTGGCCGCGCTGATGCCGGGGCTCGAGGCGGGCGTGATCCGCGAGCTGGTGATCAGCGACGGCGGATCTCAGGACGCGACACTACGGATCGCCGAGGAGGTCGGCGCGCGGGTGGTGACCGGGGCACCCGGGCGGGGCGGGCAGTTGCGGCGCGGGGCGGCACAGGCCACGGGCCCGTGGCTGTTGTTCCTGCATGCCGACACGCGGCTGTCACCAGATTGGGTCGACGCCGTCGCGCCGGTGCTTGACGGGCAAGGGGCCTGGGCCTTTCGCCTGCGGTTCGACGCGCCGGGGCTTGCGCCACGCTGGGTCGCGGGGTGGGCCAACCTGCGCAGCCGGGTTTTCGGGCTGCCCTATGGTGATCAGGGGCTGCTGGTGCCGCGCGCGCTTTATGACCGGGTCGGTGGTTTTCCCGATCAGCCCCTGATGGAGGACGTGGCGATCGCCCGGTGTCTGCGTGGCCGGATTGGGCTGTTGCCGGGCCTTGCCGTCACCGAGGCCGATCGGTACCGCCGCAACGGCTGGCTGCGGCAGGGGGCGCGAAACCTGTGGCGGTTGATCCGGTACCTGGCCGGTGTCCCGGCAGAGCGTTTGCAGCGCGGCTACGACCGGTAAGGCGGCCACACAACGGCGCGCCGTCGCGGCGCTGCCGGGATATTGTCAGCCAGAAGACGGTTGGGTCGTTTCGAATTGCAGCCTGTGCAGGCTGGCATAGGTGCCGCCCTTGGCAAGAAGGCTGTCATGTGTGCCCTGTTCGACGACGCGGCCGCGGTCCATCACCACGATCTTGTCGGCCTTGCGCACGGTGGACAGGCGATGCGCGATGACCAGCGTCGTGCGGCCTTTCGACAGCGTTTCCAGCGCCTGCTGCACCACCGCCTCTGACTGCGCGTCCAGCGCCGAGGTCGCCTCGTCCAGCAGCAATACGGGCGTGTCGCGCAGGATGGCGCGGGCGATAGCGATGCGCTGGCGCTGCCCGCCCGACAGGTTCGACCCGCGCGGTCCCGCGGGGCTGTCGAGCCCGGCGGGCAGGCGCGGCAGGAAATCGCTGACATGGGCGCCGTCCAGAGCGGTCTGCAACCGGGCCTCGGACACGTCGGTGCGGCCCAGCAGGATATTGTCGCGCAGCGATTCATCGAACAGAAGCGCGTCTTGCGTCACCACGGAAAACAGCCTGCGCAGGTCGGCAAGGCGCAGGGTGCGAATATCGGTGCCCCCAAGCAGCGTCTGGCCCGACACCGGGTCGACCAGCCGGGTCAGCAGGTTGAATACCGTCGATTTCCCCGCGCCCGAGGCACCGACCAGCGCGGTGGTCTGGCCGGGTTCGGCGGTGAAGCTGGCGCCGTCCAGTACGGTATGATCACCGTAACGTACGGTGACGTTGTCCAGCACCACGCCCGGCACGCCGTTGGGGGCAGGGGCCGGATTGGCCGGGTCGCGCAGCTCAGGTCGTGTATCCAGCAGGGCGCGGATGCGTTCGACCCCGGCGGCGGCGGTCTGCCAGACACCGCTGATCCCGCCCAGACGGCGCAGTGGCTCGAACGCCAGGCCGATGGCGGTGAAGAAGGCCATGAAATCGCCAACGGTCTTTTCACCGGCGATGATTTCAGAGCCGCCGAAAAACAGCACGCCGACGAAACCGATGCCCGACATCAGATCGATCAGCCCGGGGATCGAGGCTTCGCCCAGCTTGGTGCGGACCTCGGCCTTGACCCGCTGATCGGTCAGCGCGCGGTAGCGCGCGGTCTGGTGCGCCTCGAGCCGGTTCAGCTTGACCGGCATGATGCCGTGGAACACCTCGTCCAGCCGCAGGGTTAGGCGGGCGGCCAGGTCCCGCACCTGCCGCGCGCTGCGCCGCACCCTGCGCTGGATCAGCGCCGCCGGCGCGACCAGCAGCGGCGTGCCGATCAGCGCGACCAGGGTCCAGCGCCAGTCCACCGACAGTGCCACGGCAAAGAGCGAGATCAGCGCCACCACGTCGCGCCCCGCGCCGGTCAGGATCGTGTTCCAGACCGAGGCCACCGCCTCGGTATCGCCATCGACGCGCTGGATCAGGTGCCCCGGCGGGTGCGACTGGTGAAACGTTCCGTCCAGCGTCATCAGGTGCGCCAGCAGATCGGTGCGCATCGCCCCCAGGGTGCGTTGCGACACGTTGGCCAGCACCACCTTTTGCGCCACGCTGGCGACGGCGCGCAGGGTGAAAATGGCAAACACTGCCAGCGCCACCCATTTCAGCGCCTCGGCCTGGCCGCCGATAAACACAGTGTCGAACATCGGCTTCATCATGTAGCTGAGCGCGCCGAACATCGCGCCTTCGATCGACATCAGCGCCACCGCCACCGCAAGCCACCCGGCATGGCGGCGCAGGTAGTGCCGCCAGAGCCAGCGCATCAGCCCGCGGGAATTGGGCGCGGGATCGGTCATGCGGGCAGGACCAGTTGGTCGGCGGGGGTCTTGCTGTCGAACCCGGCCTGGATCGCGGGACCGTCGTATTCGGTGCGCATCCAGTCCTCGAACCCGATCGGTGCGCGGTTGTTGCGCGCCTCATAGACGTCGAGGATATAGTCCTGGACCCCGGTCTTGGTGAATTTGAGGTGGATGAACTTCAGCCCCAGCTGTTTCTTGGCCACCGCGACCGGCTGGCCGTCAAAGATCATCTGGTACATCGCCGCAACCATGCCGGCACGGTCGGCACCGGATTTGCAGTGGAACATCATCGGTTTCTCGGCGCTGCGCAGGGCGTCGATCACCTCGATGAAGTTTTCGCGCGCGACGGCGTGGCGGGCGTGCAGCCGGGTGTTGACCAGGGTCAGGCCCAGGTCGCGGCAGCTTTCTTCCTCGAACAGGTAATGCGCCCGCCGGTCGGTGCCGCGCAGGTTGATCACCGTTCTGATCCCCATCGCCTTGTATTTCACGAACCGTTTGTGCGTCGGCTGGTTCGACCGCCAGACACCGGGGGCCACCGGCCAGAAATTGGTCCAGAAGGTCCGCAGGAAAGCGTGGTCGAACAGGTTGTAGTGCAGCTTGGACAGGCGCCGCCCGCGCGGGGTGACGATGTCTTCGCCGAAGGAATAGCGCAGTTTGCGTTCGGCGGCGTCCAGACGTGCCAATAATTTCGCCAGCATTCCGACCCTTTCAGAGCATTGCGCGGGGTTTAGCCGCGCGGCGCCGCCAAGACAAGCGCGTCAAAGATTGACGCCGCTGGCGATGGCGGTAGTGTGCCGGGGTTTTCCCACGGAGTCGCTGTCAATGTCGCTTTCCAACGGTCGTCCCTACCTTGCCATTCCCGGCCCTTCGGTCATGCCCGAAGAGGTGCTGCGCGCGATGCACCGGTCCTCGCCCAATATTTACGAAGGCGAGTTGGTCGAACTGACCCGCAGCCTTGTGCCGGACCTGAAGGCGGTGGCGCGGACCGAGGGGCAGGTGGCGATCTATATCTCGAACGGTCACGGCGCCTGGGAAGCGGCGCTGGCCAATGTCGTGGCACCGGGCGAAACCGTGCTGGTGCCATCCACCGGGCGGTTCGGCCACGGCTGGGCGGACATGGCCGTGGGGCTGGGCGCAGAGGTCGAGATGATCGACTTTGGCCGCGCCACTCCGGTCGATCCCGACCGGGTCGAGGCCGCGCTGCGCGCCGATACCCAAGGCAGGATCAAGGCGGTACTGGCGACCCATGTCGATACCTCGTCGTCCGTGCGCAACGACATTGCCGCGATCCGCAAGGCCATTGACGCCGCCGGCCACCCCGCGTTGCTGATGTCGGACAACATCGCCTCGCTGGCCTGTGACCGGTTCGAGATGGACGCCTGGGGGGTCGACGTGATGGTCGCGGCCAGCCAGAAGGGGCTGATGGTGCCGCCGGGCTTGTCATTTGTCTTTTTCAACGACAAGGCCGCCGAAGTGCGAAAGGCGATGCCGCGCGTCAGCCGCTATTGGGACTGGGCACCGCGTGGCAACCCGGAGTTTTACTACCAGCATTTTGGCGGCACCGCGCCGACACATCACCTCTATGGACTGCGCGTGGCGCTGGACATGATCAAGGACGAAGGGCTGGAAAACGTCTGGGCGCGGCACGAACGGCTGGCCCGAGCGATCTGGGCGGCCTGCGATGTCTGGGGGCAGGGCAACGGCGCTCTGGCGCTGAACATCGCCGACCCGGCCCATCGGTCGCATGCGGTGACGGCGGCGCGGCTGGGCCTGCCGTGGGGCAAGCACCTGAGGCATTGGACGGAACACAGCGCCGGTGTCACCTTGGGTATCGGGTTGGGCATGTCCGAGCCCGACGACCCCAAGGGCGAGGGCTTTTTCCGGTTCGGCCACATGGGGCATGTGAACGCGCATATGGTCCTGGGCCTCATCGGCGTGGTCGAGGCCGGTTTGGACGCCATCGGCGCCCCGCACACGAAGGGCGGAGTGACCGCGGCGGCGGAAATCATCGCCGGCGCGCCGGTGACGCGACTGCTGGCCCCTGCGGCAGAGGCCTGAGGCTGTCTCGGGCGGCGGGCTATTGCCGCCCGAACCGGGCGATCCCACGGGCCAGTCGCCCGCCATACGGTGCCAACCGGTTGATGGCATGGTGCAGGACCAGCGCGACGATCAACAGCGCGGCGAAGCCCAGCTTTGCCCAGATCACCCCGAGGATCCAAAGAAGGTTGACGAAGATCAGCACCAGGTTGGCGTTGGTCATTTCGTCGGTCTGGTTTTGGTCGTCATACATGGCGTCTCTCCCTCGCCTTGTGGGGAAAGCGTAGCGCAGGGTCTGCGTTTGACGAAACGAATTTGTCGGGTCGCGTGGGCCCGGGCGACAGCGCGCCCGGAATTTCAGCGGTTCAGGCGGTTGCGGCCACGTCGGCCAAGGCCAGCGGCAAGGCTTCGGCCAGGGCCTCCATCTCTTCCGCGCGGCCCGCGCTGATGCGGATGCAGCGGTCCTGCGGGGCGACGAAAGGCATGCGCACGAAGATGCCGCGCGCCACCAGCGCGGCCAGAACCTTGCGTGCGAAATCGCCGTCCCGGCCGCAATCGACCGCCACGAAATTGGTGGCCGAGGGCAGGGCCGACAGGCCGTTGGCCGCCGCGATCCGCGCGATCCGGTCTTTCGACTCTGCCACCTGTGTCACCACATGCGCCAGCCAGTCCTGGTCCTGCAACGCCGCAAGCGCGCCCGCCTGCGCGGCGCGGTTCATGCCGAAATGGTTGCGGATCTTGTCGAAGCTCTGGATCAGCGGTGCCGCGCCAAAGGCATAGCCCACGCGCGCGCCTGCCATGCCATAGCCCTTGGAAAAGGTTCGCAGACGAATGACGCGCGGATCCTCTATGGCGATCCGCGGGATCGCATCGGCGGGGGCGAATTCGATATAGGCCTCGTCCAGCGCCAGCAGGGTGCCGTCGGGCAGGGTGTCAAGCGCCGCCTCGATCGCGGCGCCGGTGGTCCAGCTGGCCATCGGGTTGTCGGGGTTGGCGAAATAGACCAGCTTGGCGTCGACCTCTGCGGCCTTGGCGATCAGCGCGGGCAGGTCTTCGGAATCGCCGGAATAGGGCACCTTGTGCAGCACCCCGCCAAAGCCCGCGACGTGGAAGTTGAAGGTGGGATAGGCCCCGTCCGAGGTGACCACCGCATCGCCGGGCGCGACCAGCAGGCGGACAAGATAGCCCAGAAGCCCGTCGATCCCTTCGCCGACCACCACGTTCTGCGGGCCGATGCCCAGGTGCGCGGCCAACGCGTGGCGCAGGTCGTAGCTGGTGGAATCGCCGTACTTCCAGATCTCGGCGGAGTCCTGTTGCATGGCCGCGATGGCCTTGGGCGAGGGGCCGAAGACGTTTTCATTGGCGCCGATGCGGGCCTTGAACGGCGCGCCGCGGTCACGCTCCTGCGCTTCGGGCCCGACGAAGGGCACGGTAGAGGGCAGGGCGGCGATCAGGTCTGTGTAGCGTGGTCCGGTCATGGCGCGATCTAGGACGAATCCGCGGTCCGGGGCAAGGGCTTCGCCGCGCGTCCCGCACGACACCGGGGCGACGACCAGGGCATTTTCGGGACGCTTGCTGCGAAACCGTCCGGCGGCGCTACGCCCGGCCCCCCCGAGGTATTTGTAACGCAAATATCGGGGCAGCCGGTCAGTCCTGTCCGCCGGTGTCGCTGCGGAATAGGCGGGTCTGACCCAGCATCCGTTCCAGCGAGTCGATGCGGGTGATCGAGTCGCGCGAACTGCGGCTTTGCACTTCGGCGATCAGGGCCTCGACCAGGAACAGGATGGCCAGGTTGCTGTCCCAGCTCGAGGGAGCTTCGACCATGGTGCGGAAACAGACACTGGCGCGCTTTTCGATCGGCGATCCCCATTGGTCGGTGAACAGCAGGATTTCGACCTTGCGTTCTGCCGCAAGATCGGCCAGTCGCTCGAGCTCTTTTTCATAGCGCCGGATGTCGAACAGGACGAGCACCGAGGTTGCATCCATGTCAAGCAGGTGGTGCGGCCAGATATTGGGCGATTGCGCCAGCAGCGACACATGCGGGCGGATGATTTGCAGGTGGTTGAAGAAATAGTCCGCGATCGACCGGGTGATCCTTCCGCCCAGCAGGTGCACGTGGCGGTCGGTGTTCGACAAGACGTCGGCGGCCTGGTCGAAACTGCCCAGGTCCAGCCGGTCCAGCGTGCGGTTGATGTTGGCCGATGCGGCCTGCGCGAAGCGGTTAATGATGTGATCGTCGGCACCGCCCGCGCCCCATTGGTCGAGCTTGGCCAGAGGTTGCTTGATCCGCGCGGCCAGTTCTTCGCGGATCGCGTTCTGCAGCGTGGGGAACCCGTCGAAACCCAGTTTGCGCGCCATGCGGATGATGGTGGGGGTGGACACGCCGGCATCTTCGGCCAGCTTGGTGATGGATTGCAGCCCGTTCACCATGCTGTCTTCGGTCAGCACCGCGGCCAGACGGCGCTCGGCATCGGTGAGGTCGGGCATCCGTTCCCGGATCATGTCGCGCAGCGGCGGAAGCGGGGGCATGAGTGACTCCTGTAAGCAATAACTACGGTAGCTTCCGTGATGTAGCAACGTCTACAGAAAAAATGTTGACAGAGGGGGTTCGGTTGAAATCATCTTTACACGAGGCGCAGGGGCTGCGCCGCGAAGGCGTGGGGATTCGATGATGACGGGCTGGCCGGGGGCGGCAGAACTGGTGAACGGGCAGGGGACCGCCCCGGTGGTTCTGGTGTGCGAACACGCCTCTGCCTTCATTCCTGCCGACTTGAACGATCTTGGCCTGGACGCGGCGGACCGCCATGCCCACGCAGTCTGGGATATCGGCGCGCGCGATATGGCGGTTGCCCTGGCAGAGGCGCTGGATGCGCCCCTGGTGGCGGGGGCTTTGTCGCGGCTGGTCTATGACTGCAATCGCCCGCCGAGCGCCCATGACAGCGTGCCGGAAGCGAGCGAATTGATCAGCGCTCCGGGCAATCACGGGCTTTCGGATGCAGAGCGGGCACGCCGGGTGGCGGTGCATGATCAGTTTCACAAAACCGTTGCACAGGTTCTGGATCGTGCACAGACGCGTCATGGCGATCACGTCGCCCTTGTCACGCTGCACAGCTTCACGCCCATCTATTTCGGGGTTCGCCGCGGGGTCGAGATCGGCTTTTTGAACGATGACGACGACCGGCTGGCGCTGGCCTGTTGCGATGTGGCGCGCACAGACGCGTTGGGGGTGGTCGAACAGAACGCCCCTTACGGCAAGGTGGACGGGGTCACCTATACCCTGGCCAAACACGCAATCGCACGGGGGATCCGTAACGTGATGATCGAGGTGCGCAACGACCTGATCGCGACGCCGCAGGAGGCACAGGCGATGGGACTGGCACTGGCCCGCGTTCTTGATACCGCGCTGGCGCGGACTGCGGACGAGGTGGCGCGATGATGGGCGTGCTGCGTGGCTATATTGCGCGCGTCGACCGGGTGAACCGGCTGATCGGGCGCGCGGTGATGTACGGCATTTTCGGGATGATGGCGATCCTGCTGTGGTCGTCGGTGTCCAAGACCTTTTTCGTACCGTCGCTGTGGACGCTGGAAATGGCGCAGTTCGCGATGGTGGCCTATTTCATCCTCGGCGGGCCCTATTCCTTGCAGATGGGGTCGAACGTGCGCATGGACCTGTTCTATGGCGAATGGTCCGACAGGCGGAAGGCGGCGGTGGATACCGTGACCGTGCTGTTCCTGATCTTCTATCTTGGGGTGTTGCTGTGGGGCGGGATCGACAGCACGATCTATTCCTTCCAATACGGCGGTGAGCGCAGCCCGACCGCGTGGCGGCCCTATCTTTGGCCGATCAAGGTCATCATGGTTGTCGGTATCATCCTGATGCTGTTGCAGGCGATATCCGAGCTGTTCAAGGACATCCTGCGTCTGCGCGGAGAGGACGTCTGATGTCCTATGAAATGATCGCGATCCTGATGTTCAGCACCATGATGGTGATGCTTCTGACCGGGCAACGGGTGTTCGGCGCCATCGGCTTCGTGGCCGTGATCGCGGCGCTTCTGCTGTGGGGCGACCGGGGCGGCTTTGACATCGCGTTTTCCAGCGCGATGAAGCTGATGAAATGGTATCCGCTGCTGACGCTGCCGATGTTCATCTTCATGGGCTATGTCCTGTCGGAATCGAAAATCGCGGACGATCTTTACAAGATGTTCCACGTCTGGATGGGTGGGCTACGGGGCGGCCTTGCAATCGGGACGATCGCGCTGATGGTGCTGATCTCGGCGATGAACGGGCTGAGCGTCGCTGGCATGGCAATCGGGGCCACAATCGCGCTGCCCGAACTGCTGAAACGCAACTATGACAAGCGGATGGTGACCGGGGTCATTCAGGCCGGATCGTCGCTGGGCATCCTTGTGCCGCCGTCGGTCGTGCTGGTGCTGTACGCGATGATCGCGCGGCAACCGGTGGGCCAGCTGTGGCTGGCAGGGGTGGTGCCGGGGCTGATGATGGCGGCCCTGTTCGTCATCTACATCGCGGTGCGCTGCAAGCTGAACCCGGCTCTGGGTCCGGCCCTGTCGCCCGAGGAGCGCGCGATGCCGATGGGTGAAAAGCTGGCGCTGTTGCGCGCGGGGCTGCTGCCCTTGGGGATTTTCGCCGCCATGATGGTGCCGTTCGTGAACGGCTGGACGTCGCTGGTCGAAAGCTCGGCCATCGGCGCGCTGACGGCGTTCCTTGCCGCTGTGCTGAAGGGCCGGATGACGCGCGAGGTGTTCGAGGTTTCGGTGCGCCAGACCCTGGGCATCACCTGCATGTTCATGTGGATCATCCTGGCCGCGCTGGCCTTTGGCGCGGTGTTCGACGGCTTGGGCGCGGTGCGCGCGATCGAGGACCTGTTCACCGACAAGCTGGGGCTGAGCCCGTGGATGATCCTGATCCTGATGCAGTTGTCCTTCATCGTCATGGGCACCTTCCTGGACGATACCGCGATGCTGGTGATCGTGGCACCGCTTTATGTGCCGCTGGTGCAGGCGCTGGGGTTCGATTTGATCTGGTACGGGGTGCTGTATACGATCACCACGCAGATCGCCTATATGACGCCGCCCTTTGGCTATAACCTGTTCCTGATGCGGGCCATGGCCCCGCCGGAAATCACCTTGCGTGACATCTATGCGTCGATCCTGCCCTTCGTGCTGGTGATGATCGCGGCGCTGGCGCTGGTGATGACGTTTCCGCAAATCGCCCTTTGGCTGCCGGAAACGGTGTACAACAAGTGATCCCCGGGGGCGGTTGCCCGGCCCCGGTCCCTGAATTGAGCCAAAACGAAGAGCCCCGGACAGGGGCCATATTCAGCAACAAGGAGTGAAGACCATGACCAACAGACGTACGTTCCTGAAGGGTGCCGCCGCCGCCCCGGCCGCTGCACTGGCCACGCCTGCGCTGGCCCAGTCCACCATCAAATGGCGGATGCAGACCTATGCCGGCGCCGCGCTGGCCGAGCATGTGGTAAAGCCCGCGATCGACACGTTCAACAAGATCGCCGGCGACCGGATGCAGATCGAACTGTATTTCGCGGACCAGCTGGTGCCGACCGGTGAACTGTTCCGCGCCATGCAGCGCGGCACCATCGACGCGGTGCAGTCGGACGACGATTCCATGGCCTCCCCGACCGAGGTCACGGTCTTCGGCGGCTACTTCCCCTTCGCCTCGCGCTATTCGCTGGATGTGCCGGTGCTGTTCAACCAGTACGGGCTGAACGAGATCTGGGCGGAAGAATACGCCAAGGTCGGCGTCAAGCACATCAGCGCCGGGTCCTGGGACCCGTGCCACTTTGCCACCAAGGATCCGATCAATTCGCTGGCGGACCTGAAGGGCAAGCGCGTCTTCACCTTCCCGACCGCCGGGCGCTTCCTGGCACAGTTCGGCGTCGTGCCGGTCACCCTGCCGTGGGAAGACATCGAGGTCGCGGTGCAGACCGGCGAGCTTGACGGCATCGCCTGGTCGGGCATCACCGAAGATTACACCGTCGGCTGGGCGGATGTGACCAACTACTTCCTGACCAACAACATCTCTGGCGCGTGGATCGGCCACTTCTTCGCCAATATGGATCGCTGGAACGAAGTCCCGGAAGATCTGCAAGCCTTGCTGACCGTCTGCATGGAGCAGTCGCACTATTACCGCCAGTGGTGGTACTGGGGGGGCGAAGCCGCGCTGCGTGTCAACGGCACCAAGATGCAGCTGACCTCGATCCCGGATTCGGAATGGTCGCAGGTCGAATCCGCCGCAAAGGTGTTCTGGGACGAGATCGCCGCCGAAAGCCCGACCAAGGCCAAGGTTGTCGAGATCATCAAGAAGTACAACGCCGACATGGAGAAAGCCGGGCGGCCCTACCGCTACGGCTGATCCGGGGCAGGGGTGGCCCGGACGCGGGGTTCCGGGACGCGTTTCGCAACCGGCCCGGTGGGTGTCTTCTGTCCCTGCCGGGTCTGGCCCGTCCCCGGGTGCCCCCCGGGATCCCGCAGACCACCTGAAGGGGGCGCGCGCAAATTCAGGTGCGCGCCCTCTTGCACATGCTCTGGCGGCGCGCCACGCTGACTGCCGGACCCAATCAACGAAAGACCGCGCAACGCGGCAACCACAGGAGACCATCCATGTCTGTGCTCAGCTTCGACGCTCTCAAGACCCAAGTGGCCGAAGGGCTGATCGATACCGTTCTTGTCTGTGGTGTCGACATGCAGGGCCGGCTCATGGGCAAACGGTTCACCGCCGGACATTTCATCGCCAGCGCCTGGCAAGAAACCCATTGCTGCAACTACCTGCTGGCCACAGATCTGGAAATGGCCACGCCCGAAGGCTTCGCCTCGACCAGTTGGGAGGCCGGCTATGGCGACTATGTCATGAAGCCCGACCTGACGACGCTGCGCCCGGTGCCGTGGCTGGAGGGCACCGCCATGGTGATGTGCGACCTGATCGACCATCACACCCACGAAGCGGTGCCGCATTCACCGCGCGCCATGCTCAAGGCGCAGATCGCCCGGATCGAGGCGATGGGCCTGACGCCGATGATGGCGACCGAGCTGGAATTCTTCCTGTTCGAAAAGAGCTTTGACGAGATCCGCAAGTCGGGCTACCGCGATCTTGCGCCGATCTCGGGCTATAACGAGGATTACCACATCTTCCAGACCACCAAGGAAGAGGGGATCATGCGCCCGATCCGCAACCACCTGTGGGCGGCGGGCATCCCGATCGAAAATTCCAAGGGCGAGGCCGAGGCCGGTCAGGAAGAGCTGAACATCAAGTACGCCCCGGCGCTGGACACCGCCGACTATCACACCATCGCCAAGAACGCGATCAAGGAGATTGCCTGGCAGCAGGGCCATGGCGCGACCTTCCTGTCGAAATACAGCCATGACCGGGTGGGGTCGTCCAGCCACGTTCACCAGTCGCTGTGGAAGGATGGCAAGCCCGCGTTCTTCGATCCCGAAGACAAGCTGGGCATGTCGGCGCTGATGAAAAGCTACATGGCGGGTCTGCTGAAATACGCCCCCGACATCACCTATTTCCTGGCGCCCTACATCAACAGCTACAAGCGGTTCCAGAAGGGCACCTTTGCACCCACCCGGATCACCTGGTCGGTGGACAACCGCACCGCGGGCTTCCGCCTGTGCGGCGAAAGCTCCAGGGCGGTGCGGGTCGAATGCCGGATCGGCGGGTCGGATATCAACCCCTACCTTGCCATGGCCGCCATGCTGGCCGCCGGGATTGCCGGGATCGAGGAAGGGCTGGAACTGGCCCCGCCCGCCGCGGGCGACAGCTATGCCGGTGAAGGCAACACCATTCCGACGACCCTGATCCGGGCGCGTGACGCGCTGATGGGGTCGAAAATGCTGCGGGCGGCGATGAGCGACTGGGTGGTCGATCACTATGCCCGCGCGGCCCAGGTCGAGATCGAGGATTTCGAACGCGTGGTGACGGATTACGAAATCGCGCGCGGCTTTGAACGGGCCTGAGCCCCGTTGCCCCGCGTCTGAGAGGACAAGATGACCAAGACCCTGAAATGTATTTCGCCGATCGACGGATCGGTCTTTGCCGAACGCCCCGTCCTGTCGCGGGCGGAAGCGGACGGCGTTGTCGCCAAGGCGCGCGCGGCGCAGGCCGGGTGGGCCGCCCGCCCGCTGGCCGAACGCATCCGGCTGGTGCTGGACGGCGTGGCCGCCGTCGGTGCGATGAACGACGAGGTGGTGCCGGAACTGGCGCATATGATGGGCCGCCCGGTCCGCTATGGCGGCGAATTCCGCGGCTTCAACGAACGCGCCAGCCACATGGCCGAGATCGCCGAAGACGCGCTGGCCCCGATCGCGGTGGGCGAGGATGCCACGTTCAAGCGCTATATCAAGCGCGTGCCGCATGGCGTCGTGTTCGTCGTGGCGCCGTGGAACTATCCCTACATGACGGCGATCAACACCGTCGCGCCGGCGCTGATCGCGGGCAACACGGTGATCCTGAAACACGCCACGCAAACCCTGCTGGTGGGCGAACGCATGGCCCGCGCCTTCCAGTCCGTCGGGGTGCCGGAAGATGTCTTCCAGAACGTGTTCCTGGACCATGACACCACAACCGACCTGATCGGCGCCGGGGCGTTCGACTTCGTCAACTTCACCGGCTCTGTCGGTGGCGGGCAGGCGATGGAACGCGCCGCGGCTGGCACCTTTACCGGGCTTGGGCTGGAACTGGGCGGCAAGGATCCGGGCTATGTCATGGAGGATGCCGATCTGGATGCCGCCGTCGAAACGCTGATCGACGCGGCGATGTTCAACACCGGGCAGTGCTGCTGCGGGATCGAGCGGATCTACGTGGTCGAGCCGCTGTTCGATGCCTTTGTCGAAAAGGCCGTGGCGCTTGTGAAGGGCTACAAGCTGGGCAATCCGCTGGACCCGGAAACAACGCTTGGCCCGATGGCCAGCCCGCGTTTCGCCGCCGAGGTGCGTGCCCAGATCGCGGGCGCCGTTCAGGCGGGCGCAACGGCGCATATCCCGACGATGGCCGAAGACGATGGCGCGGCCTATCTGACGCCACAGATCCTGACCGGGGTGACGCATGACATGTCGGTGATGCGCGACGAAAGCTTTGGCCCCGTGGTCGGTATCATGCCGGTCAAGGACGACGCAGAGGCCATCGCGCTGATGAACGACAGCGACTATGGCCTGACCGCCAGCCTGTGGACGGCCGATGTCGCGCGGGCCGAACGCGTGGGCGACCGGATCGAGACCGGGACGGTTTTCCTGAACCGCGCCGATTACCTTGATCCGGGCCTGTGCTGGACCGGGTGCAAGAACACCGGACGGGGCGGCGGGTTGTCGGTCATCGGCTATCACAACCTGACCCGGCCCAAATCCTATCACCTGAAAAAGGTGACGGGCTGACGCCCGGGGGCCAGACCGATCCCGGGGCGCTGCCCGTTACCCGACTACGTGTCTTTTCTGAAAGAGTACAATCATGACACTCACCGCCAACTGGTCCTACCCCACGGCCGTCCGCTTTGGCGCGGGCCGGATCGTGGAAATCGCCGAGTGCTGCAACGCGCTTGGCATCAAGAAACCGCTTCTGGTCACCGACCGGGGGCTGGCCACGATGGAGATCACCACCAGGACCCGCGCGCTGCTGGCGGCGGCCGGGCTGGGCGACGCGATGTTCGCCGAGGTCGATCCCAACCCCACCGACAAGAATGCCGAAGCCGGTGTGCAGGTGTACCGTGACGGCGGCCATGACGGGGTCATTGCCTTTGGCGGCGGCTCGGGCCTTGACCTGGCCAAGACCATCGCCTTCTGGGCTGGTCAAACCCGTCCGTTGTGGGACTTCAAGGATATCGGCGATTGGTGGACCCGCGCCGATCCCGACGCCATTGCGCCGATCATTGCCGTGCCGACCACTGCCGGCACCGGGTCCGAGGTGGGCCGCGCCGGGGTTATCACCAATTCGGCAACCGCCGAAAAGAAGATCATCTTCCATCCCAAGATGCTGCCGGGCATTGTCATCGCCGACCCCGAGCTGACCGTGGGCATGCCCAAATTCATCACCGCGGGCACCGGGCTTGATGCCTTTGCCCATTGTGTCGAGGCTTATTCCAGCCCGCATTTCCACCCGATGAGCCAGGGCATCGCGCTGGAAGGCATGCGGCTGGTCAAGGACTACCTGCCGCGCGCCTACGCCGATGGCACCGATATCGAGGCCCGCGGCCAGATGATGGCCGCCGCCGCGATGGGGGCCACCGCCTTCCAGAAGGGGCTGGGAGCGATCCACGCGCTCAGCCACCCGATCGGCGCGCTTTACCACACCCACCACGGCACGACGAACGCGGTCTGCATGCCCGCTGTTCTTCAGTTCAACCGCGGTGCGATCGCGCAGCGCTTCGACATGGCCGCGGCTTATCTGGGGATCGATGGCGGGTTTGACGGGTTCTGCGCCTTCGTGGATGACTTCAACGACAGCTTCGGCATTCCCAAGCGCATGTCCGGCCTCGGGGTGGAAAACCCCGACATCGACCGACTGGTCAAGGGCGCCTTGGCCGACCCGTCCGTGGGCGGCAACCCGGTGGCGATGACCGAGGAAAACACCCAGGCGTTGTTCGACGCCGTGCTGTAACCGCCAGAATCTTTGACAACACCCGGCGGGGCCCTGCACGGGCCCCGTTTTCTTTGGCACCACGCCGCAATTCAGCCCGAATTGGAAATGGCAGAAATAAGGCAGGTTCAAGGCCCGATTCCCCGGTCGATTCGCGGGTTTGCGATCGGGTTCTGGCATGAAAGCTGACTAATCTATTAACTTTTTTCCGATTGGTGCCTGACAAGGAACAAACTCTGCCACACTCCAAGGGAAATGCAGACTGGCCTGGGGCAGAAATTGGGCACGGCACGTTTGTTTCCCAAGCCGCAACAAACAGACCGGAACTTGCGCCGGATATTCGGTAAACCCCCTGTTTTCCGCGCGATTGAGGTCGCCGATGGCGAAACAATCCTGCTGTTTGGCCCCCCGAACCGCTTGGAACACATGGCGAAATCCGGCCGGTTTGAGGCAGCGCTGCCCGGTTTCCGCCATTTTTCATTTGAGTGAAGCCGGGCCATGGGTATTAATGACCTTAAGCCCAACTGGGGGGTGAAGACATAAGGCCACGGGGGCGGCCGCTGAACCGCAAGTCATCCTTAGGGATGCGAAGGGATGCGAGGGTCGCCCGTGGCGACTCAGCCGCCGACAGGCCGCTTCGTCCACGATAGAAGTGGGCAGAGGCTGCGCGATCGACTTCGCAATTTCACAGGCATGACGAGCAAAGAGGAAACGGGCAGCCGCGTGCTGTCGCCGCGATTTGCGGCTTCGGGGACTGCCCCGGTGAAAAGGAAAAGGGTCGTAAGATGGCTGATCTTTTGTTGAACTGGGGGGCACTGGGGGCTTACGGCACGAATGTTGCCGATACGAACGATATCTCGGCCTCCGTGGATACGGGCGGTGTCGCTGTCGACATCACCTTTGATGCGCTGGACGCCGGTGCAGAAGCCTTCACTGTCAACTTCGAGGGCTTCGTGCCTGATGGCGAAACCTTCAACCCGTTCTCGCACCTGAAACTGTTTGGCGACGGTGGCGACGGAGCAATGGTTTCGGCCACCTCGACCACGGTCCTGGATTTCCGGTCGACCAACGAGGACATGTTCGGTGACACCGTGCAGAACGTGTCGTTCCTGATGAACGACATCGACGCTGGCACCGGCGAAGACCTGTTCGGCCCGGGCGGCATCAACTGGGAAGACCAGGTGTCCATCACCGCCTATGACGCGGACGGCAACGCGGTTCCCGTCACGATCACCCCGCTGGGCACTATCGGCCAGTCGGGCGGCACGCTGACCGGCACCACCGAAACCAACTTCGACGACGCCAACGGTTCGGTCCTTGTGGATATCGTCGGACCGGTTGCCCGGATCGAAATCGACTATGCCAATGGCGGTGTAAGCGCGCAGGGCGTGATCATCAGCGACGTGGCATTCTCGACCACTGACTCCGACATGAACAACGATCCGGTGGCGGTGGATGATACCGTGGCCACCCCGGTCGACACCCCGGTGACCTTCAACCCGGCAGACAACGACACCGATCCGGACAACGATCCGCTGACCGTGTCCAGCATCGGCACGCCGACCGTCGGCAGCGCCACGCTGAACCCCGATGGCACCGTGACCTATACCCCGGTGACCGGCTATACCGGCCCGGTGACCATTCCCTATGTCGTGGGTGACGGCAACGGCGGCACCGACGATGGTGTGATCACCATCAACGTCGGCACCCCCAACAACAATCCGGTGGCGGTGGATGACACCGTGTCGACGGACAATTCAACCCCGGTGACTTTCAACCCGGCGGACAACGACACCGATCCTGACAACGACCCGCTGACCGTGTCCAGCATCGGCACGCCGACCGTCGGCAGCGCCACGCTGAACCCCGATGGCACCGTGACCTACACGCCCGTCGCAGGCTACGTCGGCCCGGTGACCATTCCCTACGTCGTGGGCGATGGCAACGGCGGCACCGACGATGGTGTGATCACCGTGAACGTGAACGATGATCCCACCGGCGGACAAGGCCGCATCGATGTGGATATCTTCCCCGTCAGCGCCGATCTGCAGTCGCTGGATCCGTTCAACGGGCTGGACGAAGACCCCGATCCGGCTGACGATCTGGACACCGTGACCGGCACCGATAGCGCCGACTACATTTCGACCGGCGACGACGCCGACTCGATCTTCGGCGGCGCCGGCAACGATACGCTGCTGGGCGGCATCGACGACGACACCGTGGATGGCCACACCGGCGACGACTACATCTATGATGTGCAAGGTTCGGACAGCATCCTGGGCGGGCAGGGCAATGATACCATCCTTGCTGGCATCGACACCTTCTCGGACTATGTCGGTGACGATCCGAACCTGCCGATCCTGGGCTTTACCAGCGACCCGAACAAGGAAGACGGCCGCGACTATGTCGAGGGGAACAACGGCAACGACAGCATCGAAACTGGTGACGACCGCGACACGATCGATGGTGGTGAAGGCAACGATACGATCAACGCCGGCATCGACGATGACCTTGTCAACGGTGGTATCGGCGACGACTCGATCATCGGGTCGCATGGGTCGGACACGCTGGATGGTGGCAGCGGCAACGACTACCTGGACGGCTCGAACTTCACTGTTCTGGAAATCACCGACGATATCGACGCTGTCCCGGAAAACGACCGTGACTTCATCTTTGGCGGCAACGGCAACGACACGCTGATCGGCGGCGATGACGACGACACCCTGGATGGTGGCCAGGGCGACGACGTGATCGACGGCGGTATCGACGAGGACTCGATCCTTGGCGGTGCGGGCGATGACACGATCTATGGCGGTCAGGGGGCCGACACGATCGATGCCGAAGATGGCCGTGACGTGATCGTCGGGGCAACCGGCGGTGACGTGGTCGACGGCGGCGATGGCCCGGGCGGCCTTGGCTCCGATGGTGTGCCGCTTGATTGGGATACGCTGGACCTGACCGGGTCGGCGCCGACCGGTGGCAGCCTTCAGGTGATCTATACCTCGGATGACCGTGAAGACGGCTATGTCGAATTCTACGGCCCGGACCGGACCGACGACTCGACCCCGCTGTCGACGATGACCTTCGAGGAAATCGAAAACGTGATCCCGTGCTTTACCCCGGGCACCCGGATCGCAACGCCGCAGGGCGAATGCCTGGTGGAAGACCTGCAGCCCGGTGACCGTGTCATCACCCGTGACAACGGCATTCAGGAAATCAAGTGGGTTGGTCGCAAAGACCTGGCCGCCTCGGACCTGGACCGCAATGCCCATCTGCGTCCGATCCTGATCCGCAAGGGGGCCCTGGGCAACGGCCTGCCAGAGCATGACCTGCTGGTATCGCCGAACCACCGTGTTCTGGTGAGCAACGACAAGACCGCGCTGTACTTCGAAGAGCGGGAAGTCCTTGTCGCGGCCAAACACCTGACCGGCTTGCCGGGCGTGGACGAAGTGGACAGCCTCGGCGTTTCCTATATCCACATCATGTTCGACCGTCACGAAGTCGTGCTCTCGAACGGTGCCTGGACCGAAAGCTTCCAGCCGGGCGATCACAGCCTCAAGGGCATTGGCAACGCGCAGCGGACCGAGCTTTTCGAACTCTTCCCTGAGCTGGCCGAAGAAGAAGGCCTGACGGCGTATTCTTCTGCCCGTCGCGCCCTGCGCAAGCATGAAGCCATGCTTGTCATCAAGTAAGCGCTCTACCCTGAATGCAGCCTGCCGCTGCAGGGGGCTGAAGCGGCAATACCGGAAATGGGATGGGGAAACCTGTCCCATTTTCGTGTATCGCGGGCCTTGGCGATATGCGGTGTTTCGGGTCTTGCGTGTCTGCGATCCTTTTGTCGTTTCGTTGTGTCCTGGGTCCGTTGGTGGGCTTCCCTTCCGACACTTATGAAACTACCGTTGGTATGGGGCGGAAATGGGGCAAGCCTTGGACCATTTCGGGGAAGCGCGTGTTTCCGCGGTTCACAGAGACGTTTCCTTTGTCGTGGAAAATCAGCCGCTTTGCATGGATTGTTGACGGAAACTCATGGTGGCAATCGGTGCTGCCGCTTTTCGTCAATTTTCGGACCGTGCGCGCCAGTTGTCCCAGTCTTCCGGCGTGTCGAGGTCGGTCAGCGCGTGCTTTCCGGGCAGGGCCACCCGTTGCACCAGATCGCGGTTGTCGCGCAGGATCGCGCGCGCGCCTTCATCGCCGGAAAGCCGCCCGAAATGTGAAAACAAGGCGCGTGGGAACAGCACCGGATGGCCGGGTGTCCCATCCGCTGCCGTCGCCTGGATGATCGCATCAGGTTTGTCGTAGTGAGCATTGATAATCCGAGATAAATCCTGCTCTGACAGGTCCGGCATGTCGCCTGGAACGATCATTGCGCCCGTGGCCTGAGGCGGCAGGCTTTGGATGCCGCGGCGCAACGAGGCGGCCATGCCCTCCGCCGCGTCAGGCACCGGCAGCAGGGTCAGGGCCAAGCCATCAAGCGCCGCGTAGCGCGGATGGCGCCCGGCGGGCACCGTCACCACCACCGGCGCGACCGACAGCGCCCGTACCACCTGCCGCCGCAACAACGGTATCCCGTCGACCGTTTGCAGCAGTTTATCCGCCCCCCGCATTCGGCTGGAATTTCCCGCAGCGGGGATCAGGATGGTGGCCGTGTTCATTCCCGCAGCCGGGCGCCGTCCGGGTCGAACAAGGGCTGGGTGATCAACCGGGCCGACCGCATCTGCCCCAGGATTTCGATCTGCGCCTCAAGCCCCTCTGCCACCTTTTCGCGTGGGATCAGCGCCATGGCGATGGATTTGCCCGCGTGGTGCGAATAGCCGCCCGAAGTGCAAAACCCCTGCACTCGTCCGTCGATCCAGACCGGCTCATAGGCATTCACATCGGCATCGTCCGCATCAACCTCGAACACCGCCAATTGCCGTGCAGGCGGCGTGTCGCGCTCTGTCTCTGCGGCGGAACGACCAATGAAATCAACTGGTTTCGAGAAAGAGATAAACCTGTCAAGCCCGGTCTCGGCGGCCGTGTAGTCTGGCGAAAACTCCCGCATCCAAGAGCCAAAGAACCGATCGAGCCGCAGGCTCATCATCGCGCGCATCCCGAAGGGCTTCATCCCGTGCGGTTGCCCCGCAGCCCAGAGCGTCGCCCACAGTTGCCGTTGCGCCATGGGATCGCAGTAGATCTCGTAACCCAGATCGCCGGTATAGCTGACCCGTTGCACAAGGCAGTCTGTCATCCCGATGGTCATGTGCCGAACGTCTAGGAACTTCAGGTCCACGGGGGCCAGCGTACAGGCTTGCAGAACCTCGGCCGACAATGGCCCTGCAATCTGGAATCCATTCAGTTTATCGCTGATATTTTCTATGGTTACGCCATCTTCCTGATGTTGCAGGAACCACCTCATATGATAGGCCTGCGACCCGTAGCTGGCGGTCAACTGGAAGGTTTCCGCGTCAAGGCAGGACACGGTGAAATCGCCGATCAGCCGGCCCGCGGGCGACAGCATCGGGGTCAGCGACAGCCGCCCCGGTTTCGGCAGGCGCCCGGCCATGATCCGGTCCAGCCAATCGCGCGCTCGGGGGCCCGTCACGCGATATTTTCCAAAGTTGTGAACCTCATTGATTCCAACGTCTTCTCGAACAGACTTCACCTCTCGTGCGGTGGCGTCCCAGGCGTTCGATCGGCGGAAACTGGGGGTTTCATACCGCGGTTCATCGCCTTGTGCGAAATAGTTCGCCACCTCCAGCCCGTATTGCGCACCCCAGACCGCGCCGATACCGTCGAAAATGTCATACATCGGAGTCGTACGGTTGGGTCGGGCAGCGGGCAACTCTTCGTTCGGGTAGCTGACGGAAAACCGCTTTTGATAATTCTCGATCACCTTGGGCAGGGTGTAGCCCGGGCTGATCCAGTCCCCAAAGCGCGCCACGTCCAGCGCCGACACGTCACGTTCGCATTCGCCCTCGATCATCCATTGCGCCAGCATCAACCCGACACCGCCGCCCTGGCTGAATCCGGCCATGACCCCGCAGGCCGACCAATAGTTGCGCAACCCGGGAATGGGCCCCACCAGCGGGTTGCCGTCGGGGGCAAAGGTGAATGGCCCGTGGATCACGGATTTTACCCCGGCACGTTCGAGCACCGGAAAGCGTTTGTATGTGAACTCAATACTTTGTTCGATCTTTTCAAAGTCATCGGGCAGCAGTTCGTGGCCGAAAGTCCATGGTGTGCCGGTGACCGCCCAGGGCCGACACGGTTGTTCATAGAACCCGATGCACAGCCCCCGGCCTTCTTGCCGCAGATAGCTTTCGCCGGCCGGGTCCATGACATGCGGATGTTCGGTGTCGCGCTCATAGATCTCCGGCGTCTCGTCAGTGACGAGATACTGGTGCTCCATCGGGTGAAGCGGCAGGTAGACGCCTGCCATCGCGCCGACCTCACGCGCCCACAGCCCGCCGGCATTGACCACGTGTTCGGCGTGCACCGTGCCCTTGTCGGTCACCACGTCCCAAGTGCCATCCGGGCGCTGGTTGGTCTCCTGCACCATACAATGGGTTTCGATCGTTGCCCCGCCCATCCGGGCCGCGCGCGCATAGGCGTGGGTGGTGCCCGATGGGTCCAAGTGGCCATCTAGCGGATCGTAAAGCGCACCGATGATCCCGTCGAGATTGACGATCGGGGCCAGTTTGGCGATGTCGTCTGGTCCGACGATTTCGGTTTCCAGGCCCATGTAGCGGTGCTTGGCGCGTTCTGCCAGCAGCATATCGAACCGGTCACGGTTGTCGGCCAGTGTGATGCCGCCAACATGGTGCAGACCACAGGACATGCCGGTGATCTCCTCCAGTTCTCGATACAGCCGGATGGTGTAGCCCTGCAGCGCCGCCATGTTGGTGTCGCCGTTCAGCGTGTGAAATCCGCCTGCCGCGTGCCAGGTCGATCCGGACGTCAGTTCCGACCGTTCGATCAGCATCACGTCGGACCAGCCCAGCTTGGTCAGGTGATACAGAACCGAACAGCCGACAACGCCGCCTCCGATCACGGCGACTCGGGTGGTGGTTTTCATGATAGGCTCCCTAGCAGTCTTGCCCTGATCCTGTGCGGGCATTGGCACGGCGGCAAGGCGAAAACCGACAAAAGCTGCCGCGAAAAGGCAATTCCCAGGCCTCGACAATTTGAGGGGCCAGCCCCTCAAACTCCCCGGGATATTTTCGGCCAGAAGAAGATTAAGGGTCTGTTTACCGTTCCGGGTTTATCCCGATAGGGCGGAACAGGCGGGGACGCCGATGACCGCGCCAGGAGAAGCGTCCCGAAGGTCATGTCCTTCGGGACGTGACCGGTGCGGACGGCCGCTCTTCAAGGTACGGAGATTGGCTTGCATGGCTGTCTTACATGGGCTTGACCAAGTGCGCGTCACTGATCTTCTTCTGGCCGAAAGTATCCTGGGGAGCGCGAGGGGTGAAACCCCTCGCACCGATCGGATTGCCAGCGGCAATCCGAAACCGGTCATCGTGCGCAATGATATGATTTGGTCAGGCGGCGTCCAGCGGCCGGATCTTCAGCTTGGTGAGGCGGTTGTTTTCCCGGCCTGTGACCTCGAACCGGAAACCGTGAAAGCTGAAGACCTGGCCGACCGAGGGAATCATTTGCGCCTCGTGAATGACCAAGCCTGCGACGGTGTTGGCCTCTTCGTCGGGCAGGTTCCAGTCGGTGGCGCGGTTCAGGTCTCGGATTGTCATGGCGCCATCGATCAGATAGTGGCCGTCCTCTGCCTTGCGGATCGGATGCTCGGCATCGGGGTCGAATTCGTCGGTGATTTCGCCCACGATTTCTTCCAGGATATCTTCCAGCGTGATCAGGCCTTGCAACGCGCCATATTCGTCGACCACCAGTGCAAAATGCGTGCGGCGGCGCAGGAACTGGCGCATCTGGTCATCCAGCGACGTGGTATCGGGGATGAAATAGGGTTTCATCGCGACCTCGACGATCTGGAACGTCTCCAGCGCCGACATGTCGCTGGTCCCCGCGTCCTGCATCAGCTTGTACATCGCGCGCAGCAGGTCCTTGGCGTGGATCACGCCAATGATGTTTTCAGGTTCGTCCTTGTAGATCGGCAACCGGGTGTGATTCGATTCAAGACATTGGGCCAGGATTTCCTGCGGCGGCGTCGCCGCGTTGATCATCTCGATCTTGGAACGGTGCAGCATGATTTCCTCGACCGTGCGGTCGCCAAGGTCCAGCGCGCCCAGGATCCGGTCGCGGTCTTCCTTTTCGACCACGCCTTCGGAATGACCCAGGTTCAGGGCGCCGGCGATCTCTTCGCGCACGGCAAGGATCCGGCTGTCGGGATCGGCGCGCACGCCAAAAATGCGCAAGACGCCCCGCACCAGCATGCGGACCGCGTTCACCATCGGCGAAAACACCAGAATCACCACGCGGATCACGCCTGCCACCAGCGACGCGGCGGTTTCGGCATTGGTGATGGCATAGGTCTTTGGCAGCACCTCGGCGAAGATCAGGACCAGCAGGGTCATCACCAACGTGGCCAGCGCCACGCCGCTTTCGCCGAAAAGCCGTGTGAAAAGCGCAGTGGCCAGCGATGTGGCGAGGATATTCACAAGGTTGTTGCCCAGCAGGACAGAGCCGATCAGACGCTCGTTGTCTTCGGTGATCGACAGCGCGCGCTGTGCACCGCGGTTGCCCTTGTCCGCCTGCGCCCGGAGTTTGCCGCGCGACGCCGCCGTCAGCGCGGTTTCGGACCCCGAAAAGAACCCCGAAAGCACCAAAAGCAGCAGGATCGCCCCCGTGGTGATCCAGAACGCGCTGTCGTAGAGGGTGGCAGAGGCTTCCATCGTTGTCATTCATCCTTATGCTGGAACGGGTTATGGGGGCGCGAGGCGTCCCGTTCAAGGGGCAGGCGATGAAGATTGCCGATCTGGGGCGGCTGGATGGGCCGCTGATCGTGTTTGGTGGGCAATATGCCAACCTGCAGGCGTTGCAGGCGCTGCGCGACGTGGCCCTGCAACTTGGGTTGCCCCCGTCGCAGTGTCTGTGCACCGGGGATGTCGTGGCCTATTGCGCCGATGCCGCCGCGACTGTCGCGGAAATACGCGATTGGGCGGTGCCTGTGGTGGCTGGGAATTGCGAGATCCAGTTGGCGGAGGGCGCCGATACCTGTGGCTGCGGCTTCGGCGAGGGCACGGTCTGCGACCGCCTGTCGGCGAACTGGTACGCCGCGGCGTTGGCTGCCTGTGAGCCTGAGGTCCGGGCGTGGATGGGCACCTGTCCCGACCTGGCCGTGTTCGAGCACGCCGGGCGGCGCTGCGCAATGTTTCATGGGGGCGTGACGGATGTGGCGCGGTTCCTCTGGCCGGTGTCCGATGACGCGGATTTCGCCGAAGAAATCGCCGCGGTGCAAGCCGTGGCCGGCCCGGTCGACCGGGTCTTTGTCGGGCACAGTGGCATTGCGTTCCAGCGCCGGGTGCGTGGAGTCGACTGGGTCAATGCCGGCGTGATCGGCATGCCGCCGCACGACGGCGCGCGGGCGACGCGGTACTGCACGGTGGCTGCGGACGGGGCGGTGGCGGTCGCGCGGCTGGACTATGACGCCGAGGCGGCGGCGCTGGCGATGCGGGCGGCGGGATTGGTGCAAGGCTATGACCGGGCCTTGCTGAGCGGCTGGTGGCCGTCGGAAGAGGCGTTGCCGGTCGGGATGCGGCGCGGGACGGCCACAGGTGCGTGAGGGGACCGGTCTTGGCCTGGCGGCCGTCTGGCGGGCTTCGGAGGCCAGGGGGGAAGGCTGAGGGGGCGCTGCCCCCTCTTGGCCGTTGGCCAATTCACCCCCGGGATATTTTTAGCCAGAAGAAGGGGTTACGAGGCGTCCTTGGCCAGCGGGTGGTGATCCAGAACCAGTTCGCGCAGGCGGTCTTCCAGCACATGGGTATAGATCTCGGTGGTGGAGACGTCGGCATGGCCGAGGAAGGTCTGGATCGCGCGCAGGTCGGCGCCGCGTTCCAGCAGGTGGGTGGCAAAGGCGTGGCGCAGGGTGTGCGGTGTTACCTTGGCCGGCGACACGCCGCCGGCCACGGCGATGTCCTTGATCAGCATGTAGAACGCATGTCGGGTCAGGTGGCCATCCTTGCTGCGCGACGGGAACAGGAAGGGCGAGGCGGCGGCCCCCGCGCTGCGGGCGGTGTCCTCGGTTTCGTCGCGTTGGGTGAGCCAGAGCGCCAGGGCCGCGCGGGCGGGGGGGGACAGCGGCACCATGCGTTCCTTGCCGCCCTTGCCACGGATCAGCAGCATCCGCGGGTCGCCGCGCGCCGACGAGACCGGCAGGCCGACGAGTTCCGACACCCGCATGCCCGTGGCGTAGAGCAACTGCATCAGGCAGGTGTTGCGCAGCCGGTCGGCCGGGGTGCGACCATGGGTTTCGGCGGCGTCCAGCAGGCGGTCGACCTCGTCCACAGACAGGGTTTTCGGCAGGCGTTTTTCGCGGCCCGGTCCGGTGACCTGCACCGCCGGATTGTCACCGCGCAGGCCTTCCTCGAAGGTGAAGCGGTAGAGCTGCTTGATCGAGGACAGGCGCCTGGCGCGGGTTGCCTTGGCCAGGCCCTGGGCATCGCAATGCACAAGATAGGCTTCGACATCGTCGCGGCTGGCGCTGGCGAAATCGCCATTCCGCGCGGCCAGCCAGCCGGCAAAGTCCTGAAGATCGCGGGCGTAGGACTGCAGCGTGTTCTGTGCCGCGCCGCGTTCCGCGGCGAGCGCATCGAGGAAAGCGGGCAGCCAGCGCGCGCTCATTGCAGCCCCCCGGTCAGCAGCAGGTGCAGGGCGGTGCGACGGGCGGTGTCCTCGAGCCCGACAGCGCGCAGCGCGCGCAGACCGCGGGTCAGGATGGCCGGGTTGCCCTGTGCCCCTTCGGCGGTTTCAGACAGGGCCTTGAGGATGGTTTCGCCCAGCCGGTCGCCCTGCATCAGCGGGGCATAGGTGTCAGGCAGGCCGGGGTCGCGAAACGCCGCGATCACCGCAGCGCGCATTGCGCCGGTCGGCGGGATCTCGGGCGGCTGGCCGGTGGCGATGGCGGCCAGCAGGCTGCGGTCGGGCAGGTCACGGGGCAGTTTCGCCGCCGCAAGCTCATAGTCGGGTGACAGCAGTGCTGCCCGGGCCGCCAGCAATGCGGCATTGCCCGTCAGCGGAATGTCCACCAGCCGGGGTCCGTAGATCTGCGAAAACGGGACCAGCAACCCGGCCGACGACATTTGCGCCCAGACCCGTTGCAGCGTGGCGGCAACCGCGCCCGGCTCGCCCGCGGTCAACGCGGTATCGAAGTGCTGCAAAGCCTCGACCCGGTCCCAGATCCCACCCGATGCGGCGCGCCTGCGGTCGGTATAGATGCCCAGAAGGCGGTTGGGGGAAATCGTGCCGACCCGGGCCAGCCGCTCGGCGGCGTCCAGCTGCGCCTTCCAGCCGGCGTCGCCCGACAGGTCCGTGACCGCGAAAGCGCGCGGAAGCGGACCCGACGGAAGGCGTTCACCGATCGCCTCGTAAAGGCGGTATTCCAATGGCGTCGGCAGGCGTGGCGGTGGTGGCAGGCCGCCCGCTTCGGCCAGTTCGGGATCAAGGAAATGCGCCAGAAGCGTCGCGTCGGTTTCCGAAATATCGCCCAGCGCCTCGGAGCTTTGCAGGACGGTGACGGCAGTCGCCCAATCGCCCAGCCGTGCGGTACAGAACACCCGCGATGCCACGTCGCGCAGAAGATGCGGGCGGGCGCGCAACTGCCGGCAGGCAGCGGTGGTCTGGTCGGTCAACAGCGCGATGTCGAACCACAGCGGGAACAGGGCCGGGTCCATCGGTCCGGCCCGTCCCAGCAGCGCCGACGCCGGATCGACGGCGCCCAGGTCCAACAGCTTGCGCACCCGGGCCTGAAGAAACGCGCTGTCCTGACGCGCGTCGGCGGGGGCCGCGGCCTCGGCCAGAAGCAGGGTGATCAGCAGGTCGTTCAGCGCCGGATGCGCGGTGACATCCAGCGCGGCGAGTTGTGTGATCAGGTCGGCGGACCGGCTGGCCTGCCACAACGTTTCGGGCAAGCCGGTGACCTGCATCGGCAAAAGCCCGGTGGACGACACCGATGGCGCGTCCAGCGCCGTCACCTCGACCTGGGGCGGCAGGGCAGAGGCGCTGACCGGTGGCTCAAGCAGCAGCGGGCGCAGCGTGGCCGTCGCGGCTTCGGGATGATGGTTTTCCAGCCAGTCGATGGCCGACAGCGGCGCCTGCGCCAGAACGGGCGGCGCCAGCAGGATCAGCGACAGGGCAAGCGGCTTAGTCCACATCCAGCGTGACGGGCTCTCTGATCTCGGTCTGGGGCGGCGAGAAGTCGGCGCCGAAGTACGGACCGGCATAGGCATAGATCACCAGCCCCACCAAGGCGAGCACTATAAGGTATAGAAGCCATCTGACTACGTGCCGCATCTGCCGATCATCCCTGCCATCTTTTTTTCGAAGTTATAACTGGCAATTTCACCAAGATCACGTCATTCACGCGGGAAATCTGGAAAATGGCGGACGATGGCCGAAGGCGACCTGAAAAATTCGTTGATCCTGAAGAAGACCGTGGTGCTGGTGGGCATGATGGGGGCGGGCAAGACCGCCGTCGGCAAGGCGCTGGCGGCGCAGCTGGGGGTGCCGTTCCTCGATTCGGATGCCGAGATCGAGCGCGCCGCGAACATGACCATTGCCGAAATCTTCGAGCGCGACGGAGAGCCGTTCTTTCGCCAGAAGGAAAGCCAGGTGATCGGCCGTCTGCTGGACGAGGAGCGCGGCATCCTGTCGACCGGCGGCGGCGCCTTCATGTCCGCCGAGAACCGTGAGATGATCTCGGAGCGGGGGGTGTCGGTCTGGCTGAACGCCGACCTTGACTTGCTGTGGAACCGTGTCAAGCACAAGGACACCCGCCCCTTGCTGCGTGGCGCCGATCCGTACGGAACGCTGAAACGCCTGTACGAAACACGGGTGCCGCTCTATGCCCGCGCCGATCTGAACGTCCGGTCCGACAAAACCTATAGCGTCGACATGATGGCGAAGAAAGTGATCGAGGCGCTGTTGCAGCGGCCCGATGTGCTGGAGAAAAAAGAATGATTCAGACGGTACATGTCCCGTTGGGGGAGCGCGCCTATGATGTTCGGATCGGGCCGGGCCTGATCGACACCGGCGGTGCGCAGATCGCTCCGCTGCTGCACCGCAAGCGCGTGGCGATTGTCAGCGATGAAAACGTCGCGGCGCTGCATCTGGACCGGTTCCGCGCCGCGCTGAGTGCCGAGGGCATCGAAAGCGTGGCCCTGACCCTGCCGGCCGGCGAATCCACCAAGGCTTGGCCCGAATTCACCCGCACCGTCGAATGGCTGCTGGAACAGAAGGTCGAACGCCGCGACGTGGTTGTGGCGCTTGGCGGCGGCGTGATCGGGGATCTTGTGGGCTTTGCCGCGGCCGTGCTGCGCCGGGGTGTGCGCTTTGTGCAGGTGCCGACGTCGCTTCTGGCGCAGGTCGACAGTTCGGTCGGCGGCAAGACCGGGATCAACGCGCCGCAGGGCAAGAACCTGATCGGCGCCTTTCACCAGCCCAGCCTTGTGCTGGCCGATATCGGCGTGCTGGACACGCTGACCCCCCGCGATTTCCTGGCCGGCAATGGCGAGGTGGTGAAATACGGGCTGCTGGGGGATGCCGGGTTCTTCGACTGGCTGGAACGGAATGGCCCGGCCATGGCCGCGGGCGACGCTGAAAAGCGCGCCTATGCCGTGCGCCGCTCGGTCGAGATGAAGGCGGAAATCGTCGTGCGGGACGAGACCGAGCAGGGCGACCGGGCGCTTTTGAACCTTGGGCACACCTTCTGTCATGCGTTGGAAAAGGCCACCGGCTATTCCGACCGTCTGTTGCATGGCGAAGGCGTGGCCATCGGATGCGCGCTGGCGTTCGAGCTGTCGTCGCGCCTTGGCGTGTGTTCGCAGGAAGACCCCAGCCGCGTTCGCGCGCATCTGAAAACCATGGGCATGAAGACCGACCTGGCCGACATTCCCGGTGATCTGCCAGCGGCAGAGTCGCTTTTGGATCTGATGGGTCAGGACAAGAAGGTGATCGACGGCAAACTGCGCTTTATCCTGGTGCGCGGAATCGGCGATGCCTTCTTCACCTCGGACGTGCCGCGCGATGCGGTGCTCTCGGTGCTTTGGGATGCGCTGGCCAGCCGTTAGGGCGTGGCCAGGAACCCACCTGCGAAACTGTCGCTGCCATTGTTGCCGTGATAGGCGCCGATGACCTTTTCGGTCCCGGCGCGGCCGATCATGTCGCCGGTCATGGCCACGGTTCCGTTGGTGTAGCTCGCGATTCCGGTCAGGGTGTCGCCGGTGATCTGACCGCTCAGCATCAGGGCCGGTCGGCCATTGACCGTGCCCGCACTTGCGCCGGAAAAGCTGTCATTTGTCATGTCCAGCGTGATCGTCATCGCCCCGGTCAAGCTGCGCAGGTCGGCGCGGCTGCTGCCGGTGGTCGGGCGGTTCAGGTGATACAGTTCGAAATAGCCGTCGTAGCTGGCGGTTCCGCTGCCGGGCAGCGCGGTCAGCGCGTCCCCCCCCACCAATCCGGCGACCGTATGCAGGCTGCTGTCGCTGGCGTCCTTGCCCGCGAGATAGCCGTAGCCGTCGCCATCGGTGTCGATCACGGCATCGGCGCTGGTCTGGATCAGGTCGCTGCCAATGCTGCCATCCGCCGCGGGCACGACGAACGCCGATGCCGACAGGGCCGCGGCGGCAACCACTGTGGGGGCGCTGTTCGCAGGTTGCGGGCTCTGGGCAACCGTGGCAGTGATGCCGCCACAGCCGGACAACAGCGTTGCAGAAAGGGCGAAAAGGGGGAACGTTCTGGCGAACATGCGGACTCTTTCACGACAGTGTGCCACGCCCCGGGGGGCCGCCCCGGCTTCGTGGATGCCCATGGCTGGGCAAGGGGTTGATCGCAAAAGACCTGCCGCGCGATATTGGCGAATCTAAGGAGTCAGGAAGGAATGTGCGCGACTGCGTCGGGGCAACCCCAGCGGGTCAGGCGGTTTCGATCAGCTCCTGCAAATGCCAGGCCGACCCGGTCAGCGCGGCATAGTCGTCATTGACCACGTACACCGCGAACTGCCGCATGAAGTCGGCAAACCGCCCCTTGTCGAGAAACGATTGCGCAAAGCCCATCGCCTCGTAATAGGGGCCGAAGGCGCGGGCGACGCCGCCGCACAGATAAATGCCTCCATAAGGCAACTGGATCAGCGCCAGATTGCCCGCAAGGCGCCCCAGCAGCCGCACAAAGACATGCGCCGCGCGCTGCGCGGCCTCGTCGCTGCCCTCGGCCACGGCCAGCATGACCTGATGCGCGGAAAATCCCGGGGGCAGGGTGCCGGCCTCGTGACAGGCCCAGGCGTACAGGTTTTCAACCCCGCGGCCCGACAGGGCCTCTTCGAACCCCGGGGTGCCGTGCTTGCGGCCAAGAAACGTCATCAGCCGCAGCTCTTCCTCGTTCTGGACAGGCAGAGAGATATGGCCGGATTCCGATGGCGGCACCAGCGTGCCGCGTTCGGTGCGATAGACAAGTGCCGCGTTCAGCCCGGTCCCGACCCCCAGAACCAGCCGCGCCGCGTGATCGCCCGACGTTGGCCCGCCGAACACCACGTCCAGCTTGTCGTCTGGCAAGTGGGCAATGGCATGGCCTTGTGCCTGCAGGTCGTTCAGCACCGCCACCGTGCCGGCACCGGTCGCCGCCGCGATCACGCTGCGGTCGATGGTCCAGTCCAGGTTGGTCAACGTGCCCACCCCGTCATGCACCGGCCCGGCCATCGCGACGCAGGCGGCATCGACGGTTTCAGACCGGTCCGACAGATAGGTTTTCAGCACCGAACTCAGGTCGGCATGATCGGCATTGCGAAACCGCGCGATCGTGTCGGTCCGCACGGTGGTGCCGTGGGTCAGGGCGACGCGGGTGTTGGTGCCGCCGATATCGGCGACGACTGCGGTCATTGCGGCCATGGTCCGTCCTTCAGTGCCTGTGCTTCACTTCAGTGCTTGAGCCAGCGCGTGATACGACGCTTTGGGCGTGCGTTCCAGCGTTTCAAAATCGACATGGACCAGGCCAAAGCGTTTCTCATAGCCCAGCGCCCATTCGTAATTGTCCAGGAGCGACCAGATGAAATAGCCCTGCAACGGCACGCCATCAGCAATCGCGCGCTTCACCGCATCAAGATGCGCGTTCAGATAGTCGATGCGCGGTTGATCCGAAACCGCGCCATTCGTCACCACATCCGGGCTCGCCATCCCGTTTTCCGTGACCAGCAAGGGCAGGCTGCCGGTGTATTCGCGCGCGGTGCGGGTCAGGAAATTATACAGACCATCGGGAAAGATTTCCCATCCCATCAAGGTCTTGGGCAGCGGACCTTCGACCTCTTTGTGGCTGGGCCAAGGGCCGGTGTCGGGGGCGATCAGCTTGCGGGTGTAATAGTTCAGCCCGCACCAGTCGACCGGTTCCGAGATGGTGGTGAAATCATCTTGCCAGCCCTCGGGCATATGCGGCGCAAGCCCCGCCATCACGTCTTCGGGGTAGGCCCCCTGAAAGACGCCGCCCAGGAAGAACCGGTTATAATAGCCGTCATACAGGTCAGCGGCAGCACGGGCTTCATCGCTGTCGTCGGCGGGATCGGCCCATTCCAGGTTGAACACCGCCCCAAGGTTGGTCATGCCCAGCCCGCGCATCCGTTGGATCGCGGTGCCATGGGCCAGCAGAACATGATGCATCGCCCGCGCTGTGGCGCGGATGTCGCGCAGGCCGGGCGCGTGATGCCCCAGGAAATGCGACAGCCAGCCGACACACCAAGGTTCGTTGATCGGCGCGACGGAATACATCCGGTCGCCGATCCGCCCCATGATGGTTTCGGTGAAATCCCCGAACCAGCCCGCGATATCGCGGTTGCGCCAGCCGCCCAGATCCGCCAGAGGCGACGGCAGTTCCCAATGGTACAGCGTGGCGCAGGGCTTGATCCCGCGTTCCAGCATCGCGTCGGTCAGCCGGTCATAGAAATCCAGCCCCTCGGGGTTGGGCGTGCGCCCGTCGGGCATCACCCGCGCCCAGCTGGTGGAAAAGCGATAGCAGTCAAAGCCCGCGCCGGCGACAAGGTCCAGATCGGCCTCGTACCGGTGATAGTGATCGCAGGCCAGCGCGCCGTTTTCGGCCCGGACCACATTGCCCGGCGTGTCGGCGAAATCGTCCCAATGGGTGCGGCCCGCGCCGCCAAAACTGTGTCCTTCGATCTGGTAAGACGAGGTCGCGGTTCCGAACAGGAAGCCGTCGGGAAAGTCGGATCGCTTGTGGCGCATGTCTTTACCTTGTCGATGGGGCAGGGCCAGTTGACCCGCCGATGATCAAATCCGCCTCCAGCAACTGGTGGCGTCCGGTCGGGCGTTGTCGGATGAGGTCGATCAGCATTCTGGCGGACAAGCTGCCGGCCTCGCGAACCGAGGACCGGGTGGCGGTGAAGATCGCCTCTCCCGGACCGTTCTTCAGATAACTGAGATCGTCGTCATGGGTGATCACCGACACGTCGCGGCCCATTTCCAGACCCTTGTCATGGATGGCCCGGCGCACACCGATGGCGGTGATCATCGACGACACCAGGAACGCCGTCGGCGCGTCGTCCCGGTCCAGCATGTCGCGCGCGCTGCGATAGCCCAGCACTTCCGTCATTTCCTCGCTGCGGAGCAGGGCCGGGTTCACCGCCACGCCACGCGCGGCCAGCGCCTCGGCATAACCCTGTCGGCGGCGAAAGGCGAAATCCATCGTTTCCAGCCCGTTCAGCAGCGCGATGCGGCGATGGCCAAGGTCCAGCAGGTAATTCGTGGCCCGGCGAAAGGCGCTTTTGTTGTTCACATCCAGCCAGGCATAGTCGCCGCCTTCGTCGGTGGCGCGCCCGTGTACGACAAAGGGCAGGCCAAGCTGGCGCAGCAAGGGAATGCGCGGGTCCGTCATCTTGGGGCCGTGCACGATCACGCCATCGACGCTGCCACGGGTACGGATCTTGCGGTAAACGCTTTCCTCGTCGCGGTCATCGACCAGCGTCAGCACCATGTCATAGCCTTCGGCGGAATAGGTTTCTCCGGCACCGGCGATGAAATCCCCGAACACCGGGTTCACCATTTCATGTTTCGACGTCACCGGGATGACGTGCCCGATGGCCATCGATCGGCCGGTGGCCAGCCCCTTGGCCCGCGTGTTGGGGCTGTAATTCAGCTCTTGTGCGGCTTTCAGCACGCGTTTGCGGGTGTCTTCGTTCACCTCGGGGTAACCGTTCAGCGCGCGGCTGACGGTGGTCTGAGACAGGTTCAGATGTTCTGAAAGCTGTTTGAGGTTCACGGGGCAATTTTCCAAAGCGCTATGGACGGGAAAAGTGGTAGCGTTAAAAACGGCTTCGGGGAAGCCTCTTTTTGATTGCCATGTTAAGCTGCGGTGCAGCGTTGAATTATTGAGAAATCCAGTCCACTCTGCGTTGACAGGCCGCGCTGTTTGGGCGAACGTCCTGCAATCCAAAGCGCTTTGGGATGATTCCCGCGGCAAGGGATAACGAGTCCGCGCCGGAAGGCGCAAACCGGGAGGAAAATCATGAAGAAATCGCTCACGCTCGGCGTGACCCTGACGGCGCTGACCGCCGGACTGGCTCATGCGGAACAACTGACCGTGTTCGGCCCGTGGCTTGGCCCGGACCAGGCCAATGTCGAGGCCGTGCTGTCGGCATTCGCCGCGAAATCCGGCCTTGATGTGCGTTATGTCGGTTCCGACAGCTTTGAACAGCAGATCGTTGTCGACGCCGAAGCTGGCTCGGCGCCGAACGTCGCCGTGTTCCCGCAGCCGGGCCTGGCCTCTGACATGGCCAGCCGGGGGTTCCTGACGCCGCTGGAAGATGGCACCGCCGACTGGATCCGCGACAATTATGCCGCCGGTCAGTCCTGGATCGATCTGGGCACCTACGCCGGCAAGGACGGCGCCGACCACCTGTACGGCTTTTTCTACAAGGTCGATGTGAAATCGCTGGTCTGGTACGTGCCGGAAAACTTCGAGGATGCGGGCTATGACATCCCGACCACGATGGAAGAGCTGAAGGCGCTGACCGAACAGATCGCGGCCGACGGCGAAACCCCGTGGTGTATCGGTCTGGGATCGGGCGGTGCGACCGGCTGGCCCGCGACCGACTGGGTCGAAGACCTGATGCTGCGCACCCAGCCGCCCGAAGTCTATGACGACTGGGTGTCGAACGCGATGCCGTTCGATGATCCGCGCGTCATCGCCGCGATCGAAGACTTCGGCTGGTTCGCCCGCAACGACGCCTACGTTGCCGGTGGCGCGGGCGCGGTCGCCTCGACCGATTTCCGCGACAGCCCCAAGGGCCTGTTCTCGGCCCCGCCGCAGTGCTACATGCACCGCCAGGCATCGTTCATCCCCGCCTTCTTCCCGGAAGGGACCGAAGTTGGCGCAGACGCGGACTTCTTCTACTTCCCGGCCTATGCGGGCAAGGACCTGGGCAATCCGGTTCTGGGCGCGGGCACCGTCTGGGCGATCACCAACGACAGCCCCGGCGCGCATGCGCTGATCAAGTACCTGCAAACGCCCGAGGCCAACGAAATCTGGATGGCGCGTGGCGGTTTCCTGACCCCGCACAAGGGTGTCGACACCTCCAAGTTCTCGGACGCGCCGACCGCCAAGATGAACGACATCCTGCTGGGCGCAACGACCTTCCGCTTCGACGGCTCTGACCTGATGCCGGGCGGCGTGGGCGCGGGCAGCTTCTGGACCGGGATGGTCGACTATGCCGGTGGCAAGCCCGCTGCAGAGGTCGCCAAGGAAATCCAGGACAGCTGGGACGCACTGAAATAAGCTGACCCTGAAAGACGCCTTGCGCCCCGGTTTGTCCGGGGCGTGGGGAACCCCACTTGCCGCCAGCGGGGCTAAACCGGCGGCCGATCAGGGAGGGGATCATGCATCCAGCGTTTCAGGGGCTGCTGACCATCGTTATCGGGGTCGGCGCCTGTGTCGGGTATTTCTATTTCTCGAACCAGTTCCTCGACAAGGTGCTGTATCCGCCGCGCGGGCCGAATGCCGGGCGCAACATCAACCGGGCCAACATGATCCGGCCCTGGCTGTTCCTGTTTCCCGCGCTGCTCGCGCTGGGGCTGTACCTGGCCTACCCGGTGGTCGAAACCATCCGCCTGTCGCTGACCGACCGCGACCAGGACGGCGCATTCGTCGGCCTTGCGAACTACAGCCAGATGGTGTCGGAACCGAAGTTCTGGGAAGCGATGAAGAACAACATGCTGTGGCTGGTCATCGTGCCCGCGGCCTCGACCGCGTTTGGCCTGCTGGCCGCGCAGCTGACCGACCGGATCAGGTGGGGCAACATCGCGAAATCGCTGGTCTTCATGCCGATGGCCATCTCTTTTGTCGGCGCCGCCGTGATCTGGAAGCTGGTCTATGACGCCCGCCCACCTGGCACCGAACAGATCGGCGTTCTGAACGCGATCTATGTCGGGATGACGGGCAACGACCCGCAGCAATGGCTGACCATTCCGTTCTGGAACAACTTCTTCCTGATGGTCGTGCTGATCTGGATCCAGACCGGCTTTGCCATGGTGATCCTGTCCGCCGCCCTGCGCGGCATCCCCGAGGAAACGGTCGAGGCGGCCATCGTCGACGGCGCCAACCCGTTCCAGATCTTCTTCAAGATCAAGGTGCCGCAGATCATGGGCACGATCGTCGTGGTCTGGACCACGATCACCATCGTCGTGCTCAAGATCTTCGACATCGTCTTTGCCATGACCAACGGGCAATGGGAAACGCAGGTTCTGGCCAATTACATGTACGACAAGCTGTTCCGCGCCAACGACTGGGGCGTGGGCTCTGCCGCGGCCATGGTGATCATGCTGCTGGTGACGCCGATCCTGGTCTGGAACGTCTACAACGCGCGCAAAGAAATGCGCTGAGGGGAACACAGATGGACAATATCGCCGGAACCAAATCCTCGCTCAAATGGGCCGTGCACCTGTCGGTTGCCGTGCTGGTGGCGCTGTGGGTCTTCCCGACGCTGGGGCTGTTCGTGTCGTCGTTCCGCACGGCAGACCAGATTTCCAGCAGCGGTTGGTGGAAATCCATGTTCCCGACCGAACAGACGCTGACCCTGCGGTCGGCCGATCCCGAGGCGCAGACCGAAACCGGCGGCGTCTATGTGATCGAGGGCAATCTGTTCACCCTCAATGACGTGCCCCCGGCCGACATCAGTGCCTGGGGGATTTCGTCCCGCGACGTGGGGGCATTTGGCGCGGGCGACACGGCGGAACTGCGCGGGGGCGGCACGATCACGGTGCAGGCCAATGGCGATTACCGCATGGAAAGCGCCGAACCGTTCAGCGGCAGCCGGGGCCAGCGCGTCTTTGCCAAGGCCGAGATCCCGCCGGAATTCACCCTGGCGAACTATCAGCGCGTGCTGTTTTCCGGCGATGCCACCGACAGCATGGCCAAGGCATTCTTCAACACGCTGACGGTGACGATTCCGGCGACGATCATCCCGATCCTCGTCGCGGCCTTTGCCGCCTATGCGTTGGCGTGGATGGATTTCCCGGGCCGCGCGCTGTTGATCGCCGCCGTGGTGGGTCTGTTGGTGGTGCCGCTGCAACTGGCGCTGATCCCGCTGTTGAAACTGCACCTGGCGGTGGGGATCGGCAAGGGCTACCTTGGGGTCTGGCTGGCGCATACGGGGTTCGGGTTGCCCCTGGCGATTTACCTGCTGCGCAACTACATGGTCGGCCTGCCGCGCGACATCATCGAAAACGCCCGCGTCGACGGCGCGACGGAATTCCAGATCTTCACCAAGATCATCCTGCCGCTGTCGTTCCCGGCGCTGGCAAGCTTTGCGATCTTCCAGTTCCTGTGGACATGGAACGATCTGCTGGTGGCGCTGGTGTTCCTGATCGACGCAACCGGCGAAACCACGGTGATGACCAAGCAGATCATCGAACTGCTGGGCACCCGGGGGGGCAACTGGGAGATCCTGGCCACGGCGGCCTTCGTGTCGATCGCGGTGCCGCTGATGGTGTTCTTTGCCATGCAGAAATACCTGGTGCGCGGCCTGCTGGCTGGCTCGGTCAAATAAAATCCCTGTCCCGGGCGCGTCCCGGGGCCACGTAGGAAAAGTCACATGAACGCAGAAACGAAAACGCAGGGCGCGCAGGCGGTGGACAAGGATTGGTGGCGCGGCGCGGTGGTCTATCAGATCTATCCGCGCAGCTACCAGGACAGCAATGGCGACGGAGTGGGCGACCTTCTGGGCATCGCCGCGCGGATGCCGCATATCGCGTCGCTTGGGGTCGATGCAATCTGGATCAGCCCGTTCTTCACCAGTCCGATGAAGGATTTCGGCTATGACGTCAGCGACTATTGCGACGTCGATCCGATGTTCGGAAGCCTGGCGGATTTCGACGTGCTGGTGCAGACCGCGCATCAGCTGGGCATCAAGGTGTTGATTGACCTTGTGCTCAGCCACACCAGCGACCAGCACCCCTGGTTCATCGAAAGCCGGTCGGACCGCGACAACCCCAAGGCCGATTGGTACGTCTGGTCCGATCCCAAGGACGATGGCACCCCGCCCAACAACTGGCTGTCGATCTTCGGCGGGTCGGCCTGGCAGTGGGATGCGCGGCGCTGCCAGTATTACCTGCACAACTTCCTGACGTCTCAGCCCGATCTGAATTTCTGGAACCTCGACGTGCAAGACGCGCTGCTGGATGTGGTGCGGTTCTGGCTGGATCGCGGGGTCGACGGGTTCCGGCTGGACACGATCAACTTTTACTTTGCCGACAAGGAACTGCGCGACAATCCGGCCTTGCCCGCCGACCAGCGCAACAGCGCCATCGCGCCGGCGGTGAACCCGTATAACCACCAGTTGCACACCCACTCCAAGAACCAACCCGAGAACCTTGAATTCCTGCGCCGGTTCCGCAAGGTGCTGGACTCATACCCTGCCGCCACCAGCGTGGGCGAGGTCGGCGATGCCCAGCGCGGGCTGGAGATCATGGGCGAATACACCTCGGGCGGGGACAAGGTGCACATGTGCTATGCCTTTGAATTTCTGTCCGGGTCGCAACTGACCGCGCAGATGGTGGCCGATGTCATGACCAAGGTCGATGAAGTCGCCGGCGAAGGCTGGGCCTGTTGGGCGTTTTCCAACCACGACGTGGTGCGCCATGTCACCCGCTGGAACCTGACGCCCGCCGCCGCGCGACTGTTCACCACGATGATCATGTGCCTCAAGGGCTCGGTCTGCATCTACCAGGGCGAAGAACTCGGCCTGCCAGAGGCGGATGTGGCGTTCGAGGATCTGCAAGACCCCTACGGCATCGAGTTCTGGCCGGAATTCAAGGGCCGCGATGGCTGTCGCACGCCGATGGTCTGGGAACCTTCGAACCAGAACGGCGGCTTTACCACCGGCCAGCCTTGGCTGCCGGTCAGCCATGACCACCTGAACCGCTCTGTCGCGTCGCAGGAACACGATCCGGGCGCGTTGTTGCACCATTATCGCCGGGCGATCGCCTTCCGCCACGCGCATCCCGCGCTGATCCGGGGCGATCATGACGGCGTCACGGCGACCGGCACGGTGGTGCACTTCACCCGCATTCTGGGCGATGCGCAGATCTTCTGTGCCTTCAACCTCTCCGCCGAACCGGCGGTGCTGGATATGCCTGCGGGCGACTGGGCCCAGATCGGGCTGGAACTGGGAAGCACCGCCGTGCAGGCCGATGGCAAACTGCACCTCGGGCCGTGGCAGCCGTGCCTGGCATTGAAAATGAACGCCTGATCCGTCAGGACTGATAACGATAACGGGGAGGGGACCCAATGGCCAATCTCAAGCTGACAGATGTCGCCAAGACCTATGGCGGGACCGTCGATGTGCTGAAGAACATCAACCTCGACATCCAGCAAGGTGAACTGATCGTGTTTGTCGGCCCGTCCGGCTGCGGCAAGTCCACGCTTTTGCGGATGATCGCCGGGCTGGAAAAGATCACCGGCGGCACGCTGGAAATCGACGGGCAGGTGGTCAACGACGTGCCCCCCGCGCAGCGTGGCATCGCCATGGTGTTCCAGTCCTATGCGCTCTATCCGCACATGACGGTGCGGGAAAACATGTCCTTCGCGCTGAAGATCGCCAAGAAACCGCAGGCAGAGATCGACGCGGCGGTCGCCAAGGCGGCCAAGATCCTGCAGTTGGAGCCCTATCTCGACCGTCTGCCCAAGGCGCTGTCGGGCGGTCAGCGCCAGCGCGTCGCCATCGGGCGCAGCATCGTGCGCGACCCCAAGGTGTATCTGTTCGACGAACCGCTGTCGAACCTGGACGCGGCGCTGCGCGTCGCCACCCGGATCGAGATCGCGCAGCTCAAGGAATCGATGCCCGACAGCACGATGATCTATGTCACCCACGACCAGGTCGAGGCGATGACATTGGCCACGCGCATCGTCGTTCTTGCCAACAAGGGCATCGCCCAGGTCGGCACGCCGCTGGACCTGTATGAACGGCCCAACAGCGAATTCGTGGCGCAGTTCATCGGCAGTCCGGCAATGAACCTTCTGCCCGGCGAAATCGTCGCCACCGGAGAACAGACCACGGTCCGCATGGCGGGGGGTGGCCTGGCGATGTCGCACTATCCCACGACCGAAGCGGACATGGGCCGCAAGGTCAATGTCGGCATCCGGCCAGAGGATTTCCTGCGGACCGATGGCGACGCAATATTCCACGGCACCGTCGATATCATCGAAGCCCTGGGCGAAGTCACGCTGCTGTATTTCGCCAAGGACCAGGGTGCCGATCCGGTCATCGCCAAGTTGCCCGGCATCCATTCCGAATTGCGCGGCCAGGCGGTGGCGCTGACGGCAGATCCGTCCAAGGTGCACCTGTTCGCCAACGGCCAGTCGCTTTTGTACCGTTAAGCCCGTGGTCCGTTAGAAACACAGCCCCGGCGCAACGCCGGGGCTGTTTGCGTGTCAGCGCACGGTCAGCGGCTGTTCCACCAGAACCCGGCTGCCCGGCCCGTCGGCCACGTATCGCAGGACATAGGCCCCCGGTGTGCCCGGCGCGGCGATCGTCACCGGGCTGCCGCCTTCGGTATAGGCATAGGTGACATAGCCCAGCGCGCCGTCCCCCGGCGTGGCGATGGTCAGGTAATCGCCCGGGTTGCCCGGTCCGGTCCAGGTCACCTGCATCCCGCTGCCCGCCGCGGCCTCTGTCGGGGCGCTCAGCGTCGCGGCCACGTCGGTCACCGTCAGCGGCACCTGTGCGGCCACGCTGCCATCCTGCGCGGTGATATAGCGGATCAGGTAGGCGCCGGGCGTCACCGGCACCTGGATTGTGACCGGGTTGGCATCGCGCGGGTAGGCATAGGTCAGGTAGTCCAGCGGCGCGGCCGATGGCACGGTGATGTCGATGTAATCTTCGTCATAGCCCGCACCGTTCCAGCCCACGTCGATTGTCGCCCCGATCGGCGCGGTTGCCGGCGCGGTCAGCAATTCGGCGATCTCGGTCACGCTGACGGGCAGGGTTGCCAGCACCTGCAAGGTGCGCGCCTCGACATAGCGGATCTCGTAATCGCCCGGCTGCGCCGGCAAGCGCAACGATGCCGGGCTGCCATCGGCCACCCGCACGAAGGTCAGGGATGCCCCCGGCTTGGCCCCGGGTTGCGCGGTCTCAAGATAGTCGCCGTCGCCCTCGGGCCCGGTCCAGTCCACCGCGATCATGGCCCCGCTTGCGCCTTCGGCGGGGGCGGACAGCGTCGCCGGGGGCAGGGCGGCGGCAAAGGAGATCTCGACCTGCGTATCGGTGCCGGTGATCTGCACCTCGCGCGTTTGCAGCCCCTCGTCGGACAGGCGCAGCGCGTTGACGGTATAGCGGCCCGGTGCCAGCGTGACGCTGCCGCCGTCGTTGGCCAGCCCCTCGATCAAGGTTGCGCCGTCCGGGCCGGTCACCGTCCAGACCACCTGCGCGGGGCGCGTGACAGCGCCATAGGTTTCCACTGCGCGGAACTGCAGCGTGGCGGGGGGCGGGGCCGCCGTCACCTCGGTCAGCGCCGCGCCCAGTTCGTCGGCGTTGCGCGCGCTCAGGTATTTGCCGCCGGTGTTCTGCGCGAGGCAGGCCAGTTGCGCCTGCGCGGCCGGGTCGTCCACGTCGAAGCCGATCGCATGGGCGGTGAAATCAACCCCGGCCTGTTCCAGTGCGGTGGCGGCGGCGCAGGGGTCGGGGTTGCAGGTCTCGATCCCGTCCGAGACCAGAATCACCGTGGCCTTTTCCTCGCTGCTGCGCAGAGCGCGGGCGGCGGCGATCACCGCGTCGGTCATCGGCGTCTTGCCCTTTGGGGTGATCCCCTGAACGGCGGCGGCGATCTGCGCGCGGTTCCCGGTGGCGGGTGCGATCAGCGTTTCGATGTCGCTGCAATCGCCCTTGGTACGGTGGCCATAGGCCACCAGCCCCAGCGCCTGGTCCGCGGGCAGCGTATCCAGCAGGCCGGTCACCACCTCTTGCGCGATGGTGATCTTGGCGTTGCCGTCGATCTGCCCCCACATGGAACCCGACCCATCGAGAACCAGAATGCTGTTCCCCGCCGATTGCGCATCGGCCGGCAGCGGCAGAAGCGCGGTGGCACAGGCGGTGGCGAAAAGCGTCGATCTGAGCATGAAAAAATCCTTGCAGTCACCAATGACCGCAAGGATTCCACAGGCTTCTGCGCTTGACCAGCGTGTTTGGCGGCAAGGTCGGGAAAACCCGACCCGGGCAGGGTCAGCGTTCGATTTCGCCGCCGGCCATCTGCCAGTGGCCCAGCCCGCCGATGTTGTGCACATCGTCATAGCCCATGTTGGCCAGCATCCGCTTGGCCATGCTGGAGCGGGCGCCGCTGGCGCAATAGACCGCGATCGGCTTGCCCGACTTGAACACCTCAAGGCATTCGGGGCTGCGCGGATCGGCCTTCATTGCCAGTGCCGCCATCGGCACATGGATCGCGCCCTTGGCCTTGCCGCCGTATTGCAGTTCCATGCCGTCGCGGATGTCGACCAGAACGATTTCGCCAGCGGCGGATTTCTGAACGGCCTCTGCGGGGCTCATCTGGGGGGCGGTATTGCGGTTGAACATGGCAAACATTGGATCACGCCTCTCTCGTATCGCGGTCAGCTTAATATACATTCGTAAATTGGAATGTAAAGAGATTTCTGCTGCACCGCGGAAAAATCCGCTCTCAAGGGCTGAAAAAACACGCAAGCAGTGCAGCATCCTTCGGCGGGCTTTGGCCGCAGACTGCCGTTTGTTCCTGCCTTGTTCTCAAATTCCTGTTGGCCAGCGCCGCGCCTTCCACTATGTGTTAACACCTGATGCAGTCCGGGGTGTCTGATGCCAGATCTCAAGCAAATCGAGGTGCGCGGCGCGCGTGAACACAACCTCAAGAACATCGACGTCGACATTCCGCGCGACCAACTGGTGGTGATCACCGGCCTGTCGGGGTCGGGCAAGTCGTCGCTGGCCTTCGACACCATCTATGCCGAAGGGCAGCGCCGCTATGTTGAATCGCTGTCGGCCTATGCCCGGCAGTTCCTCAACATGATGGAAAAGCCCGACGTCGATCACATCGCGGGCCTGAGCCCGGCGATTTCCATCGAACAGAAAACCACGTCGAAGAACCCGCGTTCCACCGTTGGCACGGTGACCGAGATCTATGACTACATGCGCCTTCTGTTTGCCCGGGTCGGGACCCCCTACAGCCCTGCCACCGGCCTGCCGATCGAGGCGCAGCAGGTGCAGGACATGGTCGACCGGGTCATGGGAATGGAGGACGGGACGCGCGGATACCTGCTGGCCCCGATCATCCGTGACCGGAAGGGCGAATACCGCAAGGAATTCCTGGAACTGCGCAAGCAGGGCTTCCAGCGCGTCAAGGTCGACGGGCAGTTCTATGAACTGGACGAACCGCCGACCCTGGACAAGAAATTCCGCCACGATATCGACGTGGTGGTCGACCGGATCGTGGTGCGCGAAGGCATGGAAACCCGGCTGGCCGACAGTTTTCGCACCGCGCTGGACCTGGCCAACGGCATCGCCATTCTGGAAACCGCCCCGCGCGAGGGTGAGCCAGAGCGCATCACCTTCAGCGAAAATTTTGCCTGCCCGGTCAGCGGCTTCACCATCCCGGAAATCGAACCGCGGCTGTTTTCGTTCAACGCCCCCTTCGGTGCCTGCCCGGAGTGTGACGGTCTGGGGGTCGAACTGTTCTTTGACGAACGGCTGGTTGTTCCCGACGTCACACTCAAGATCAGCGATGGTGCGCTGGCGCCCTGGCGCAAGGGCAAGTCCCCCTATTTCCTGCAAACCATCGACGCCATCGCCAAGCATTACGAGTTTGACAAGAACGCCCGCTGGAAGGACCTGCCGCCGCATGTGCAGCAAGTGTTCCTGTATGGCTCGGGTGACGAGGAAATCCCGTTCCGCTATGACGAGGGGGGCCGTATCTACCAGGTGACGCGCACCTTCGAAGGCGTGATTCCCAACATGGAGCGCCGCTATCGCGAAACCGACAGCGCCTGGATCCGCGAGGAATTCGAACGCTTCCAGAACAACCGCAGTTGCGGCGCATGTGGCGGCTATCGCCTTCGGGATGAGGCGCTGGCGGTCAAGATCGCGGGCCTGCACATCGGGCAGGTGGTGCAGATGTCGATCAAGGAAGCCTATGCCTGGATCGGCACCGTACCGGACAGCCTGACCGGTCAGAAGAACGAAATCGCCCGCGCCATCCTCAAGGAAATCCGCGAACGGTTGGGGTTCCTGAACAACGTCGGGCTGGAATACCTGACGCTGTCGCGCAATGCCGGCACGCTGTCGGGCGGCGAAAGCCAGCGGATCCGGCTGGCCAGCCAGATCGGGTCCGGCCTGACCGGCGTTCTCTACGTTCTGGACGAACCCAGCATCGGCCTGCACCAGCGTGACAACACCCGCCTGCTGGACACGTTGAAGAACCTGCGCGATCAGGGCAACACCGTGTTGGTGGTCGAACATGACGAAGAGGCGATCCGCGAGGCGGACTATGTCTTTGACATCGGTCCGGGGGCCGGGGTGCACGGCGGTCAGGTGGTCGCCCATGGCACGCCCGAAGCGGTGGCCAGCGACCCCGCCAGCCTGACCGGGCAATACCTGTCCGGCAGCCGCGAAATCGCCGTGCCCACCGACCGCCGCAAGGGCAACAAGAAAAAGCTGACCGTGGTCAAGGCCACCGGCAACAACCTCAAGGACATGACGGCGGAATTCCCGCTTGGCAAATTCGTCTGCGTCACCGGTGTGTCCGGGGGGGGTAAGTCCACCCTGACAATCGAAACACTCTACAAGAACGCCGCGATGCGGCTGAACGGCGCGCGCGAAACCCCCGCGCCCTGCGAAACGATCAAGGGCTTCGAACATCTCGACAAGGTGATCGACATCGACCAGCGGCCCATCGGGCGCACGCCTCGGTCGAACCCGGCCACCTATACCGGCGCGTTCACCCCGATCCGCGACTGGTTCGCCGGCCTGCCAGAGGCAAAGGCCCGCGGCTACAAGCCCGGTCGTTTCAGTTTCAACGTCAAGGGTGGCCGCTGCGAGGCGTGCCAGGGCGACGGTGTCATCAAGATCGAGATGCACTTCCTGCCCGATGTCTACGTCACCTGTGAAACCTGCAAGGGCGCGCGCTACAACCGAGAAACGCTGGAAATCAAGTTCAAGGGCAAGAGCATAGCCGACGTTCTTGATATGACGGTCGAAGACGCGCAAGAGTTCTTCAAGGCGGTGCCGTCGATCCGGGACAAGATGGATGCGCTGATGCGCGTCGGTCTCAGCTATATCAAGGTGGGTCAGCAGGCGACGACCCTGTCCGGCGGCGAAGCCCAGCGGGTGAAACTGTCCAAGGAACTGGCGAAACGGTCCACCGGCCGGACGCTGTATATCCTGGATGAACCGACCACGGGCCTGCACTTCGAAGACGTGCGCAAACTGCTCGAGGTGCTGCACGAACTGGTGGACGGCGGCAACACGGTCGTGGTGATCGAACACAACCTCGACGTCATCAAGACCGCCGACTGGATCATCGACATCGGCCCCGAAGGCGGCGACGGCGGCGGGGAAATCGTGGCTGTCGGCATCCCGGAACAGGTGGCAGAGGTCGAGCGCAGCCACACCGGCCGGTACCTGAAGCCGATGTTGCAGCCGCGCAAGACCGTCGCAGCGGAATGACCGGTGGCCTTGTCTGGCCTCTGCAAGAACCGCGTGGCGCATGGTCCTGCCCGGCAAACGCTGCAAGCGGGGCCTGAACTGTCGTGACCTCTTGCCGCCGCACCCGGGGCGATTGTCATCGCTTCGTTGCGGTTCAGTCTTCGGTGAACGCTGCCACCACTGCGCCGGTCAACCCCGGCAACACATGCGCATCCATCGCGAAAACGTGGCGCGGGGTGCCCGCGGCGGCCCAGATCTCGGAAAATTCCAGCAGGCGCGGATCGACCCAGGCCCGGATCGGGGTCAGATGCCCCACCGGCGCGACACCGCCGATGGCAAAGCCCGTTTGCGCCCGGATCAGGTCGGCATCGGCCTTGCCCAGCGGTTCCCCCGCCAGCGCGCTGGCCTTGTCGGCGCAAACCTTGTTGCCGCCGGCAGTCAGGAACAAAACCGCTTCACCGCTGGTTTGTGCGCGAAAGATGATCGATTTGGCGATCTGGTCGATCTCGCAGCCGACCGCCGCTGCGGCTTCTGCTGCGGTGCGCGCCTGTCCGACCTCGCGGATATCGGTGTCGATCCCGGCGGAGTCCAGCGCTGCGCGCACACGTTTCAGGCTCTTGCTCATGCCGTGTCTCCGGCGTGTCGTTTCAATTCAGGCACCTGCTGCGCATCGCGGGCGCGGTCAGGGCGGGGCGGCAAATCGTCGGTTCGCGCCGGTCGCCTTGGCCTTGGCCTAGCACCTTCGCGCCGATTTGTCCCGCCTCTGCTTGACCCCCCGCCTTGAAACCGCCACTTAACGGGTCGAGCAGACACGGACCCGAACATGGCCCAGACCCCACCGCCTTTTGCGCCTTTCGAATGGATGATCGCCTGGCGCTACCTGCGGGCCAAGCGGGCCGAGGGCGGCGTCAGCGTGATGACCTGGATCAGCCTGATCGGCATCACGCTTGCGGTGATGGCGCTGATCGCCACCTTGTCGGTGCGGGCCGGCTTCCGGTCCGAATTCGTCGACACGATCCTGGGGGCCAACGCCCATGTCACCGTGTACCAGACCACCGCGATCGACGACAGCGGCCGCCCCGCGCGCACCATTGCCGATTACACCGCGATGGCCGAACGCATCGCCGCGGTGCCGGGCGTCACCCGCGCCGCACCGCTGGTCAAGGGGCAGGTGATGGCCAATTCCGGCGATTACAACGCTGGGGTCGAAGTCTTTGGCATCACCGAAACCGACCTGCGCGGCCTGCGCCGCATCGTCGATCCCGACACCGCCTATGGCGACCTGGCCCGCTTCGGTGACGGCATCGCCATCGGCTCTGGCGTGGCGCGGGAACTGGGCGTGGGTATTGGCGACAAGGTCAAGATCATCTCGCCCAACGGGGTCAAGACCGCCTTTGGCACCAGCCCCCGGATCAAGGCCTACGAGGTCACCTATATCTTCAGCGCCGGGCGCTATGACATCGACCGCACCCGCGTCTACATGCCCTTCGCCGAGGCGCAGTTGTTCTTCAACCGCGACGGCGTCGCGGACGAGATCGAGGTGATGGTCGCAGATCCCGACCGCGTCGACGCGCTGGCCGGGCCGATCATGACCGCAGCCGGCGACCGCGCCCTGATCTGGACATGGAAAGATGCCTCTGGCGGGTTCCTGCGCGCGCTGGATGTCGAAGACAACGTGATGTTCGTGATCCTGTCGGTGCTGGTGATGATCGCGACGATGAACATCGTTTCGGGCCTGATCATGCTGGTCAAGAACAAGGGCCGCGATATCGGCATCCTGCGCACCATGGGCCTGTCCGAAGGATCGGTGCTGCGGGTGTTCTTCATCTGCGGTTCGGTCACCGGGCTGATCGGCACGGCGTTTGGCGTGATCCTTGGCTGCCTTTTTGCCATCTACATCGACCAGATCTTTGCCGCGGTGAATTTCGTGTCCGGCGGTGGCGTCTGGGATCCGTCCATTCGCGGCATCTATTACCTGCCGGCCAAGCTGCAGGCCGGGGATGTTCTGTCGGCGGTGCTCTTGTCGCTGGGGCTGTCCTTTGTCGTCACTCTCTTTCCCGCGCGCCGCGCCGCACGGATGAACCCGGTCGAGGCGCTGCGCTATGAATGACACCGTGCTGCACCTGTCGGGGATCCGGAAAACCTATGGCAAGGGGGCAGGGGCCGTGCCGGTCCTGCGCGGGGTCGATCTGGAATTGCGCGCGGGGGAAATCGTGGCGCTTGTCGCGCCGTCCGGTGCGGGCAAGTCGACTCTGCTGCAAATCGCCGGGCTGCTGGACACGCCCGACGCTGGCGCGGTCGAAATCGGCGGCACGCCGATGCAGGGTGCCAGCGACCGCAGGCGCACCACGGTGCGACGGCAGGACGTGGGCTTTGTCTACCAGTTCCACCACCTGCTGCCGGAATTCACCGCGCTGGAAAACATCGCCCTGCCGCAACTGGCCAACGGCACCCCAAGGCCGCAGGCAGACGCCCGCGCGCAATCCCTGCTGGACAGCGTCGGCCTGACGGATCGCGCCACGCACCGCCCCTCGGCGCTGTCGGGCGGCGAACAGCAGCGCGTCGCGTTTTGCCGGGCGATGGCCAATGCGCCAAAGCTGCTGTTGGCGGATGAACCCACCGGCAACCTCGATCCGGGCACATCCGATCAGGTGTTCGCCGCGCTGGTGCGACTGGCGCGGGACACCGGGCTGGCGGCTCTGGTGGCGACCCACAACCTTGACCTTGCCGCCCGGATGGATCGCCAGGTGCGGCTCGATCAGGGGCGGATCGCCTGAGCGGGCCGGTTCTGCCCGCACGCAGAACGGGCGAAGCCCGTGCAACTTTCCCCCAAAGCTTCACAATCGCGCCGTAAAGCCACCCGAATCCCCGTCTATTCCTTCAGAATTCGGAGATGTCAGGGGCTGGACCATGCCGATCGAAGTCATCGCAATTCTTATGGCGCTTGTGCCGCTGTCCGTGGCGTTCATGGATGTCTGGGACGATCCCAAGGACGACCCGCGCGCGCAGGCCGCAGCCCGTCCGGCGACCGGGACCACCCCCGGCATTCAGCGTCGTGCCGTTGACACCGCGGGCCACGCCCTCGGCTGCCGGTTGTCGGGCAAGGCCCCCGATGCCGCCCCGCGCCTGCGGCGTCCCATCGGTCCGACCCTGACCCTGAAAACCTATCCGCTGCCCGCGCCCGACGCGGTGACCGGCTGGGAATGGTACGATCTGGCGAAATACGCCACCGACTTCGGCCCGACCGACTTTGACGCGCTGCTGGTGGTCACACGCAGCAAGACCGCGCTGCTGGACTCGACCCGCCACGACCTTCCGCAGGACTGGGTGTCTTTCGGCGAAGCGGCCTGAGCTTACGCGCGCTGTGTCACCCAGACCCCGAAGGCCATGATCGCGATCCCCGCCGCGCGGGCCAGCGTCAGCGGCGACACCCGCGCCCCGAACAACCCGTAGTGGTCAATGGCGGCGGCCGAGATCAACTGCCCGATCAGAACAAAGAACACCGCGTTCCCGACCCCGAATTTCGGCGCGACGATGGTCACCGACAGCACGTAGAACGCCACGAACAGCCCGCCCAGCCACAGGTGTTTCGGGGTCGCCGGCAGCTTGGCCAGCGCTTGTGGTCCGGTCACCAGCAAGATCGCCACCGTCACAGTGAACGCCACAAGAAACAGCACCGATGCCGCCGCGACCGGCGCCCCAAGGCGCACGCCCAGGGCGGCATTCAGCGCGGCCAGGATCGGGATGCCCAGACCTGCCAACAACATGGTAAACGCGTAAACCGGCATGCCTGCCTCCCTCTCAGGGTTTGAAAAACGTGGCGCTGGCCTGCGCCACCGCCTTGCCCGAAGGCAGATCCAGCAGCCGCGCCTCGGCAAAGACAATCGCCTTGCCGGCGCGGATCACCGTGGCCTCGCAGCGCAGCCGTGCGCCGCTTGCGGGCCGCAGGAACCGGGTGTCCAGCGTGGTTGTCGCCACGGGCACGAACGCGCCGAAATGCCCGGCGCAGGCAAAGACCATCGCGGTGTCCGCCAGCGCCGCCAGCGCCTGGCCCGACGCGATTCCGCCCGACCGCCGGATCGCATCGCTGATCGGCATCGACATCACCACGCCCTCTGGCCCGATCTCCTCGATCGTCAGGTCCAGCGCCCGCACCCAGTCCGCGAAATAGTCCCGCAGCCAGCCCTCTGCCGCCTCGCGCATCGCCGATCCCTCCCGTTTTCCCGGCCGAGAGTGGCCCCGTTGCGCCGCCCTGTCCACCACCAATGCGGCGCCCGTTGCACAGGCCCGCGCGCGGTGTCAGACTGCGGCGCAAACGGGCAGGCCGACAAACGGCAGGGAAGGAGCATATCATGACGCGCATATGGATCGGGGCACTCGCCGGGCTGACGCTGGTGGCGGCCTGCATGGAAACCACGATGCCGGACCACAGCGACGGCCACGCGCTTTACGCGCAATATTGCGCCTCGTGCCACGGCGACAGCGGCACCGGTGACGGGCCTTACGCCCGCAACATGGCCAAGCCGCCGAAGAACCTGACGCTGATCCAGGTCCGGCACGGCAACACCTTCCCCCGCGCCAAGGTCATGTCGATCGTCGATGGCTATACCCGGCTGGACGATGACCGCCCCGGGATGCCCGAATTCGGCACCCTGCTGGAAGGAGAGCTTGTGCCCTTCGACAGCGGTGACGGGGTGCAGACGCCGACCCCGTGGAAGCTGGTCGCGCTGGTCGAATACCTGGAATCGATCCAGAAAACGCGCTGACGCTGCCCCGAAACGCAACGCCCCGGCGCATCGGCCGGGGCTTTCGGGTCTCGCGCGGGGCGGGGGCGCTTACCAGCGCCGTTTCTTGCCATGCTCCAGCAGGTGGAAATCATGCGGGTCGTGCATCAGTTCGGCGCGCTCCGCCTCGGTGAAATCGCGATAGGCGACGGCGACGTACAGCCCGCGCAGCACCGCCAGCACCAGCACCGCAGCCAGCGCAAGCAGATAGTTGGTATAGGCCCCCAGTCCGGCCTCGGTCAGAACGGCGGACAGCTGGGCGTGGAGGGAAAGAAAATCCTGTATCATGGGCGCGGTCTACCTGGGCATTTGGGCAAGGGTTTGACAAAATCCGGGGGTCTTGAGGGCAGGGGTCAGTCGATTTTGGACCCGTCCGGGGTCATCCCGATGGAGCGCTGCCAGGCGCGCCATTGAGGATCGAAGTCTTTCCAGCCGAGTTCCTTTCTTGGCCAATGCGCGGGCCAGTCGGGGTGATCGGGCGTGGCCCTGCCGGGCAGGGTGACAGAGGCATCGCCGAATAGGTCCGGAACATGCGCCTCGATTTGTGGTATGGCGGTAAAGTCAACAAACCTGAGGGCAGCGCCGCGCAGCAAGGCTGCCCTCAGGTTTGTTGCGGGATCGAACTCCGCGCCCCCGAGGTCTGCCCCCTGCAACTCCGCGCCCCCGAGGTTTGCCCCCTGCAACTCCGCTTTTTCAAACCGCGCTTTTTCGAAATTCAAATGCTGCAGGTCAAACCCTTGCAGGTTGGCGCTGCGCAGGTCGATTTCGATCCGGGTCACATCCACATCCGGGATGTCGCGCAACCGTCCCAGCGTCTGCGCCGCCTTTTCCATGTCGGACCGCGCAGGTTCGAGGGCCGCGGCCCACGCTCTTGGTGCGTCAACATCGGCCCCCTCCGGCACCGCCTTCGCCGGAAACTCCCGCGACAGTTCGCGGACATAAACGCTCAGCATCCGGGCAACCGCCGGGGCCTCTTTGGGTTCTTCGTTGGCCAGCCGTTCCAGCCGGTCGATGGCGGCGGTGCGGCGGATCACGTCGTCTTGCCACCGGGTGATCCATTCGACCTTGCCCGCGCGCCGGACCTTTTCCGACACCTGTCGCATCGCGTGCAGATCGGCCGCCGCGACGTTGATCTTGTCGTTCAGCAGCGACTCGCGGGCGGTGTCGTTGGCCTCCCGTGTCAGGCGCACACGGTTCAGCGTGATCGGCAGCGCCACCACCGCGCCCATGACCGTGGTCAGCGCCGCCAGTTGCGCCAGCTTGAAGCGGAACTCCCACAGGGCGCCGCTATCGTCACGTCCGGGCACGGTATCCAGGGTCACGTCCCACACCAGAACGTACAGCCCGGCCAGCAGCACCAGCGCGATCCCGGCCCATAGCACGAAGATCAGGAAAAAGACAAACAGCGGCAGATCGTCCAGCCGCACCTGCGCGCGCAGGCGTTCGATCCAGGATCGGCGTGCAGCCTTCGGGGCCGGCATGGCGACGGCGTTGATCGCCCCGAACACCAATGCCAGTGCCAGCAGCAGTCCCACCGCCTTGGCGGCGAAGGTCACCACCGCGGGCGATACCGGCAGGGTCAGGTGCAGCACCGTGGTGGCGTCCATCGGACGATCCTTTCAGCCTCTCTGCCCCCCATGCTAGGCGCGGCTTGGCGTCAGGGCAAGCGGTGCATGACGATGCGCATGGGATGTGCATGGGTTGTGCATCGGTTGTGCATCGCGAATTGTCGCGCTTTTCAGCACTGCCGCGCCTTGCACCCGACCGGCACAGCGCATAGGTTCCGCCCAAATTTGCAGGCCGGTCCCGGCCCACTCACGCCCAAAGGAGCCCCCCATGGACGCCAATGCCCTCGGCCAGTTCATTCCGCTGATCCTGATCTTCGCGATCATGTACCTGCTGCTGATCCGTCCCCAGCAGAAGAAGATGAAAGAGCACCAGAAAATGGTCTCGGCCCTGCGCCGCGGCGACCAGGTGGTGACCCAGGGCGGAATGATCGGGAAGGTCGTGAAAGTCCGTGAAAACAACGAGGTAGAGGTCGAGATTGCCGAGGGCGTGAAGGTCCGCGTGGTGCAGTCCACGATCTCTCAGGTTCTGTCCAAGACCGAGCCGGCCGCCGACGCCTGATCCCGCACGAAAGGCCGCACCATGCTGCAGATCGACACCTGGAAACGCGTCCTGATCTGGGCGCTTGTGGTGGCGGGGCTGACCTTTGCCCTGCCGAACGTGTTCTATAACCGGGTGGAGCAGCACAATGATGCGGTCGCCGCCATCAAGAAATCGGGCAGTACCCCCGACCGCGAAGCGCAAGCCGCGCTGTGGCCATCCTATTTGCCCGCAACGCTGGTGAACCTCGGCCTCGACCTGCGCGGCGGCGCCCACCTGCTGGCAGAGGTGCGGGTGCAGGAGGTCTATGCCTCGCGGCTCGAAGCGCTGTGGCCCGATATCCGCGACGTGCTGCGGCCGGAACGGGAAACGGTCGGCACGATCCGCCTGCAACCCTTTGACGGCGAAACCCTGCGGGTGCGCATCGGCAACCCCGACGGCATGGATCGCGCCATGCAACTGGTGCGCGGACTGGCGCAGCCTGTGGTGTCGCTGACCGCCGCCGGGACCACCGATCTTGTCGTGTCCGGGCAAGGCGAGATCCTCAGCGTGACCCTGTCAGACGCCGAGAAACAGGCGCTGGACGACCGCACGGTGCAGCAGTCGCTGGAAATCATCCGCCGCCGCATCGACGAGGTCGGCACGCGTGAACCGACGATCCAGCAGCAGGGCGCCGACCGGATCCTGATCCAGGTGCCGGGGCTTGGCTCTGCGCAGGAACTGAAGGACATCATCGGCACCACCGCGCAACTGACCTTCCAGCCGGTTGTCAGCCGCACCACCAACGCCAATGCCGAACACGGCGCGGGCGAAGAGGTGCTGCCGTCGCTGGATGAGTCCGGCACCTTCTATGTCCTGGAAAGCGTGCCGGTTGTGACCGGCGAAGACCTGATCGACGCGCAGCCCAGCTTTGACCAGAACGGCCGCCCGGCGGTGACCTTCCGGTTCAATCCCGCCGGTGCGCGCCGCTTTGGCGACTATACTGCGGAAAACATCGGCAGCCCGTTTGCCATCGTGCTGGACAACGAGGTGATCAGCGCGCCGGTGATCCAGTCGCATATCGCCGGCGGATCAGGCATCATCACCGGCAACTTCACCATCGAGGAATCGACCAACTTGGCCGTGCTGCTGCGCGCGGGCGCGCTTCCTGCAGGGCTGGATTTCCTGGAAGAACGCACCATCGGCCCGGAACTTGGGCAAGACAGCATCGACGCGGGCAAGATCGCGACAATGGTGGCCTTCGTCGGTGTGCTGGTCTTCATGGTGGCCAGCTACGGGTTGTTCGGCATCTTCGCCAACATCGCGCTGATCTTGAACATCGCGCTGCTGATCGGGGTGCTTTCGGCCATCGGCGGCACGCTGACCCTGCCGGGCATAGCCGGCATCGTGCTGACCGTCGGCATGGCGGTCGACGCCAACGTGCTGGTGTTCGAACGCATCCGCGAGGAACTGAAATCGGCCCGCGGCCCGGCCCGGGCGATCGAGCTTGGCTATGAACGCGCGCTGTCGGCGATCATCGATGCCAATATCACCACTTTCATCACCGCCGTGATCCTGTTCGTGATGGGGTCCGGCCCGGTGCGTGGCTTTGCCATCACCCTTGGGCTGGGCATCATCACCTCGGTTTTCACAGCGATTTACCTGACCCGGCTCTTGATTGTCATCTGGTTCGAGCGCCGCCGTCCCAAGACGATCGAGGTCTGATCCCATGCGGCTGAAACTTGTCAAAGACAACCTGAACCTCGACTATTTCAAGCGCTGGAAACTGTGGCTTGGGCTGTCTGGTGCGATGATGGTGCTGGCTTTCGTATCGTTCCTGGTACAGGGCCTGAACTATGGCATCGACTTTCGCGGCGGCACCACGATCCGGACCGAAAGCACACAACCGGTGGACGTGGGCACCTATCGCGAGGTGTTGCAACCGCTGGGGCTGGGCGATGTCGTGATTTCGGAAGTGTTCGATCCGAATTTCCGCGCCGATCAGAACGTGGTGATGATCCGGATCGGGGCGCAGGACGGGCAGGAAAGCATCGAGAACGAAGACCTTGCCCGGGTCGAGGCAACGCTGGGTGCCACGGTCGGGCAGGGCGTGACGATGGTGCTGGCCGGGCGTGATGCGTCGGATGCACGGATTCAGCCGATCCTGTCCGCGGCCGGCGTTGCCCCGCAGGTGACAGAAGTCGGGGATGCGGTGGTGCTGGAATTCAGCCAGCCGCTGTCGGCCGATGCCAACCTGGCGCTGGTCGATGCCCTGAAACAAGGGCTGAGCCTTGAAACCATCCAGGTCACCTATGACGGGTTCAAGATCGTGTCGGTGGAATCGGTGGGCCCGAAAGTGTCGGGCGAGCTGATCATGACCGCGATCTATTCCGTGGTTGCGGCCATCGGTGCCGTGCTGATCTACATCTGGCTGCGGTTCGAATGGCAGTTCGCTCTGGGGGCAGTTCTGGCCCTTGTGCATGACGTGCTGCTGACGATCGGCATCTTCTCGGAGCTGCAACTGAAATTCGACCTGGCGATCATCGCGGCCTTGCTGACCATCGTTGGTTATTCGCTGAACGATACCGTGGTCGTGTTCGACCGGGTCCGAGAAAACCTGCGCAAGTACAAGCAGATGCCGCTGGACGAGGTGCTGAACCTGTCGATCAACGAGACCATGAGCCGGACCCTGATGACATCCGGTACAACGCTGCTGGCGCTGATCGCGCTGCTGGTGCTGGGCGGCGACGTGATCCGGGGGTTCGTCTTTGCCATGACCTGGGGCGTGATCGTGGGCACCTATTCGTCGATCTTCGTGGCTTCGGCGATCCTGCTGTGGCTGGGGGTCAAGCGCGACTGGTCCAAGACCCAAAAGCCGACCGGCAACCAATACGCCGATGTGGATGCCTGACGCCCTGTCGGCCCAGGTCGGCCCCGACGGGCTGATCTGGCTGGCGGGCGTGGCGTTTCTGGCTTCGCTGGTGCGGGGGTTTGCCGGCTTTGGCACCGGGCTGATCTTCATGCCGCTGGCGGCGCAGGTGCTGCCGCCGATCTGGGCAATTGCCGCGATTTCCGTTCTGGATGTACTGGGCCCGGCGCCGTTGGTGCGTGGGGCGCTGAAGGCGGCGCATCGTGGCGACCTGTTGCGGATGCTGGCGGGGCTGGCGGTGATGCTGCCGGTCGGGCTTTGGGCGCTTGACCATGTCTCGGGCGCGCAGTTCCGGATTGCGACCAGCGCGCTGGCGCTCGCGATGTTGGTGGTGCTGGCGCTGGGGCTGAAATACCGCGGGCGGGTGCGCAAACCGGCTGTGTTCGGCATCGGGGCCGCGTCGGGGTTTCTGGGCGGGGTGGCCGGGTTGCCGGGGCCGCCGGTGATCTTGTTCTACATCGCCCGGCCGCTGCCGGCCGCCGTGATCCGCGCGAACACGCTGCTGTTCCTGCTGGGCTATGACCTGCTGATCTGGGTCTACCTTGTGGCGATGGGCCGGTTCGAAACCGGCGCGCTGTATCTAGGGCTGGGGCTGGCGATGCCGGCGGTGCTGGGCAACGCGCTTGGGGCGCGGCTGTTTCGCCTGGGGCATGACAGACTTTATCGCTGGATTGCCCTGGTGGTGATCGCGGCATCGGCCTTGTCCGGGCTGGGGGTGCTGGGATGATTGTGCCCTATCGGCAACAGGCCAGGGGCCTGACGCAAAGGGACGCATTTGCACCATCTGATTTACATCTTATCTTCCGCGGCGGAAGGACGTGCCGATGCAAATGAACGAAATGAGTTTCGACAAGGCCTTGCCCGTGGATGGCTACGGGCCCGGTTTCTTCCGTGTCGGCGGCAAGGCCGTCTCCGGGCCGATGTGTATCAGCGGCGGTCGCAGCCGCGGATGGGGCGGCTATGATGATGTCGACACGTTGCTGGGGCTGGCCGGATCGGTCGATGTGCTGTTCGTCGGCACCGGCGGCGAAACCGCCCATATTCCTCCTGCCTTGCGCGCCACTCTGGAAGGCGCGGGTCTGGGTGTCGAGGTGATGAATTCCCCCGCCGCGTGCCGCACCTATAACGTCTTGCTGTCCGAAGGCCGCCGCGTGGCGCTGGCGGTTCTGCCGGTCTGAGATTTCGGATCGGCCGGGCCGATCCGAACCGGGCGCGCGTGCCGCGCGCCTTGGGGGTTTCACCCCCAAGCCCCCAAGGTACTTGTGAAACCAAAGACAGGGCAGGGCGCGCAGGGTCGCGGCGTTTTGCGGCTTTTTTGTCGGGCACCCTTGGGGTAAGCCCATGTTCATGACGATGATGGTTTCCGATCTTTCCGTGGCCCGTGGTGGCGTTCCGGTTCTGGAAGGCGTGGGTTTCACGCTGGCACCGGGCCGGGCGCTGGTGCTGCGCGGGCCCAATGGCGTGGGCAAGACAACCTTGCTGCGCACTGTTGCTGGGTTGCAGCCGGCGCTGGCGGGCACCATCACCGGCGGCGGCGAGGCGATTGCCTATGCCGGCCATTCCGACGGGCTGAAATCGATGCTGAGCGTTGCCGAGAACCTGAGCTTCTGGGCGCGGGTGTTCGACCGGGACCAGATCGACCCTGCGATTGCGGCCTTCAACCTGGAGATGCTGCGCGACCGTCTGGCGGGCAACCTGTCCGCCGGGCAGAAGCGGCGGCTGGGGCTGGCGCGGTTGATGGTGACCGGGCGCCCGATCTGGGTGCTGGATGAACCCACCGTGTCGCTGGATGTCGACTCGGTCCGGATGTTTGCCGAGGCGGTGCGGACGCATCTGGCGGCGGGCGGGTCGGCGCTGATGGCGACCCATATTGATCTTGGGCTGGACGATGCCGATGTGCTGGACGTGACCCCCTTCAAGGCCGTGCCCCGGGCGACGCTGCAGGACGAGGCCTTTTTGTGATTGCATTGCTGATGAGAGACTTGCGCCTTGCGGTGCGCGCGGGCGGCGGGTTCGGCCTTGGGCTGGCGTTTTTCCTGATCGTGACGGTCATGGTGCCGTTTGGCATTGGACCCGACAGTGCGCTGCTGGCGCGCGTCGCGTCGGGCGTTCTTTGGATCGGGGCGCTGCTGGCCTGTCTGCTGTCGCTGGACCGGATCTTTGCCCTGGACTGGGAGGACGGCTCGCTTGACCTCCTGGCAACCGCGCCGCTGCCGATGGAAGGCATCGTGACGATCAAGGCGCTGGCGCATTGGCTGACGACGGGCCTGCCGCTGGTGCTGGCCGCCCCCGCGCTGGGGGTGCTGCTGAACCTGCCGCTGCCGGGGTATCAATGGGTTCTGATCTCGCTTGCGCTGGGGACGCCGGCGCTGTCGGTGATCGGCACCTTTGGTGCGGCGCTGACCGTCGGGCTGAAGCGCGGCGGATTGCTGTTGTCGCTGCTGGTGCTGCCGCTTTACGTGCCGACCCTGATCTTCGGGGCCGAGGTGGCGCGGCGCGGGGTCGACGGGCTGGCCGTGCAGACCCCGCTTCTGATGCTGGCCGGGATCAGTTTCGGCGCAATCGCGCTGTTGCCGTTTGCGTCGGCCGCCGTCTTGCGGATCAACCTGCGCTAGGGGCCGGATCGGGCGATACGATCAGGTCCTCGATCAGGAGCGACAAGAGCGCCCCCCGGCCCGAGACACCCGCCTTGCGGTAAATCCCGTTCAGGTGCGATTTCACCGTGCCCTCGGCGCTGCCGCGCAACTCGGCGATTTCGGGGATCGAGAACCCCTTGATGGTGAAATTGGCCACGTCCTGTTCGCTGGGGGTCAGGCCCCAGCGCTGAAAATGATCCTCGATGATGTCCTGGAAGGCGCCGGCGGCCAGGCTGACTTGCCGTTCGAGGTGGGCCTTGCGCCGCAACAGCGCCATCAGCAGACGGCCTTCGATCACGATGGCCAGGATCAGCGACAACGTCGCCACCAGTTCGAAATGGAAATGGATCGAGGTGACGGCGGGCATCCCCAGTTCCTGCCCGTCGCTGAGCGCGTCCAGCAGGAAATACGCCGCGCAAAGGATCTGCGCGGCGATCAGAAGGATGATCAGCCAGGGTTGGTTCTTTGCTGTCATGCGTCGGTACTGTGGCCTTCGGGAATGCGTTTCACCCCGGTGACCATGGCGCGGGGCAGGTTGATGCCGGTGCGGCGGCTTTCCCAGATCACTGCCACGACATGCAGCACGACCGAGATTTCCGCCCATGTGACCAGAACTTCGTGCGTTTTCTCGACCCAGTCAACGCCCCAGAAGGTGTTGGTGGTCATCATCCAGCCGGTCAGGCAGATGCCCGCGATGGTCGCGATCAGGTTATAGATCATCAGCGCGCCAAGCGGCGTGTGGCCCAGGTGGATGCGGTGCCGACCGGTGGCAATGTCGGTGATCTGTTGCAGGACACCCGACATGGACGGCAGGAAATCGGAAAACCGGGCGTGGCGGCTTCCGATCAGCCCCCAGATCATCCGCAGCCCGACCAGCGCGGCGATGGTGTAGCCAATGTATTCGTGCGGGGTCTTTTCCGGGTTGGTATACAGGGCATTGGCGGCGAACAACCCGACCAGGGCCCAGTGAAAGACCCGTACAAACGGATCCCAGATACGATGTTCGGTCATGGGGAAATCCTTGTCAGAAGGAAGGCGGGGCCGGGGGTTTCCCGGCCCGGCGGGGATCAGTCGGCGGTCTTGGTGCGCACGATCTTCAGGTCGTTGTCCAGGTACAGCTCGATCCGCGCGCCGTCCTTCAGGGCGTAGACTTCGATCATGCCGTCTTCCATGTCGATCTTGCGGACTTCGTAGCCCTGGGTGGTCAGGGTGGTGCGGATCTGGTCTTCGCGGGCCTTGTCCATCCCGTGGCCCGACGCCAGGGCAGAGGTGGCGGTCAGGGCAAGCGCTACGGTCAGAATGCGGATCATGTGGGTCGTCCTTTCAAAGGTGGGCGGCGGGAGTGCCGCGTTTCGGTAAGGACGATCTGGGGCAGGATTTCGGGGTTTGAAATCGGTCAAAGGTTGGTTTCTGGCCGCCTGCAACTTTGGTTCAGGACTGTATTTCAGGGGTTTAGGGCGGGTTTCCGTGTTTCCCCCCGTGCCAAAAGAAAAGGCCCGCCAACCTGGCGGGCCTTTCGGAAATCGGGTCTGAACGGGGCTTAGTGCAGCAGGCGGCCCATCGCGGCGGCGACATCGGCCATCCGTGACGAGAAGCCCCATTCGTTGTCGTACCATGCCAGCACGCGCACCAGGCGGGTGCCCATGACCTTGGTCTGGTCGGGGGCGAAGATCGACGACTGGGTGGTGTGGTTGAAGTCGACCGACACCTTGGGTTCCGGATCGTAGCCCAGCACGGCGCCCATGTGACCGGCTGCCGCTTCGGCGACGACCTCGTTCACGTCGGCGACGGTCACGTCTTTCTTGGCGACAAAGGTCAGGTCCACGGCAGAGACATTCGGTGTCGGCACGCGGATGGCCGAGCCGTCAAGCTTGCCCTTGAGGCCCGGAAGCACTTCGCCCAGGGCCTTGGCGGCCCCGGTCGAGGTCGGGATCATCGACATCGCCGCGGCGCGGGCGCGGTACAGGTCCTTGTGGCGGCGGTCCAACGTCGGCTGGTCGCCGGTATAGCTGTGGATCGTGGTCATGATGCCCGACTCGATGCCGATGGCTTCGTCCAGCACCTTGGCCAGCGGGGCCAGGCAGTTGGTGGTGCACGACCCGTTGGAAATCATCGTGTCGCCCTTGACCAGGTCGCGGTGGTTGACGCCGTAGACGATGGTTTTCTGCACGTTCTTGGCCGGGGCCGAGATCAGGACCGACTTTGCGCCGCGTTCGATATGCGCCTTGGCTTTCTCACCGTCGTTGAAGTTGCCGGTGCATTCCAGAACCACGTCGCAGCCCGACCAGTCCAGTTCCTTCATGTCGTAGGTCGACATCACCTGCATCGGGCCACGGCCCAGATCCATCGTGGTGCCGTCAACCTTGATGTTGCCGGGGAAGCGGCCGTGCACGCTGTCATAGCGCAGCAGGTGCGCCGCCGTTTCGATCGGGCCGGTCGCGTTGACCTTGACCACCTGGATGTCGTTGCGTGCGCTTTCGGCGATATGCGACAGCGTGCAGCGGCCAATGCGGCCAAATCCGTTGATCCCGACGGTGACGGTCATCCTGTAATCTCCTGCGTGTGTATGCCTGCGCGGGGTATAGGCACGGTTTGTGACACGAAAAAGGAAAATATGGATATTTGACAATATGTTAGCGATAAATTCGGGCGGTTGCGCTAACGCGCGTTGCGGGTTTGCGATAACATGCGAAGCCTTGCAGGAATGCGGGAATCACCCGGATGCACGGTTGCGCTGCGCACGCGTGCGGGTAGGCTGGAGCAAACGCAGTAAGGAGTTTCGCGCATGAGCGGTTTGCTGGCATTGCTGGATGACGTGGCGGGCATCGCCAAAGTGGCGGCGGCCTCGGTAGATGACGTGGCCACCGGGGCGGTGCAGGCCAGTGCCAAGGCCGCCGGCGCGGTGATCGACGATGCGGCGGTGACGCCGAAATACGTGCACGGGTTCGAAGCAAGGCGCGAACTGCCGATCATCTGGCGCATCGCGCGCGGATCGATCTTCAACAAGTTGGTGATCCTGCTGCCGGTGGCCCTGGCGCTGTCGGCCTTCCTGCCGCAGGCGATATATCCGCTGCTGATGCTGGGCGGGGCGTACCTGTGTTTCGAAGGCGCGGAAAAGGTTGTGCACGCGTTTTCCGGTCAGGGGCCGCATGACGCCGGGCCGGATGGCAGCCACGACATCGGTGACCCGGTGCATCTTGAGGAACAGAAGGTGCAGGGCGCGGTGAAAACCGATTTCATCCTGTCCGCGGAAATCATGACGATCATCCTGTCCGGCATTCCCGAAGGCGGCGGATTCTGGATGGAAGCGGCGACACTGGCGGCGGCGGGGCTGTTGATCACGTTTGTGGTCTATGGCTCGGTCGCGCTGATCGTGAAGATGGACGATATCGGTCTGTGGCTGGCACAGGTCGGACGGCTTGGCCTGACCCGGTCGCTGGGGCGCGGGATCGTCAAGGGCATGCCGAAACTGATGTGGCTCCTGACCGTGGTGGGCACAGCGGCAATGATCTGGGTCGGCGGGTCGATCATCGTTCACGGGCTTGGCGAACTGGGCTGGCACGGGCCCGAGCATTTCATCCACGACAACGCCGTGGCCGTGGCGGGCATGGTGTCCGAACGTTATCACGGCGCTGCCGAATGGATCGCCACCGCCACGATGGACGGCGTTTTGGGGCTGGCGTTGGGGGTCATCCTGATCCCCGTCGGCACCAAACTGATCGCGCCGGCCTGGCGGGCTGTCTTTGGTGGCAAGAAAGCCGCCGGTCACTGACGTTCAGTCGTCCAGCAACCGGTCCAGCGCCGCGTTCAAACCGTCAAGATGGGCCCCCAACCGTTCCGCGACGCGGCGTTCATAGCTCTGCGCCAGGGGCAGGATCCGGGCCACCAGCGCCTGACCCTCGGAGGTCAGCGACAGGCTCAGCAAGCGGCGGTCGGTGCTGTGGGCCTGCTTGCGCAGGTAGCCTGCCGACTCCAGCCGCGACGCCGCGCGGCTGACCTTGGATTTCTCCATGTTCACCCGCGCCTCGATATCGCGGACCGACACATCGCCGGCGTGGTGCAGGTGGACCAGCACGCGCCATTCGGGCACCGAGATGCCGAAATCACGCCGGTAAAGCGCCGCCAATCCCGCCGACAGCCGGTCAGAGGCCACCGCCATGCGGTAGGGCAGAAAGCTCGTCAGGTCGAAGTCACGCTGGTCCATCGGCGGGTCCCGGCTGATTTGTTGCATCTTCAATGAATATCTTGACACCGTTGCATATGCAACGAATACTCTCGCGCGACGGCGGTCCCGCACCGCCAGAAGGGGAGAGAACCGCGATGAACACCCAAGCGAGGCCGACTCGCATGATCCAGGCGCCCTCGTTGCCGGGGCCGCACGAAGGCTACATGCCGGGGTTTGCAAACGATTTCGAAACCGAGGCGCTGCCGGGCGCGCTGCCGCAGGGCATGAACAGCCCGCAGAAGTGCAACTATGGCCTTTACGGCGAACAACTGTCGGGCACGGCGTTCACCGCCAACCCGCCAGAGCGCACCTGGACCTATCGCATCCGCCCGTCGGTCAAGCATTCCGCGCGCTATACCAAGATCGAGCTGCCGTATTGGAAATCGGCCCCGAACGTGGACCCGGACGTGATTTCGCTGGGCCAATACCGCTGGGACCCGATCGCCGCCGAAGGCGCGGCACTGACCTGGCTGACGGGCATGCGCACCATGACCACGGCGGGGGATGTGAACACGCAGGTCGGCATGGCCAGCCATATCTACCTGGTGACCGAATCCATGGTCGACAGCTATTTCTTCAGTGCCGACAGCGAGTTGCTGGTCGTTCCCCAGGAAGGGCGGCTGCGGTTCTGCACCGAACTCGGGATCATCGACCTGGAGCCGAAGGAAATCGCGATCCTGCCGCGCGGGCTGGTCTACCGGGTCGAGGTGCTCGACGGGCCCTGCCGGGGCTTCGTCTGCGAGAACTACGGTCAGAAGTTCGAACTGCCCGGCCGCGGCCCGATCGGCGCCAACGCCATGGCCAACCCGCGCGACTTCAAGGCGCCGGTGGCGGCCTACGAGGACCGCGAGGTGCCCTCGACCCTGACGATCAAGTGGTGCGGCCAGTTCCACGAAACCAGGATCGGGCAAAGCCCGCTGGACGTGGTCGCGTGGCATGGCAACTACGCCCCCTACAAGTATGATTTGCGGACCTATTGTCCGGTTGGCGCAATCCTGTTCGACCACCCGGACCCGTCGATCTTTACGGTGCTGACCGCGCCCTCGGGTGTGCCGGGCACGGCCAATATCGACTTCGTCCTGTTCCGCGAACGCTGGATGGTGGCGGAAAACACCTTCCGCCCGCCGTGGTATCACAAGAACATCATGTCGGAGCTGATGGGCAACATCTATGGCCAATACGATGCCAAGCCACAGGGCTTCGTGCCCGGCGGCATGAGCCTGCACAACATGATGCTGCCGCACGGGCCGGACAGGATCGCCTTTGAAGGCGCGTCGAATGCCGATCTGGGGGCTGAGAAGCTGGACAACACCATGTCCTTCATGTTCGAAACCCGCTTTCCGCAGCACCTGACGGAGTTCGCCGCCCGAGAAGCGCCGTTGCAGGACGACTATATCGATTGCTGGGAAGACCTTGAGAAGAAGTTCGACGGGACCCCGGGTACGAAGTGAGCGATGTCAGATCGGCTGTGCCGATCCGATCCGCCAGGGGGCGTTGCCCCCCGGACCCCCCAGGATATTTCTAGCAAGATGATGTGCAGTCGATCGCAGGCCCCGGCCTGGGTCATCTGGGACTGCGGCAGAAAAGAGGAATGCATACATGCCATTGATGCGAAGCTGGATTGAAAGCGCCAATGCCCCGGAGACCGATTTCCCGTTGAACAATCTGCCTTATGGCGTGTTTTCCGTGGGCGACGCCGATTTGCGCTGTGGCGTGGCCATCGGGAACCGCATCGTTGACGTCACCGGGCTGGAGGAGGCGGGCATCCTGCGGGCCGATCCGGAGGCGGACGTGCTGGATGCGCCGTTCTGGAACGATTTCATGGAACTGGGACCCGAGGCCTGGGCCAGCTATCGTGCCCGTCTGCAGGCGCTTCTGGGCGCGGACGTGTCCGAAGAAATTCAGGACCGGTTGATCACCTATACCCTGCCGCAAAGCCGCGCGACGCTGCACCTGCCGTTCCGGGTCAGTGAATATACCGATTTCTACGCCAGCAAGAACCACGCCACCAATGTCGGAACGATGTTTCGCGGGCCTGAAAACGCGTTGCCGCCGAACTGGCTGTCGATCCCGATCGGGTATAACGGCCGGGCGTCGTCGGTTGTCGTTTCGGGCACGCCGGTGCGGCGCCCCTGGGGGCAGTTGAAGGGGCCTAATGACGCGTTGCCCCGGTTTGCCCCTTGCGCGCGCTTCGACCTGGAACTGGAGATGGGCGCGGTGGTCGGCGTGCCGTCCGAGGGGCCTGTCACGGTGGCCGAGGCGGACGAGATGATCTTTGGCTACGTGCTTCTGAACGACTGGTCGGCGCGCGATATCCAGGCCTGGGAATACCAGCCGCTGGGGCCGTTCCAGGCCAAGGCCACGGCGACCTCGATCAGCCCGTGGATCGTGCCGCGGGCGGCGTTGGAGCCGTTCCGGGTGGCCACACCCGAACGGGAACGGCCGTTGCTGGCGTATCTGACGGAACCGGGGCCAATGTTGTACGATATCGCGCTGGAGGTCGGGCTGGCGCCGGCGGGCGCGGCCGAAACCGTGATCGCGCGCACGAACTATCGCGAGATGTATTATTCCTCGGCCCAGCAACTTGCGCATCACACCACCAGTGGCTGCCCGATGCGCGCGGGTGATCTGTTGGGATCGGGCACGATTTCCGGCCCGGGCCGGGACAGCCGCGGCGCGTTGCTGGAACTGAGCTGGGGCGGAAAGGAGCCGGTGACGCTGGACACCGGCGAGCGCCGCAGTTTCCTGGAGGACGGCGATACGCTGACCTTGCGCGGGGCGGCTTTCGGCGATGGCTACCGCGTCGGCTTCGGGGCGTGTTCCGGCACGGTGCTGCCGGCCTTGGCCGACCCGTACAAGCGTGACGGGGAATAAGCCCATGAGGGCCTTCGTTCTTGCCATGTGTATCGCCGCCGCCCCGGTCTCGTCCGCGATGGCGCAATCGGTCGAAGACCTGGCGCGCAGCTATGCTCAGATGCCCGAGGTGCGGCAGATGATGAGCGAGATGTTTTCGCCCGGCAGCATGGCAGCGCAGTTCAAATCCGGCCTTCCTGCGGGGTTTCCGATCACGGATGCGCAATTGGCCTCGGTCGGTCAGGTGCTGTCAAACGAGATGATGGAGCTGAGGCCGCGACTGGAAGACATCATGCAACGCCGCAGCGCCGAGATGTTCAGCGCGCCGGAACTGAAGGCGCTGATCGCATTCTACCAATCGCCTGAAGGCGCGTCGGTGATGGCCAAGATGGCGCCGTTCATGCAACTGGCAATGGCCGACCTGGGCCCGGAACTGCAGGCGATGCAGGCACGAATGATGCCACGGATCCAGGAGATCATGAGTGGCGAGTAATCTGCACAACCGTGCGGCAAGTGAATAGAAAAAGGGACTCAACGATGAGCAAGGCTTTCGCGTCTGCGGGCGATATGGAAGAGAAGAAGACCAGCTTCACGCAGGTGGGCGAGGGGCTATATGCCTTTACCGCCGAGGGCGATCCCAACACCGGCGTGATCATCGGCGATGACAGTGTCATGATCGTGGAGGCGCAGGCCACCCCGCGGCTGGCCCGCAAGGTGATCGAACACGTGCGCGCGGTGACCGACAAACCGATCAGTCATCTTGTGCTGACCCACTATCACGCCGTGCGTGTGCTGGGGGCCAGCGCCTATGGCGCGCGGGAAATCATCATGTCCGACACTGCGCGGGCGATGGTGGCAGAGCGCGGGCAAGAGGACTGGGACAGCGAATTCGACCGCTTCCCGCGCCTGTTTCAGGGGCACGAGGAAATCCCCGGGCTGACCTGGCCGACCACAACGTTTTCAGACTCGATCACGGTCTATCTTGGCAACCGCAAGGTCGAGATCATGCATCTTGGCCGTGCCCACACCGCGGGCGACGCGGTCATCTGGGTGCCCGATGCCGAGGTCATGTTTACCGGCGATATCGTTGAATACCATTCGGCCTGCTATTGCGGTGATGGCCATTTCGGCGATTGGGAAGACACGTTGATGAACATCGCCGCCTTCGAGCCCAAGGCGATCGCGCCGGGCCGGGGCGATGCGCTGGTCGGAGAAGAGATGGTGGCCAAGGCCATCGCCGCGACCGCCGATTTCGTCAACTCGACCTACAAGCCCATCGCCAAGGTCGTGGCGCGGGGCGGCAGTCTGAAAGAGGCGTGGGATGCCTGCAGGGCCGAATGCGACCCGAAATTCAGCGACTACGCGATCTACGAACATTGTCTGCCGTTCAACGTGGCCCGCGCCTATGACGAAGCGCGCGGCATCGACACGCCGCGCGTTTGGACCGCGCAACGGGACAAGGACATGTGGGCGGCGTTGCAGGGATGATCCACCTCGCCATTCCTGCGCTCGTGCTGGGCACGGTGGCGTTCATCGCGTGGACGGTGGCAAGCATTGTCATCCTACGTGATCTGCGCCGCCGCGCGGTATCTGCCAGTGGGCAGGCCTTTCCGGGGCCTTCCGCGCAGATCGGGGCGCTGGCACAGTGGTGGCGGGACGGATCGGCCCGCGGCTCGCGCCGGGCCTGGGCCGGGCTGACGGTGGTGGTCTTGGCGCTGTCGGCGCTGTTCTGGACATTTGGTATCGGGAGGTAATGGAATGCCCTACGACTACAAACCTTTTGCGTATGTCGCCCCGCCGGGGCTGAGCGGTCACGAGCCGCGCCACCCGGTCATCATCGTGGGGGCCGGCCCGATCGGCGTCGCCGCGGCGCTGGAACTGGCGAATTACCAGATCCCGTCGGTCATCGTCGATGACAACAACGTGGTGTCGGTGGGCAGCCGGGCGATCTGCTGGTCAAAACGCGCGCTCGAAGTGCTGGACCGTGTCGGCGTGGGGGAAGCCTGCGTCGAAAAAGGCGTGACCTGGAAGGTGGGCCGGACCCATCACCGCGATGAAGAGGTGTTCAACTTCGATCTGCTGCCGGAGGAAGGCCACAAGATGCCTGCCTTTGTGAACCTGCAACAGTATTACGTCGAAGAATACCTGGTGCAGAAGGCGCTGGACAATCCGCTGATCGACCTTCGGTTCAAGAATCGCGTGGTGGGGGTGACCCAGACCTCGGACGCCGTGCACCTGATGATCGAAACGCCCGACGGCGTCTATTCGCTGGATTGCGATTACCTTCTGGCGTGCGACGGGGCGAAAAGCCCGGTGCGCACCATGATGGGGCTGGATTTCGACGGCGTGCTGTTCGAAGAGCGGTTCCTGATCGCCGATATCGAGATGCAGGCGGATTATCCGTCGGAACGCAAGTTCTGGTTTGAACCCACGTTCCACCCCGGCCAATCGGCGCTGCTGCACAAACAACCCGACAACATCTATCGTATCGACCTGCAACTGGGCTGGGACGCCGACCCCGAGGAAGAGCGGAAACCGGAAAAGATCATTCCCCGGATCGAAAAGGTGGTCGGCCACAGCGATTTCACGCTGGACTGGACGTCGATCTATACCTTCCAGTGCCGCCGGCTGGGAAAATTCGTGCATGACCGCGTGATCTTCGTGGGTGACAGCGCGCATGTGGTGTCGCCCTTCGGTGCGCGCGGCGGCAACGGCGGATTGCAGGACGTGGATGCCTTGGGCTGGCGTCTGGCCGCGGTGATCGACGGGCGCGCGCCTGCGGCGATCCTGGATCGCTACGATGCAGAACGGACCTATGGCGCGGATGAGAATATTCTGAATTCCAGCCGCTCGACCCGGTTCATGTCGCCGGAAAGCGGCGCGGAACGCTGGTTCCGCGATGCGACTCTGGCGCTGGCGGGCAAGGCGGAATTTGCCCGGCCGATGGTCAATTCGGGCCGGTTGTCGGTGCCCTGCGTCTATCCGCTGGACGCGGCACCGGACGACGCGCAGTTGCCGAAAGGGGCCCGGCCCGGATCGGTGGCGCCCGATGCGCCGGCAGGCAACGGATGGTTGCTGTCGCAACTGGGCGGGCGGATGGTGCTGCTGGCCCTGGGGTGTGATGCGCCACAGATCGACGGGGTCGACGTGCTGGCCCTCGACCTGACGCCGGACCTGCGCGCGCGCTATCTGGGCGATGCTGAACAGGCGGTTTACCTGATCCGGCCCGATCAGATTGTCGCCGGGCGCTGGCTGGCACCTGCTGCCGAAAAGATCGCGATGTTGGTCAAGGATATCTGGGAGGGCAAGGCATGAGCCTGATCACCACGCCGAACATGGCCGATCACGACGCCGCCTATGCGCGGCTGATTGCGGCGCACAAGGGGTTGTCAGAGACCCAAAGCGCCGCGCTGAACGCGCGGCTGATCCTGGTGCTGATGAATCATGTGGGCGATCTGTCCGTTCTGGAAGAGGCGATTGCCCTGGCCGAATCCGCCGGCGCTTAGGACCCGGTAGATCCTGCGTGCCCCGGATCAGCTCCGGGGCCCGCGATGCCCGCCGGTTCAGGAGCGTGCGATATACCGGTCGCGGCGGTGGTTGATCGTCAGGATCATGTTCAGGATGACCGCCCCCATCAGTGACCAGATTACCTGTTCGATCGAGAAATAGAGCAGAGCCATGGTAAAGATCGCGGCGTCGACCGCCAGTTGGATCTGGCCCGCACGCCAGCCGCGCGTGTCCTGCAACCACAACGCCACGATCCCGAACCCGCCCAACGTTGCCCCGTGCCGGAACAGCGACAGCAGTCCCATCCCGGCGAGAATGCCAAAGACCGTCGCACCGATGGCCGGATGTACCGGATCCAGATGCACGACCAGCGGAATGGAATCGGCCAGCACCGCCATCAACCCGGCGGCGGACAGGCTCTTGATCGTGAAGCGCAGGCCCAGAGTACTGAGCGCCAGCACATAAAACGGCAGGTTCATCACGAAAAAGACCGCACCAAAGCTGAGCCCGGTGGGCTTGCTGGCGATCAACGCCAGACCGGCGACCTGACCGGTGATCAGGTCCGAGGCGCGCAGGAACTGAATCCCCAGCGCCACAAGGACAGCACCGATGACGATGGCGTGAAGGTCTTCGGCAGGGCTGTGCCGATCGGGGGGCGGGGTCTGAAGGATCTGCATAGGTCAGCAATTGTGCCCTAATTTGGGAAAGTCAACGATCGCCTTTGCATGGCGGCCCTGCGGCCACGCGTCTGCCCGAAATTTGATCCCCCGCGGGCGCTCGGGTCTGCCTTTGGGGACAATTCCCGGGCCGGTGGCCGTTCGTTGCCGGTACCGGCGCCGGTCAAAAAGCCTGCTTGCACCCACCCGCGCACAGCGCCATGCTGTCGGGCGGAGAGAGACGGGCGGTTGAAAAACATGGGGGTGTGCCCCACCTTTATCTCTTATCATCGGAGACAGCCGGGGTTGCCGCCGCGCGGGGCCAGAGCTGTCTTGCCAATAACAAGGATACGAGCATGCAAGAGCCTCTGAACTCCTCTTACCCCGTGCTGCCGCTGCGCGACATCGTTGTGTTCCCGCACATGATCGTGCCGCTGTTTGTCGGCCGCGACAAATCTGTACGCGCGCTGGAAGAGGTGATGGCCGACGACAAGCAGATTCTGCTGGCCAGCCAGATCGACCCGGCCGATGACGACCCGGATTCGGACGGCATTTTTGAAACCGGTGTGCTGGCGAATGTGCTTCAGCTTCTGAAATTGCCCGACGGAACCGTCAAGGTGCTGGTCGAAGGTCAGGCGCGTGTGCGCATCACCGAATACCTGCCGAACGACACGTTCTTCGAAGCGCGTGCCGAATACCTGACCGAGTTCCCCGGCGATGCTTCGACCATCCAGGCGCTGATCGGCACCGTCGGCGAAGAATTCGAACGCTATGCCAAGGTCAAGAAGAACATCCCCGAAGAGGCGCTGAGCGCCGTCAGCGATACCACGGAACCGGCAAAGCTGGCCGATCTGGTTGCTGGCCACCTGGGTGTGGAACTGCAACAAAAGCAGGAACTGCTGGAAACGCTCTCGGTCAGCGAACGGCTGGAGATGGTCTATGGCCTGATGCAGGGCGAGATGAGCGTTCTGCAGGTCGAAAAGAAGATCAAGACCCGCGTCAAATCCCAGATGGAGCGCACCCAGCGCGAATACTATCTGAATGAGCAGATGAAGGCCATTCAGAAGGAACTGGGCGACGGCGAGGAAAGCAACGAGATCGCCGAGCTGGAAGAGCGGATCGGCGCAACCAAGCTGTCCAAGGAGGCCCGTGAAAAGGCGGATGCGGAGCTGAAGAAGCTGCGCAACATGTCCCCGATGAGCGCCGAGGCGACGGTGGTGCGCAACTACCTTGACTGGATGCTGTCGATCCCGTGGGGCGTGAAAAGCCGGGTGAAGAAGAACCTTGGCAATGCGCAGACGGTTCTGGACGCCGATCACTATGGCCTTGAGAAGGTCAAGGAGCGGATCGTCGAATACCTGGCGGTGCAGCAACGGTCGCAAAAGCTGAAGGGCCCGATTCTGTGCCTTGTCGGCCCGCCGGGCGTGGGCAAGACCAGCCTTGGCAAGTCGATGGCAAAGGCCACCGGGCGTGAATTCATCCGCATCAGCCTTGGCGGCGTGCGCGATGAATCGGAAATCCGTGGACACCGCCGGACCTACATCGGCTCGATGCCGGGCAAGATCATCCAGTCGCTGAAGAAGGCGAAGACGACGAACCCGCTGATCCTTCTCGATGAGATCGACAAGATGGGGCAGGATTTCCGTGGCGACCCGGCCTCGGCCATGCTCGAAGTGCTGGACCCGGAACAGAACGGGACTTTCGTCGATCACTACATGGAGGTCGAATACGACCTGTCGAACGTCATGTTCGTGACCACCTCGAACAGCTATAACATGCCCGGCCCGCTTCTGGACCGGATGGAGATCATTCCCCTTGCCGGTTACACCGAGGAAGAAAAGGAAGAGATCGCCAAACGCCACCTGATCGCCAAGCAGATCAAGAACCACGGCCTGCGCAAGGGCGAGTTCGAGGTGACCGATGGCGCGCTGACCGACGTGATCCGCTACTATACCCGCGAGGCCGGGGTGCGGAACCTGGAGCGCGAATTGGCAAAGCTGGCCCGCAAGGCGGTGACCAAGATCGTCAAGGGTGAAACCGACAAGGTCGTGGTCGACGCGGACAACCTCGATCAGTTCCTCGGGGTGCGCAAGCACCGCTATGGCCTTGCCGAGGAAGAGCACCAGGTGGGGGTCGTGACCGGGCTGGCCTATACCAGCGTCGGCGGAGACCTTCTGCAGATCGAAGCGCTGCGCCTGCCGGGCAAGGGCCGGATGAAGACCACCGGCAAGCTGGGCGACGTGATGAAGGAATCGATCGACGCGGCCAGCAGCTATGTCCGGTCGATTGCACCTCAGATCGGGGTGAAGCCGCCGAAGTTCGACAAGTGGGACATCCACGTGCACGTGCCCGATGGCGCAACGCCCAAGGATGGCCCATCGGCCGGTCTTGCCATGGTGACGGCAATCGTGTCGGTTCTGACCGGGATCCCGGTGCGCAAGGACATCGCCATGACGGGCGAGGTCACGCTGCGCGGCAATGCAACGGCGATTGGCGGGCTGAAGGAGAAACTGCTCGCAGCGCTGCGCGGCGGCGTGAAGACCGTGCTGATCCCGCAGGAAAACGAAAAGGACCTGGCGGAACTGCCGGACAACGTGAAGGAAGGGCTGGAAATCATCCCGGTGCGTCACGTGTCCGAAGTGCTGAAGCTGGCCCTGATCGGCACGCCCGAACCCGTCGAATGGGATGAAGAGGCCGAAGAGGCCGCCGCCAAGGCGCTGGCAAAGGGCACCGGTGGCGAAAGCGCGGTGGCGCACTGACCGGGCAGGGTGGGGCATCCCGCCCGGCCACCCTTAGAAATGAAAACGCCGTGTCGCAGGACACGGCGTTTTGCGTTTCAGCCTTCGGCCAGCGCGCTCAGTTCGACACTGCTGCGCCCACGACGATCAGGGTCGACAGCAGCACCAGCGCGGTTGCGCCGATGGAGGGGTTCTGGCTGGCGTCGTCGATCACGGTTTCCATGTCGATGATCGGCTCGACAATCGGGTCTGCCAGGCCGCCGGCAAAGGCGGGGGCGGCAAGCGTGGTGATCGCGGCAGCTGCAAGGATATGACGGATGCTCATGGGTGTTACCTCTTTGGTCTGGGGGGCAGGTTTTGGTCCCGCTTTGGCCCCTTGATGTGCTGGGCGTATTTTGCAACACGCGATTCGCGCTTTCAAGCACCCCAGATGTTCATCGAAACCCGGTGTGATGCGGATTGGTCACGCATTTCGCCCTTTGCGGGGACGGTTTCGCAAGAATTTTATGAAGTACCGGGCAAACAGGCCTCTTGATCCCGCCGAACGGGGGCGGTAAACCCCACGCCAATGGGTGATTAGCTCAGTGGTAGAGCGCTTCGTTCACATCGAAGATGTCAGGAGTTCAAATCTCTTATCACCCACCATTCCCTTTCCTGGCGAACGGCTGATCCACACCACGCTCCGTGGTCGTTGCCCATGTTCGTTGCCCCGTGTGAGCCTGATACCGGCGCCCACTGCGGTTACTGCCGATCCCTTGCAAGCGACATGCGCGTGCACGGCGCAGGGTCAGCACGGCACTGACTTGGAGGAGGGGTGCAGCCTGCAACGGCCTTCCTGAGCCAGACATCGCTTCCTGTGCCCCATGACGGGACGCCCCGCGTGCGGAAGGCTGGCCGCCTGATTGCGTCGGGTGCGATCGCAGGAATCGCGGGGAAGCGCCGTTGTGTCCCGTTCAAACCTTGCACGTTGATGCGTGATTCCCGGTCTTTCGCGGGTTTCGATGCCGGTCTGGCCGAGTCACCGGCCCGGATTGGGAAAGAAAACGGTGAGTCAGGTAGCAAAATTTCGAAAAAATCGGCGATGCTGCGCTCGCAAACGCTGCGATGCGGAAAAATGAGTCGCGCGAGGGCGGTTTGACGGCGCGATTTTGGGCACGAGCGGAGCGGCGTTCAAAGAAAAAGTATTATCTAAGCCTTTGATTTGTTTGATATGCACAGGATTTCCGCAGGTTTGTGACAGAAAAACGAAAAAAAGGGGTTGCGGGTTTTGTTGGGTAACCGTAAAAGCCCCTTCACCGGCGGCGCTGAGGCGCACGACGGGACG